>JBEKVS010000054.1:0-22678 GCA_049513795.1 Occallatibacter sp. | reverse complement strand
GGCCCGTAGGCGGCCTCAAAGGCGGCGGTTTTCTCTTCGGCAATTTCAAACTGCCAGACAACCACGAACATGCGCGAGTCCCGATCTTGCAGCGCTGATTAGCTGACTCCATGGTAGCGCACACACGACGGACTGGCTGCGCTGTCCGCTCCTTATTCATGGATCTCTATTCACGGATCTCTGGTCGCGTTGCGGCGGTTTTTCGGCCGGCTCAGGAGGACTTTGTCGGCGACTCCACTTCCAGGGCTGCCCGGTCCCAATGGGCGCAGATCGCGGCAGCCTCGTAGGTGCTCTGCAAGAACTGAACCAGCGCGCCGTCTGGGTCGGCACTCTGCCGCATCGCTTTATAGGGCAGCACAAACTCGCCAAACTGGGGATTGAATGCGGCATGCGCCGGCGCGACGGCGTAGTCCTTGTAACCAGGCGGCTCGGGGTAGGCGTAGCTGTAGAAGAACGGCTCAATGCCGGGTGCGCCGGGCCAGAAGCCGCAACTCGAGACCTCATGCGAATAGGCATCGCGCGTCACCCGGTCGGGCAGGCCAGCCATGCTGGGATGCTCTGGCGCCGTACGGCCGGAAAAGCGCGTGCAGGCCAGGTCAAGCGCTCCCCAGAATAGATGGATAGGGCTGACCTTGCCCCGGAAGCGAGCGCGAAATTGGGTGAAGACGCGGGTGGTCTGCAACAGGACGCGCCAAAATCGTTGCGCGAACTCGGGATCATAGGCCCCGTGCACCTGATCCTGATCGAAAGGGATGGGCGCGGCCACTTCAACCGGCACTGGCCAGATGCGGACGGGAAGGCCGAGGCTGTCGAGCGCTGCCATTAGCTTCTGATAGAAGACCGCGACCGTCATCGGTTCGAGCTGGATCGTCCTTCGATCGCCTTCGCCGGTATCGACAAGCAGAAAATGATCGATGAAATCGAAGTCGATCTGCACCATGCGCTGGCCGTGCGGCATGGGCATTGTGGTGAGGCCGCGCACGGTGGGGTAAAGGGTTACGTTCCAAGTGTGGTTGAGGTGCGGCGTGAGTGCGAGCCGGATTTTGCCGACCACCTGCATCCAGAGCTGAAGAGTGGCGCAGGTGTCGCTCCAGGCAGATTGGGGCAGTGGCGGCCAGGCTTCGGTGAACCGGGTTGGGGCGTCGCGATCAGTCGGCATCATGTCACTCGAGTACCATCGTACAGCCCCAAGACCTCGAACCATGGGAGATGCCTCACCTGGATCGAGATCCACGCCAGCCTGACCCAGCGAATGCCAGCGATATGCGAATTTTGGTAGGATGGTGGGCTGAGCGAACGATGCAGCGTAAGCGGCGCGCCGGGCACCGTGATGATTGCCGGGAGGGCGGGCTGGATGCGGCTCTGGTGGGTCGGCCAATCGACGCCGGGGGGGCAAGTGAACTTGAACATCCTGCAAAAGGAATCGTACGTTTTGGTGCGCGCAATCGTTCGTGCGGATGGTGGTTTGCAAGGCCGAAGCTGGATGCGCGGATTGGGCTTTGCATGTGCGCTGATGTCGCTCGTGCTAGGCGGGATGGGCATGCGCGCAGTATGGGCGGGACATGAGCCGGAGCGGATCACGATCGACTATCCGCTGAATGGGTCGGTCATCCCTCCCGACATGGCATCGCCGACGTTCATGTGGCGCGACCCGGCAGAAGCGGCGCAGACGTGGCAGATCGAGGTGAGCTTCGCCAATGGCGCGGCGCCCATGCATCTCACGTCCCGCGGCGAGCGGATGAAGGTGGGAGAAATTGACCAGCGCTGCATCTCGACCACCAACAAGCTGCCGGAGCTGACTCCAGAACAGGCGGCGGCGCATACGTGGAAGCCGGATGCAGCAACCTGGGCGGCCATCAAGCGCCAGGCAGGCACGGGCGCGGTGACCATTGCGATCAGCGGACTCGCGGCTGGCGCGCAGGCATCGGCAACTCCTCTGTCGCAGGCCCGCATGGAGATGCATGTGTCACCCGACAGCGTCGGCGCGCCCATCTTCTTTCGCGATGTGCCGCTGATGCCGAGCGATGCGGAAAAGGGATTCATCAAGCCTCTCGCTTCAAGCGCCATTCCGCTCATCAACTGGAGCATGCGCAACGTGGCCGACGACCATAGCCATGTGGTTATGCACGATCTGCACACCTGCGCCAACTGCCACTCTTTCTCCGCCAATGGCAAGACTTTGGGCATCGATATGGATGGCCCGCAAAACGACAAGGGCCTTTACGCCATGGTTCCTGTCGCGGAGAAGATGACCATCCGCAATGAGGACACGGTTTCATGGGCGTCTTTCCCCAGCGAGAATGGCAGCCCGGTGCGCGTGGGATTCATGTCGCAGGTTTCTCCGGACGGGCGCTACGTGGTGACGACGACGCGGCCGCCGGGAACCAAGAGCAGCCAGTTCTATTACGTTTCCAACTTCAAGGACTATCGCTTCCTGCAGGTGTTTTATCCGACGCGCGGCATCGTGCAGTGGTATGACCGTGAGGAGAAGAAACTGCGTCCGCTACCTGGGGCCGACGATCCTAAATATCTGCAATCGAATGCCGTGTGGAGTCCGGATGGAAAGTATCTGGTGTTTGAGCGGGCTTTGGCGCGCGATCCCTATCCTGCGGATGGAATCATGGCGGACTACGCCAACGATCCCAAGGAAGTGAAGATTCAGTACGACCTTTATCGGATTCCCTTCAACGGCGGCAAAGGCGGCACGCCGGAGCGCATTGTGGGCGCCAGCGAGAACGGCATGAGCAACAGCTTTCCCAAGATCTCGCCGGATGGCAAGTGGATTGTTTTTGTGCAGGCCAAGAACGGCCAGTTGATGCGGCCGGATTCGAAGCTCTACATCATTCCCGCGGCCGGCGGCACGGCGCGCCTGATGAACTGCAACACTTCGCTGATGAACTCCTGGCACAGCTTTTCGCCCAATGGACATTGGCTGGTGTTCTCGTCCAAGAGCCGCTCACCGTACACGCAGATGTATCTCACGCACATCGACGAAAACGGCAATGACACGCCGCCGATTCTTATCGAGAACGCAACCGCGGCCAATCGCGCCGTGAATATACCCGAGTTTGTGAACATGCAGCCCAGCGGCATCGAACACATCGACACGCCGGCGGTTGAGTTTTACAAGCAATTCGATGTTGCTGCGGATCTGGCCAAGAAGGGCGAGTACGCGCAGGCCATTCCGGAGTGGAACAAGGCGCTATCGATGAGCCCCGGCGACGCGCGGGCGCTCAACAACTTCGGGCAGACGCTTGAGCATGCGGGCAAAACAGACGCGGCCATTGCGGAATTCAGAAAGGCCGTGGCAGCCAAGCCGCAATATCCTGAAGCGCAAAACAACCTGGCCATCGCGCTGGCCACCGTGGGCCAACCGGCCGAGGCCATTGAGCACTACAAGCTGGCCATCGAGGCCAATCCTGCCTATGCGGAGGCGCACAGCAATCTGGGCCGCGTGCTGGCTGAGCAGAAGCGCATCCCGGAGGCCATCGAACAGTATGAAGAGGCGCTCAAGATCAATCCCGATTACTCCGAGGCGCACAACAATTTGGGATTTGTGCTGGCCTCCGCGGGCAAGCTGGATGAGGCGGTCGAACAGTACAACCAGGCCATCGAGAGCGATCCGAAGTACGCGCATGCATTCAACAATCGCGGCCTGGCGCTGGCCATGCAGGGTAAAGTTGACGGCGCGCTTGCGGACTTTTCGAAGGCCGTGCAACTGGATCCGGCATACTCTGCCGCGGAGGCGAATCTGGGCCATGCACTACTCGAAAAAAATGACCTGGACGGGGCCATCGGCCATTTGAAGAAGGCGCTTGAACTAGGACCCGAGACGGCCGAAGTGCAGACCAACCTGGGACTCGGCCTGGCCGAGAAGGGACAAGTGGACGAGGCAATTCCGCACTTCGAGCGGGCGATCGATATTGCGCCCGGCGATGCCGATGCGCATTCCTACCTGGGCACGGCGCTGGTGATGAAGGGCGAGAAGGCAGAGGCGCTCAGGCAATGGCAGGTTGCCCTGAAGGCAGAGCCTGACAATGTGAAGTTGTTGAACGACATGGCCTGGCTGCGTTCAACTTCAGCCGATGCGTCGCTGCGCAACGGCAATGAAGCGGTTACCCTTGCCAGCCATGCGGTTGAGCTGACCAAAGGCCGCGAACCCATGCTGCTTGGAACTTTGGCGGCGGCTTATGCCGAAGCTGGAGATTTCGACAAGGCTGTCGAGACGCAGCAGCATGCGGTTGAGTTGGCAAGTCAGCAGGGCAATGCGCGACTGGCGGCTGTTCTTCAGGGCCGTCTTGCGCTGCTCGAAGGTAAGAGCCCGATTCGCGAGCGGTGATCTTTCGCCTGATTCCGTGGTGCGATCGGCGTCCGTTTCGACGCGGGTTACTTGGACGTTCCTTATCTGTGTGGGCCTTCGCGGGGGTAGAGCCGACTTCTTCGCCCGCGGATGAACTTCTTTGGTTCGCATTCCAAAAGAATCGGGCAACCGAAGAGTTTTACGATTGAACCATTTTCCTATTTCAGCCGATACTTTAGCCATCCCAAAAGCCCCAGCCAAGGATGGTGGATATGAAGGCACATTCCGCACTCATGTATGTCGTGGTTCTCTTTGCCCTGGCGGACGCGCAAGCAGTCGTTTGCAGAACTGAATCAACCGCTTCGGATGCGCGCCAAAGATCTGCATTGGCAGCCGAACTATTCGAGCCGACTCCGGCAACGTTGCACGCCGTCGGCACACCGCTTGAACGCCATCTATTTCCCGTCACGGACGACAGGGGCCTGTTGTTGAGCTGTGTCGCGCCTGAGCTGGGCACAAACAGCGACACGGATGTATTCGAGAACTGCGCCCTGGCTCCAGGCCGCACGCTGGACGACGTGATGCATTCGCTGGTCAAGGCGATCCATTCCGAGCGGCATGAGGTGGAGCAGCGTGAGGGAGTCGGGGACGATTCTCCTCCACACCAGGGTGCAAGAGTAAATGCGGAGCAAAAGAACGCACAGAACTGAATGCGGAACTCCTGCTAAGGCACTTCTCCTCTCTTTGTATAGCGGTCCCACCCTAGCCGCAAAAACAAAGACGCGGTGCCCAGAGGGCGCCCAGGTGGGGCACCCACACTCACACCTTTCCCGGCATTTCAATTTCAAAACTGGGCGCGCGGCATCCCGTTTCAGTTGTTGCGCAGGGCGACCATGGGGTTGATGCGCGAAGCCCGGCGAGCGGGAATGTAGCCGGCTAACAAGGCAACGCCGCCGATGAGCACTACCATGGCGGCAAATGTGAGCGGGTCGCTGGGCGCGGTGTTGAACAGCAGCGCGGCAATGGCTCTGGAGACGGCGAACGATGCGACGGCGCCCGCGGCGATGCCGATCAGCGCCAGGCGTAACGTCCGCGCCAGCACGCTGCGCCGCACCAGTCCCATGGTTGCGCCCAGGGCCATGCGAATGCCGATCTCCTGGGTGCGCTGCGTGACCGAGTAAGAGATAACGCCGTAGATGCCCAGAGCGGCGAGGATCAGCCCGAGAGCGGCGAAGGAAGCAACCAGCATCATGAAGAATTGTCGCGGCGAGTTGGCGTGGTCCACAAGAGCCTGAATGGGACGGAATTCGGCAGCGGTCTGCTTGGGATTTATGTTGCGGAGCGTCTGCATCACGCTTGTCGCCAGCGTTGCCGGGGGCAGGCTGGTGCGAACGATGAGTTGGGCAGCGTTCGGGCCGGCCTGGCTTGCGGGGTAGTAGATCTGCCAGCCGGTATCGCCCTCGGCGCTTTCTTCATGCACGTCCTCTACAACGCCCACGATGCGCGATCCCGGCCCGCCCGTGTCGAGCATTTGCCCGATGGGATTGCCGCCGGGCCACTTTGCGTAGCCGCTCAGGAAGCGGCCGAAGGCCTCGTCGATCATGACGACGTTCTCGCTCTTGGGGCCGTCGTCCCAGGTAAAGTCGCGTCCGCGCAGCCGTGTGCCCATGGCGCGCAAATACCCCGGAGTTACGACATACACCAGCGGGCTGCCCACTTTCAGATTCTTCGGCGGTGTAACGCCTTTGGGAAAGGGTGTGCCCCAGGCGCGATTCTGGCCGAGCGGCAGGTAATCCGAAATGCCGGCGGCATCGACGCCGGGGATGGCGCCGACGCGCGAGATAATCTGCTGGAAGATTGCGGTGCGCTTCAGTGCGTTGGCGTCGTTGGGCGAGCCGGGTGGAACGGAATCGTCGTAATCGACCAGGACGGCTGCGGCGCGCTCGGGCTGGAACCCGAGGTCGACATCGAGGACCTTCATGAAGCTGCGCAGCAGCAGACCCGCGCCGACAAGAAGCACGCAGGCCAGAGCAACCTCAGAGACGACAAGAATGGCGCGAATGCGCTCGTGTTTGCGGCTCTGCCCGGCGCCGGCGCCGGAATCCTTGAGAGAATCCTGCAGATTGCCGGAAGCCATGCGCAGCCCGGGGAGGAGTCCGAAGAACACGGCGGCGAAGACGGCAATGAGCACGGTCCAGCCCAGGGCTGCGCCGTCGATGTGCAGCGTGCTGAGCAGAGGAAGGGCGATGGCTCCCTGATGGCCCAGCCAGCCGAGGAGTACAGAAGCGAGGCTCAGTCCAAGGACCGCTCCAGTCGCGGAGAGGATGAGGCTCTCGGTAAGCAACTGGCCCACAATGCGGGCTCGGCTGGCGCCCAAGGCGGTGCGCATGGCGAACTCCTTGGTGCGGGTGGCCGCGCGGGCCAGCAGCAGATTGGACAGGTTGACGCAGGCGATGAGCAGGATGCCGCCGACGGCCGACCAGAGGACAACAAGCGAGCGCCGCAGCTTGCCGCTGACATAGTCCTTGAGCGGGACCGGGACCACTTGGTCCGTATATTGCCCGCAGCTCTGAGGTTGCTTGTTGTTCCAGCACATCTTCGCCGAGACGTTCTTGGCGTCTTCGGTTGCTTGCGCGAGTGACACGCCAGGCTTGAGCCGTCCGATGAAGGTGATGATGTTTCCCCAGTCGCGCGGAGGGCCATACAGGTTGAGGGGCGTAATGGCATCCACCTTGGCGCCCGGCGAGAACACCGCGCCGAAGTCGAAGCTTCTGGGCATGACGCCGATGACGGTGGTCTGGTGGCCATTCATGTCGAAGGTCTTGCCCACAATGTTTGGATCGGCATTAAATTGGCGCCGCCACCACGCGTCGCTGAGCATAATCACCGGCGCAGCTCCGTTGCGCGCGTCGTCCGCTGTGAAGGCGCGGCCCATCTCCGGCTGCACGCCGAGCAACTGGAAGAAGTTGGCGATGACGTCGATGCTGGTGGCCGGAATGGGCGCGCCGCCGAGGTCGAGGCTCAGATTGCCGGGACTCGAGAAGGCGAAGTAACCCGTCACGTCCTGAAAAGAGTGACTCTGGGTGCGGAACGTGTCGTAGGCGTCGGTTGAATAGGTCGCGCACGAAAGCCCGCACTTGGTAGGCGGAGGAGCGATCCACACCAGTTGCTGCGCGCTCGGAAAGGGCAGCGGACGAAGCAGCAGCGTATTGACCACGCTGAACACGGCGACATTGGCGCCGATACCGAGAGCGAGGATGAGAACGGCGACGATCGTGAAGCCACGATCGTGACTGAGAGAGCGAATGGTGTATTTCAGATCGTTGAGGAGAATATCGATTTTCATGATTCCTCGCGCTTCGCGATGTTGGTATTTCGCCAGGTCCATGCCGCCAAAGCGCACCAGCGCCTGACGGCGGGCTTCGAGGGGAGTGAGGCCGCGCTGGATGTTCTCTTCGATCGCCATTTCGAGATGAGCCGCGACTTCGGCTTCGAATTCGTCTTCGAGACGCGGTTTGAATAAAAACGAACCGAGACGGCTCAGGGACCGGCGTAGAGAACCCATCAAACACCACCCTCGGCGGGCATGGCGAGTACCCGGCCCATGACGTCGGACAGGCGCTGCCAGTAGGCGGCGTCCTTGGCCAATTGCTCCCGGCCGCTGCCGGTGATGGAGTAAAACTTGGCCTTGCGGTTGTGGTCGGATGTGCCCCATTCGGCCGCGATCCACCCGCGCTGCTGCAGCCGGACCAGGGAGGCGTAAATGGTGCCCTGGTTGAGCAGCACTTCGTCGGCGCTGGTCTGCTCAATGCGCCGCGCGATTCCGTAGCCATGCATCGCGCCCATGGCCGCCAGCGTTTGAAGCACCATCAGGTCCAGCGTGCCCTGAAGAAGGTCTAATTTGTTCTCGCCCAAATCCTGCTCCTGTGTGAATACCACATCAGTATCGCACGAGATGTGGCATAGCCACAGGAAAAACTTGAATTACGAGGTCGGAGGCTTAGGCCGTTCCTCAGCTTGGATTGCGAAGAAGCCCGGCTCCGCTGAGACAGGCTAGGCGGCCGGGCTTCCGGGCGTGGCGGCGGCGCTTTGCTTCTGAGCAAGCGCCCCCGCTTGGGGGAGGGTTGTGGAATCGGGGACGGGCTGGAAATGGCTGTGGACTTCGTCCTGCTGAACGGCGATGGTCTTGAAGATCAGGGCTTTGCCGTTCATATCGACCTTGAGCCTGGTAATGAACCAGTGCCCCGGACTCACTTCTTCGCGCTGGACATCGAAAACGCCACCGGTGTCGAGATGGCCCAGCAGCCCGCCGACGAATTCAACCGCGTGGGTGAGATGGCCGGAGATTTCAACCAGCTCATTGGCCTTGGTGTTGACGATCACAAATCCGTCCATCTTATGAAAAATGTAGGCTTCCTTCGAGTGCGAGGTGAAGTTCGGATTGGGCGTGAAGCTGAGCCGGACATTGTCGCCCTTGGTCCCGGCTACCCTGAACAGGAAGGCATCGGGCAACATGGAGAACATGTCAGCACTCTTTTTCGCGTCGGCAGCATCTGCAGTGCGCGCCTTGCGCTGCTCGGCGGGGTCGCTGATGAAACGCCCGACGCGGCGGTTTTCTTCGGTTCTCTGGCGGGGCGAGAGCGGGCGGCCATCGATGGAATCTAGATAAGTCACATTGCCATTCTTTGTTTCAACCACGATGCTGGTTTTGCTGGGCGCAGGAGAGTTGGTGACTACCTGGTACATCCAATGGGAGTGGTCCTGATTTTCCTCTTGAAGCTCGTGGTTCACAACTTTGCGCACCAATTCGTCGGGTGAAAGGCTGGGAGCCGGGGGAGCTTGATTGGCGATCGCCTTGGCCGACAGAAGTACCGCAAGCAGCAATGTCGCGCGCATATACTTACCTGCTCATTTGAGCGCCGAAAGAAGAAATTTGGTTGCCTTTTGATTGCGGATCTAGCGCTGCAGCAGGTCGATGGGCTGGGTGAAGTCGGTGACGCGGATGTACTTGGCCAGCGAAGGATGCTGGCGCTCGAGCGCCTTGAACATCTCCCACGCGACACGGCGGTAGCTGAAGTGGCCGGCAGGCGCGGAGCGCAGCTCGGAGATGTACTGGGCCTCGGCGAAGTCCATCTTGAACAGGCAGCGGACGCGCGTGGCCAGCGGAAGCAGGTAGAGGGCAGACTGCGCAGGTTCGGGAGAATTGCCGGCAGCGATTTTGACGCTGGCCGCATGCGCGCCGCTGAGCGCGGCTTCAAACTCGCCGAGGATTCCGGCTTCCGCGAGCGGATTCACGTCCGGGCCAAGATCGCCGGAGTCGGGAATCTCGCAGCCATGCACGGCCGTGAATCCCTGCTTGATCTGCGTCACGCGGCGGTGGCGATGCATATCGCGGAAGCCGCCGATGTCCATGAGGATGTCGAAGCGCAAAGCCGCTCCGGCATGGAAGGCCCGCAGCGCTTCGTCGTGGCGTCCGCGATGACGCAAGCCCAGTTCGATGATCTCGGCAACACGGGCTTCGGGCAGCGCCGCAACCAGGTCGCGGATCTGACGATAGGGATGGTCGCTCGCCCAGTAGATCAGGGTTGCGGCCAGCTCCACTTCCAGCGTCTCGGTTCGCTCCACCAGGTCAACAAGTGGCGCCGGAGCGATGGAAGCTCGGGCAAGGAGTTCGGATGCGGCTTGCTCCAGTTCAGTGCGCGTCTCGATCAGGTATTGATTCGGCTCGGCGTATTTGACCAGCGTGGGCGCAGTGCGCACTTCGCGGGTAAAGAGCTGCGCGGCTTCCTCGGCCAGCGAAGGGTCGAGCTTTTTCAGAAAAGCTGCCGCGGATTGAGCGTTCACATTCCACGCCGGCCCGGTTGCCGCTTCGCGCAGCTTGACGCCCAGGTCGCGGACTTCGCCGACGGGGTACGAGAGCAGCCGCGAGATCTGGGTTTCAAGGGTGCGGGCGTTCACGATCTGGCCCAATGACGTGTTGGTGGCCAGCGGCAGCAGGTAGCGCGCCACATCGAAGGCGCGGGCCTTCAGCGTGCGTTCATAGGCCTCCGGCTTCAGCGTTGCGGGGCATGCGACGCGCTTGCGCAGGGCTTCGTGCACGGCTGCAGTCGTGCGCTGATAGGTGCTGAACAGGTGATTGATGGTTTCGGAATATAGCCCGGCGGAGGCAGAATCGTCTCCGAAATCGGGAAAATACCAGCCCGACTTGAGGAAGTTCTGGTACCGCGTTGACCGCTCCTGCCCGTCCCACCGTTGCTCGTCCACCAGAACGATGGCAGCCAGCAGGCTCAGGCGCTCGACGGCAAAGGCGATGTGGGCCAGGTCGGCAATGGAGCGGTGACCATATTGAAAATAGAAAGTGTTGAGAAACTGCTCGGCGCGCTGGGCGCTGATCTCCGTGAGCGACTCGCGCATGGAAAGAGCCGACCGGGAGTATTTGGCCATGGCGTACGCCAGCACTTCAGGGTCGGCGCCGTGGACGGCGAAGATATCACTTTGGTTACAGGCGCCGGGAGGAAGGGAAGTTTCGCTGGACATGGAAGATGGCTCGCGACCAGAATACGGCATCTGGCCACCGTGCCGCCGTCCAGGGTGCCGCTGTGCATCCTTCAGAGCTTTGGAGCCGTCTCTTTTACCAGGCCAGGCCGGATTTCGACGCCCGCCCCTCTTGGGAAAGAAGAGGGCGCGACGCAGCCCAAGGACGTGATTAAAAGGCTGTGAGGGAGTAGGATTTTAAGAAGATGCGAGAGTTTCTGATACGTACGTCGCACAGTCCGCGGCCGATACCTTCGGGACGCTGGCAAATGACGCAGCGCTGGAACGACTTGCTCTTTGCGCATTGGCCGGTGCCTGCTGACGCCATCGCCGCGCTGCTGCCGGAGGGCCTGGAGCCGGACATGTTTCAAGGCTCGGCCTGGCTCGGCGTGGTGCCCTTCTGGCTTGATCGCATCAAGGTGCGCGGCATGCCCAACCTGCCCGGCTTGCGCAGCTTTCCCGACCTCAATGTCCGCACCTACGTGCGCGATGTGAATACCGGAACGGTGGGCATGTATTTCTTCTCGCTCGACGCCACCAACCTCCTCGCCGTGGCGGTGGCGCACACCTTCTTTCATCTGCCCTACCACTGGGCGGAGATGCGCTTCGATCAGCAGTCGGAGCGAGAGTTTTCCTTTTCCAGCAGGCGCCGGTTCACGCATCACCCGGTCATCTTCAAGGCGCGCTACCGTGGCCTGGGGCCAACCCGCAAGCTGGCCGAGGCGCGCAGCGGCAGCCTGGAGTTCTTCCTCATGGAAAGGTCAAGCCTGTTTACGCGCAATCGTGCCGGACAGGCCGTTCGTTCCAGCCTGCACCACGTTCCCTGGCCGCTCGAAGATGCCGCGGCCGAGATCGAGCGCAATGACCTGGCGCGGTCGATCGGGATCGAGCTGCCGGATATCGAGCCTGTACTCCACTACTCGCGGCGCCTGGCGGTTTACGTGTGGCCGCGGGAGCTGGTGAGAACGGCGCTGGCCGGGCGGCCTGTCACCGTGGCGGCTACGCCGCTGGGATGAATGAGGCCGGCAACAGAGTTGGATTACGGGTTGCAACTGAATTAGAGACTTTAGATTCCAGCGAACCCTGAACGCCTATACCCATTGTGTGAACTCGAACAACTGCAAACCTTCCACCGACAAGCCAAGAGCCTAGCGGCAATGGCCAACTGCATGCTGCCTGTGCGTGCGGCGTTGATCTATGATGCGCTGTCCTGTCAGCCGTGCGCCCTGCGCGTCCCGGTCGGCTCATCCTGACCGGAGACCAACGGTACCAAATGGGGATGAGGTAGCACAAAGCTGCCATTGGCCCTTTGCTTTGGTCGCAGGATGATTTGGTCAGGTGTGCATTTGTCCAGTTTCGAGACACGGCGCGAGGTTGAGATTGCTGTGTGTTCAGGTCGAGACGCTGCCCCGCACAGGCGACCCCCACGCTGCTTGAAGCTCATCGCAGGACAGGACGAAATTAAGACGAGACAGACGCGAGGTGCATTCACAATGGAATCCCTTACAAAACGAAAACTGGCATTTTATGCCTTTATTCTCATAACGGCCGCAACTCTTATCCTGGCCGGCTGCTCGAGCGTCAGCACCGGCGTCATGCAGACGAATCCGCAAACGGAAACAGGCGCGTCGTTCGTTACCGGAACAGACGCGCCGATGCCGAGCGTGGTGTCGTTTGCGGTGCAACTACAAAGCGTGAATGCGACCGACGCCAACGGCAACACCGTGTCGCTGATCAGCGGTACGCCGACGGTGGACTTTGCCCGCTACAACGGGTTGCAGACACTACTGGATATGAACGATATTCCGGTGGGCACTTACAGCAATATCTCCATCGTGCTGGGCGGTGCGACAATCGGCTACCTGCAGACGCAAAGCGGAAGCGCGCCGACGATTGCGACGATGGCGGCGACTTATCCCTCCTCTGCATCCACCTTTACGTACTCGGCGACACTGTCCAATCCGATTGTGATCACCCAAGCCGGTGCACCTGCCGGGTTGCATTTGGATTTTGATCTGCGCAAGTCAATCACAGTGGATGGAACCGGCGCAATTACCGGCGCGGTGACGCCGACATTCAATGTGAATGGCGTTGCAAACTCCGACCCCGGAGCCTACATCGATTGCTTCGACGCGGCGGTGGTCAGCGTGAATGGGACCGCCCAGAACTTTGTTGTACAGGGGCCGCATGGACGCCAGTTCACTGTGAACGTGAACGGGCAAACGGAGTGGGAGGACAATGAAGGGCTCAGCGATCTGACCACGAGCAGCATCATTACTCTCTCTGGAGCGCTGGACAAAGCCGATGCGACCATCGACGCCGATGACGTGGCCATCCTTTCCCAGAACGGGTTCTGGGCGGGTGGGCTGGTGACTTCGGTCGCGCAGACTTCAGCGGGAGATCCGGCAAGCAGCTTCAATCTATATGTGCGCGGGTTGTTGCCCACAACGACGGGACTGACACTGGGACAGATTGCCACCGTGGACCTGAGCGGGAACGAAGACTTCTTCATCTACTGGTTCCACAATCCGCTGACGCAATTCCTGTTCAACTCGAGTCAATTGCTTCCCGGCCAGCACGTGTCGGTGGGCGGACCTGCAAGCGGCGCGACCAATGCGAATGCGGTAACCGTGAACCGGGTCGTGCTGCGCGATTGGGGATACAACGGAACCGTGGTTGCGAATAGCGTGAATGCAGCCAACGGGACCTTCCAGGTGCAGGTCAATGGCTTCGCCGGCACTCTCATCCCGCAAACCGTCACGGTCTACACCGGAGCCAAGACTGGATTCCGCGGAGGACTCAGCGGCGCGAGCAGCCTGACCAGCGGCGAAAATGTGCGGATGGTTGGGCTGTTGCTGGTGGATCCGCTGAACGGGAACACGGTCATGCTGGCTCACTACGTGGACGCGCTCGACTGAGCTACTGAAATCTGAAACGTCTCATTTGCGCTGGAGCCGATTGAAGCGGCTCCGGCGCATTTTCGTGCGTTCAAGAGGCGTACTTCAGGCTTGCGGCGGCACCTCGAAAGTCGGCCATCGCCCTCTTGCAACGATGGTTTTCGATGGCTGGGCGGACATCCCTATAATGGGGGACGGACGGGGCGCTGTGTGATACGCGCCAGCGTGGAAAGAGATGAGCGAATGGGAGATTTGCGGGGGCGCATCGCGCTGGTTACCGGAGCTTCACAGGGAATTGGGCGGGCTTGCGCGTTGGAATTGGCGCGAGCGGGCGCGACGGTTGTCCTGGCGGCGCGCAATGAAGCCAAACTAGCCGAAGCCGTAGCTGAGATCGAAGCTGCGGCCAGGGAAAATGGATATGGGCAGGCTGCCGCATTCGCGCTGGATGTGGCCAGCGAGGAATCCATCAAGACGGCGGCGAAGGCAATTCTTGAGCGCTACGGCAAAGTGGAGATCCTGGTGAACAATGCCGGCATCACGCGCGACGGTCTCATGATGGCCATGAAGCGCGCCGATTGGGACGACGTAATAGGGACCAATCTTACCGGCGCTTTTCTGCTTACGCAGGCGGTGCTGCGGCCCATGCTGAAGAATCGCTGGGGACGCATCATCAATATCTCGAGCGTAGTGGGCCGTGCCGGCCAGGCCGGCCAGGTGAACTACGCGTCCTCAAAGGCTGGCCTGATTGGACTAACCCGCTCGCTGGCGCGTGAGGTGGCGTCGCGCGGCATCACGGTCAACGCGGTTGCGCCGGGATACATTGAAACGCCTATGACCGCAGTGCTCGACGAGAAGCAGCGCGCGGCCATGATGGCCGCGATTCCGCTCGGGCGCGCGGGGACTGACGCGGAAATTGCCCAGTCGGTTGCCTTTCTGGCCTCTGACGCGGCGGCCTACATTACCGGCCATGTGCTGGATGTGAATGGCGGAATGTTCATGGGCTGATCTCTCCCTGCACTGAAGTTAGCGAACCAATATGAATTGAAATTCCGTCTCTTTTGCGGCGACGATCCCCTCGCTCGCACCCGTCCACACAGGATACTGTCGCGCCAGCCTACAAACTTTAAAGTTGCACCAGGCCTTCCCGATAAGCGGAGCGGGACAGTCATATGGCGACGCAGGTGATGGCGGGGAAAGCCTCCGCGGCGGGAACGGCGGAAGCAAGGGAATCGGTGCGCTTTGTGGCGCGTCAGCCGATCATGGATCTGCACAGCCGGGTGCACGGCTACGAGTTGCTGTTTCGCGCCGGGCCGGAAGAGGCATTTCGCGGCGATGGCGATCTGGCCACGCGCACCATGCTCGACAACACGGTGATGTTTGGCCTGGAGAAGCTGACCGGAGGATTGCCGGCATTTGTGAATTGCACCATGGAGTCGCTGACCGGCGATCTGGTTCACGCGCTGCCATCGAGCATGACAGTGCTCGAGATTCTGGAGAGCCTGGAGCCAACCTCTGAATTGATTGCCGCCTGCCGCAGGCTGAAGAGCTGCGGGTTCCGGCTGGCGCTCGACGACTTTATCTGGAAGCCAGAGCTTAAGCCGCTTGTGGAACTGGCCGACTACGTCAAGGTCGACTTTGCCGCCACAGATGCCAGGGGACGCCGGGAACTGCTGAAGAATCTGAGCGGGTTTACGGTAGCGCTGATTGCAGAGAAAGTAGAGACGCAGGCGGAGTACAAGCAAGCTTGCGAAGAGGGGTTCACACTGTTTCAGGGGTACTACTTCTGTCGGCCGGTGTTGATCAAAAGCAGGAAGGTGCCGGCCAATCGTCTGGCCCACATCGAGATTCTGAAATTGCTGCGCGGCGACCCACTCGATGTAATGCGGCTGACGCAACTCGTGAAGCGCGACGCGTCTCTGACCTACCGGCTGCTGCGGCTTGTGAACTCGCCGATATGCGCGGTGCGGCAGGAGGTGAGCTCGATTCAATCGGCGTTGCTGGCGGTAGGCGAGGAGGCGTTCCGGCGGATTGCTACGCTGGCCATTACCAGCGAGCTGAACAGCAATCAGCCGGCGGAGCTGCTGCGCATGGCGTTCGTGCGCGGGCATTTTTGCGAGCGTGCTGCGCCACTGGGCGGGCTGGAGTGGAAGGAGCAATACCTTCTCGGACTGCTGAGTCTTTTGCCGGCCATGCTGCGCGTGCCGATGGCGGAGCTGACGCCGGCGCTCCCGCTGCGCAATGAGATTCGCAGCGCCTTGGAGGGCGCGGCGATCCCGGAGCGTAGTTTGCTGGCGTGGTTCGAGTCGCAGGAACGCGGAGATTGGGCAGCCTGCGATGGGCTGGCGCAAGCGTACGGCCTGGATCAGATTGAGCTGATGAAGTACTCCGCCGAGGCCATCCTCTGGGCTGGGGATGCCTTGAGGTTTGTGGGTTAAGGCGATGCCGTTGGGAGATTTTTACTGCTTGCCGAGGCTCTCCTCCGGCAGCTGCTCATAGCTGACGAAGGCGAGCCTGAGGCCGTCCGGAGACCAGGAGGGAACGTTGATGGTTCCCTGACCGCCGAAGAGCTTGGCCAGCACGCGGAGATTGCTGTCTTTGAACGACAGCATGCGAATCTCGACATCCTTGTTGGGCGGGTGCCCGCTCACGCCCGCTTCATAGGCGAGAAAAACCATCGATTGGCCATCGGGCGCAATGTGCGGGAACCAGTCGTTGCTGTCGTCGTTGATGACCTGCTCCTGATTGGAGCCGTCGGGCTTCATGCGCCATATCTGCATATGGCCGGTGCGGTCGGAGTTGAAATAAATGTACGCGCCATCGGGAGAATACTCGGGGCCGTCGTCCAGTCCCGGCGCGGTGGTCAGGCGCGTCTCCTCGCCGCCGCTAACAGGAATGGTATAGATGTCGAAGTTGCCATCGGGCGTCCGGGTGGTGTCCGGTTGTTGCACGGGAGGGTTGCCCGGCGCAGGTGTAGGTTGACCATTGGTGGCCTGAGCGGAAACGGGGTCGACGCGCTGGCCGGTGAAAGCGAGCGTTTTTCCATCGGGCGACCATCCATGCCAGTACGAAGGCGCGCTGGGTGTGATGAGGCGTGGAGTTCCTCCGCCGATGGGCAAAATGTAGACGCGCGATTTATGGTCGTCGCCCGACGAGTCGCTGATGGCGAGAGTTTGCCCGTCAGGCGAGATGCCGTGATCGTTGTTGCAATGGATCTGCGGCGCGGTAGGGATCTCGGTGGGTTGGCTGCCGTCCTCACTGCCGCTGGCGCTGCCATTGTCACCATTCAGGGCCAGCCTGCGCAGAGTTCCATCCTGGTTGAAGATGAGAGACTTGCCGTCGCGCGACCAGTTAGGCGCCTCGAAGTGCGCGGCAGAAACATGCTCGACGTGGCGATCGGTGGAGGCGATGGAGATGGTTTCGAGCGAGCTGACCAGAACCGTTTTGCCGCTGGCAGGTGGAAGCTGCTCGAGCACTACGTTTGAGAAGACGGCCTTCTCCACAACGTCTTTGTCGTGCGAGCAGACGCCGATGCCGATGTAGAAGTCGCCCGTAAGGGCGAGCTTGGTGGACGCGCCTGCGGGCTGGAGCTTGCCTGCATCCTTCGCGTGTCGTGGTCCCGAGACATAGGCGTAGAAGAAATCGCCGCGCTTCTCGATGCGGACCGTTTTGGGTGCGGAGACGTTGGACTCGATCTCGTGCGTGTTGACGCCCACGGCATCGCGGAACTGCAGCGAGGTGAGGCCGATGCCGTGAACGGCCACGTCCACGCCCGGCGAATCTCCGTCGAGCGTTTGCCGGATCATGAGCACAGCCTTGCGATGGGGATTGCCGCCGGCGCCGAGAAAGGCGATATCGGCGGTGAGGGCCACGTCGCCGGAGACTTTCTTCCATACAAAATGAAAGTCGTCCATGCCGAACCACATGTTCTCGCCGCTGCCGCTGATGGTGTACGTGTGGTCGGCAATCGAGTACTCCACCGAGCCGGGATGAAGCACTGTACCCACGTCCTGATGATCGGTAAAGATGCCATGCGGCAGGGCTTCTGCCGCGGTCCAGGATGGAAAAAGCGCGAGCAAAAAAATGGCCCCCAAGTTACGGGCAACGCGGGACGAACAAGCTGGCATAGGTACCTTCCCGGCTTGGAATGAGCGGCAGCCTACCTTCCGCGTCGGGGATCATGGTAACGCATGGGAGGTTCGAGAAGAAGAGCCGCTCTGGGCGACCACACCCAGGCCAATCGGTTACTGCGGCGAAGTGGGAGGAGTGCTCGCGTGCGGACCGCTTCCCGCTCCGGCGTTTCCGGGGCCGCCGTTACTCGCTCCCGCGGGCGGCGGGCCCATGGCATTCACCACAGTCGCCACAAATGCCCCATCCTTCAACGCGCCTTCGACGCGAACCGTGTCTCCGACTTGAATATCGGCCAGCGTGATGGGGTCGCGGCGCTTGCGGAAGGTCGTGTTCTCATCGGCGACAAAGGAATGAGCGGCGTTATCCATGCCGCTCATCAACGAAACCTTCACGCCATCGATCGCGGTGACCTTGCCCATCAGCCAGGTCTTGCCATAGTTGGCCTGCATCTCGCGCATCTGCTTGGCGCGCTCGGGATCGATCTGCATCACGACAACGGCGCCGACGGATTTGGCCGTCGCGTCCACTTCGCCCATGGCGGCAATCGCGTCGCCGACTTTGATGTCGGTGGGCTTCAGCGTCTGCGGCGGGTTTCCTCCCATGCCCCCCGCGCCGCGTCCTTCACCATCGCCGCGGCCTTGGCCCGTACCGCGTCCTTCGCCGGCTGCACGGGGTTGTTGCTTAAGGATTCGCGTATTGGCGCTGTAGTGGACGGTGTAGCTCTCCCCTGTTTCCGTCTTCATGGTGTAGTGGTCGGCTGCAACCTCGGTGACCGTTCCCGTCAGGCCGCGGCCCATGCCCATCCCGCCGCCCCATCCGCCACGGCCGCCACCGCGCTGGCCGCCTGCACCCTGTCCACCACCCGGGGCCTGCGCTGCAGGCGGTGGTGGGGTCGAGTTTGCATCCTGCGCCGAGGCGGCTGCAGCCACGGCGAGGGCCGAGGAGAAGACCAGAGCAAGGGTGGGAAACCGGCGAACCTTCATAGGGAACTCCTGAGAGCTATGCGAGCTGCTCCTTCAGGATAGACGCGGGAAGGGCGCATGGAGACGACGCCCGCTGTGGGTGGATTGTTTAGAGCACTCTTCCTTTTGCTGTATAGCGATCCACCCTAGCCGCAAGAACAAAGACGCGGCGAGGGTGGGGCACCCACACTTCACGCCCTTGGGAGAAATGCGCTCAGACCATGCTCCTGGCCAGAATCAGGCTTGCCAAAATACCAAACCGGGTCAGGTTGAGGATCAGGTAGCCGTAGATGGCGGGTGATTTAGGATTTCCATAGCTTGCCAGAAGCTCTCAGGGGGTCTGTCGCTTGTTTCTTTCCCGCATTGTTCCTGCTTTTCTCTGCCTCGGCTTAATTCCTACATTCCCAGCATGCCCATCGTCCTGGCCGGAACATTCCCCCGCTGCCGCTCCCCCCGTTGCGTCGCGCGTTCAGGCCACCGAGCCTGCCGCCGCCCAGCTTGACGCCTTGTCAGGGGAATACGTGGACCCCAACGACCCAGACCCGCCGCTCAGCTTTTATGTCCAGAACGGCAAGCTGGTCTATGAGTCCGAAAGGCGCGTGCCCATCGACCTGAAGACCATTTCGGCCACCGAGTTCGGCTACCCGGATTCCAAGGCCACATTCAAATTCACGCTGGATGCCGCTGGCCGTGGCGCCAGCCTGGTTATCTCCTCCGAACCGGGGGCCGTGTTTAGCCGCACCGGCGAGCCGGTTCACCATTTCTTTCACGACTATCAGCGCAGCGAGGCCATGATTCCCATGCGCGACGGAGTGAAACTTCATGTGGTCTATCTGAAACCGGCGGATATCGAGGGGCCGCTTCCGTTTCTCATCCAGCGCACGCCTTACGGATGCGACGGTACCAATCGCGCCTCGTTTTCTGGAGGCAGACCGGAGCTCGCCCGCGATGGCTACATCTACGTTTGCGCGGACATCCGCGGTCGCTACAAGAGCGAGGGCGAGTTTGTGATGAGCCGGCCGCTTGCCGATCATAGTGCCGATCAGCGTACCTCCAGTCCGGACCCTAAGGCCGTCGACGAAAGCACCGACTCCTATGACACCGTGGCCTGGTTGCTCGCCAATGTGCAGGGCAACAACGGCCGCGCCGGATTCGTCGGCACCAGCTATCCCGGCTTCCTGGCGATGATGGCGGGCATCAATCCGCATCCGGCGGTCAAGGCCATCTCGCCACAGGCGCCCATGATCGACGTTTGGATGGGCGACGACTTCTTCCATAATGGCGCGTTCCGCCAGACCTACGGGTACGACTACGCCTACGGTATGGAAACCAACAAAGAATCCGCCAATGTGGACTACGGCAAAGATAAGGACGGCAAGCCCGTCGACGGTTTCGATTATTTCCTCGAGCGCGGCAGCTTTCAGGAAGATGTGAAAAAATCCGGCTCGAAGTTACTGCCCACCTGGAAGCTGTTCCTCGAGCATCCGGCCTACGATTCCGTCTGGTCATCGCGCGGGGTCGAGCACTATTTGCACTCCGTAACCGTGCCTACGCTCACCGTCGGCGGCTACTACGACCAGGAAGACATGTATGGCCCGCAGATTGAATACCAGAGCCTGGAGCCGCACGATACGCAGCACGACAACTATCTTGTGCTCGGCCCGTGGCGGCACGGGTATTGGGTTTCATCGTCACGCCACCTGGGCAACGTGGACTACGGCGAGCCCATCGGCAAAGAATTCCGCTCCCAGATCGAAGCCAAGTTCTTCGCCCACTATTTGAAGGACGCGCCCGGCGAAAACAAGGCGGGATTCGATCTCGAAGACACGGCCAGCTTCCAGACCGGCTCCAATACCTGGAAGCGCTATGCCCACTTTCCGCCTAAGGAAGCCCAACCAACCAGCCTGCATCTGGAAGGCGACGGCAAGCTGAGCTGGGCAGACCCAACGGCCCCGGCCAGGACCAGCTACGTCAGCGACCCGGCCAATCCGGTGCCCTACCGTCATCGGCCCATCCAACCCACCTACAGCGATGGTTCGCAATGGTTTAACTGGCTCACCGAAGACCAGCGGTTCGTCACCGATCGCAAGGACGTCGCGGCTTGGAAGCTACCCGTGCTCAAGAAAGACATGGTCATAACCGGCGAAGTCATCGCCGACATCTATGCCTCAACCAGCGGCACAGACAACGACATGGTGGTGAAGCTCATCGATCAATACCCCGACGACGAGACCGTGGCCGACGCCAAGATGCGCGGCTATCAGCTCATGGTCAACGAGGAGATCTTTCGCGGACGCTACCTGCAGGGATTCGACAATCCCACGCCGCTGCGCGCTGGTTCAGTGCGCGAGTATAAGTATTCGCTGCACGATGTGGACCACGTCTTCAAAGCCGGTCACACGGTAATGGTGGAAGTGCAGAGCACCTGGTTTCCGCTCTACGACCGCAACCCGCAGACTTTCGTGCCCAACATCATGACGGCCAGGCCTGAGGACTACAAGCCGGCGACAATCACCATCTATTCCGACGCGGAACACGATTCGAGTCTGCAAGTTCCGCTGATGAATCCTTGCGATCAGATCGATTGCTTTTGACCCGGGAGTTGACTCGCCTTCCAGCTGGCGGAGCGAATGCAACCGGCCATCCTGATTTGGGCTGACGAGGCTGGACATTTCCGGCACGGCTGGAGAAGAAATTGACTCTCACTATGCACGCGCGCATACTCGCGGCATGGAAATTCGAATTGCGGTGAGCGACGAGGTTGGCAAGGCTGCCGCGGAGGAAGCTGAGAAAGTCGGCACCACTCTTGAACTCGCAGTCGCAGCTTACGTGCAGAGAATTGCGGACGGCACGGAGCACCTTGAGAATGACCTGTTGCCGGACGGCGCGCCGATGCGGCGGACGCTCCGACAACAGATCTATCGGATGAGCCGCTAATCAATCCTGCAAAAATGCGTTCATCTCGAGTCGATGCAGAATACCTCCAGCCTCTACCAGACCACGCACCTCTCCGCATCCGGCCGCGTCATCGGCGATCCGGGCTTGCAGCTGAAGGCTTCGGCAAAGGGCGGGAAATTGGACATGGGGCCCAGCACGCGATACTTGGCCACGGGATGCGGATCACCCTGAACCATTAACTTCTGTGTCTCCGGACGCGTCTCATCGCCACGGAATTGACCCCAGGCGATGAAGAACTGCTGGTCGGGCGTGAATCCATCGATCTTTACATCCGATTGCCCCTGCGCGGTCTTCTTGAATGCGCGATAAGCAATCTTCAATCCTGCCAGGTCGCCAATCGATTCACCAAGCACCAGTTTTCCATTGATGTGGATATTGTCAGGGCCATCGATCTTGAAGCCATCGAACTGCTTCACCACGCACGCCGTCTTGGCCTGAAACTTGGTGAGGTCTTCGGCTGTCCACCAGTTGTCCAGCTTGCCTTTGGCATCGTATTGCGCGCCCTCGTCGTCGAACCCATGCGATATCTCGTGCCCAATCACGACGCCAATTGCGCCGTAGTTCACCGCGTCGGAGTATTGCATGCTGAAGGCCGGAGGTTGCAGAATGCCGGCGGGGAAAACAATCTCATTCATCTGTGGGTTGTAGTAGGCGTTCGAGGTGGGCGGCGTCATGCCCCAGCGCGTGCGGTCGACGGGCTTGCCGATCGTCGACCAATCGTCCGCCACCAGGAAGCGCGCGGCCGATACAGTATCCGCAAAATAGTTGCTGCGATCGATCTTCACCGACGAATAGTCCTTCCACTTATCCGGATAGCCGATCTTCACCTGAAAGTTTTTAATCTTTTCAACCGCTCTTTCCTTGGTCGCGGGAGTCATCCAGTCCAGCCCATCCAGCGT
>JBEKVS010000053.1:0-22706 GCA_049513795.1 Occallatibacter sp. | reverse complement strand
CTGCAACTGCTGCAGACCGACCATGTCGACCTGTGGCAGCTGCACGATATCGGCACCATGTTCGATGTGAACGAAGTCTTCGCCAAGGGTGGCGCGATGGAAGCGCTTCTCGAGATGAAGGAGCAGAAGGTGGTGAGGTACCTGGGCCTCACCGGCCACTACCGGCCCGAGTCGCTCATGGAGGGCATCAAGCGCTATCCCTTCGACACCATTCTCATGGCCATGAATGCCGCCGACCCGCACCACTACAGCTTCAACCAGGAGCTGTTGCCGCTGGCCGTCGAGCGCCAGATGGGCATTATCGGCATGAAGATTCCCGGCCGCAGCCGTCTTCTCGCTTCGTGGACACCGCCGCCCATCGAGCAGCAAAAGCATTCGTGGGAAGGAATGACCATCCAGACCACATCGCCGGGCACGCTCACCATGCGCGAGGCGATGTATTACACGCTTTCGAAGCCTGTGAGCACGGTGATTATTGGCTGCGACACAATTGCGCAGCTCGAAGAGAACGTTCACCTGGCGAGAGAATTTACTCCGTTGAGCGAAGGGCAGGTTACGGAACTGGTAGCGAAAGCAGAGCCGGCGGCCAAGCCGTCCTTGTTTTTCCGCTTCTACGACCGGCCTTAGCCACTTGCGGTGGGGCAGACGGCGCTTTGGCGCCACTGAAGTTCGTGGTTTTCGACTCTTGCGGCAGAAAATGCTTGCAAGGAGTTAGGTGGTTTGCGCGGCAATCAGGCTTCGACATTCAAATACAGCCGGTAGTGCTCATCCTGAATTGCCGCGAATGGCCGCATCGTCAGAGAGTCAGTGGCAGTCTTAACCTGCCAATCCGTCGATCCGGAAGCAACCTGTGTTGCGGCGAGCAATTCCTGCTTGCGAATCTTCTCAGGAATTGCGCCAACCGCAAAAAGCGCCAGCGGCCCATGCACCGCGGCCATCAGATCGGGATGTTGCGGGTCCACTGCTTCAAGCAGTGTCGGCATGTCGAATTCAATCTCGATGCGGTCGCCGTTCTTCCACGTGCGCTCGACCTTGGCGAATCGGCCAGGCGCTGGGCTCGATTCAACACGCTTCCCATTCACAGCGATTGCGGTCTTCGCGCCGGCCCATGCGGGGATGCGCAGATAAATGGCAAACGGGCTCGACTTAGCTGTCGTGATAACGATCTGCGTGGTCGGCGTATGGGGATAGCTTGTCTGTTGACTCAGCGAGACCCGCTCCGAGCCTTGGCCCCATGTTACTCGGGAGGGTACATATAGATTGACGTAAAGCCCCCTGTCATCATTGAAGTAGGTGCTGATTCCGTAATCTGCAGTTACTTGCGAGAAAGTGCCCGTGCAGCAATGCCACTTATACGGATGATAGAACTTTGATCCATCGTTGTTATAGTCGGAGTAATAAAACCCGTGGCCGTCTTCCTTGATCGGCTTGGCCCCAAGAATGCAGTTATAGAGAACCTTCTCCATGCTATCGCCGTAGCGGCTGTCGCGTGTGGCGCGCAGCAGGTAACGAGTCAATTTGAAATGCGCGTAAGAGCCGCACGGTGTCTCAAAACTAGAGTGGGTTTTGGAAAGGCTCTGTCCTACCTCGCCGCTGCCGGGCACGCGAAAATCCTCGTCCGGACCCCATCCTCCGGTAGCGAAGCTTTGCGTGGTGCGTAGAAACTCGAATCCGTTTTGAGCGGCGCGCAGATGCTTCTCGCTGCCGAGGACAAGATAGGCCTGCATGGCGCTGCTCATCGCATTGACATGGCTGTATGCGTGTTTGTGCGGCAACACGTTCTCGCCCGCAGCGAGCGGGTTGAAGTACCAGTCGTCGGCCAGGAAGCGCCCCGCAAGGTCGCGATAACGCTGCCCCGCGCCGCGCTGCCAGGCAATGAAGAAATTCTCCGGCATGGTGTAGGGCTCATCCCAGCAGAACGATTCGTCCGTATGCGGGCGCGCGTACTGTTCGGCGCGCGAGATGCCTCCTGGCGGCAGATGCGCCGAGACCGAGTCGAAAGCAAGATCCAGTATTTTCAGCGCATCGGGAGCCGCGGCAAGCTGATGCGCGTCCAGCAGGCCGATGGAGATCTTGTCGTAGGTGTAAGCAGGGAATCGGTGGCCATCCCAGAAGTGCGAAGAGATGGCGGGAGCGAAGTTGCGCACGATGCGGTGAACTTTTTCCTGGGTGGCCTTATCGCCTGTTGCGGCGTAGTCGCGCGCCAGGCCAGAGAGATACTGACCGAAGCTATGGCAAGGGGCAAAGCCATTGTCGCCCGGCTTGTCGATATCGGCGATCGGCGCCCAGCTATACCATCCGCCCATATCCGCGCCTGGAGTCGGCAGGTTGGCACGCTGACGGAAGGGCTTGAGCAGGCTGTCCTCATCGAGGCTGCGATAGAAGGCGTGGTTGGCCTGGAACTGCTGGCGCAGCGGGCCGTCGAGCAATTCAACGTCGCCGTAATCAAACTGCTTGAGCGCCGGGCTCGCGGTAATGTTGCCGCCCATTGCGGCGAATCCTTTGCCATGCGTTGAAAGGGATGTTGCAGCAAGAGCCGCGCCGGCCTTCAGGAAAGTTCTGCGTGAATGAGCCATAGGAAATCCCCTTTTCTCACCTGCAAGATACTCCGACAACATCCTTATAAATGCCTATAGATGATTAATGAGCGAGGCCATGCAAGCCGCGCCGAAGCCGTTGTCGATGTTGACGACTGAAACATTGGGTGAGCAGGTATTCAACATGCCGAGCAGCGCCGCGACGCCGCCGAACGACGCGCCGTAGCCCACGCTGGTGGGAACGGCGAGCACGGGCGCATTGACCAGGCCGGCCACAACTGTTGGTAGCGCGCCCTCCATGCCCGCGCACACAATGAGGACGCGCGCCGATTGCAGCGAAGTTTTTTGCGCCAGCAGCCGATGAATGCCGGCCACGCCCACATCCGCAATCAGCTCGACTGTGTTACCCATCAGCCGCGCCGTCACCGCGGCTTCTTCGGCGACAGGCAGATCGCTGGTGCCCGCGCAAACAACAGCGATGGTCCCTTTGCCCGGTGTCGGAGGCGACTGCGCAAGCGTAATGCAGCGGGCGGTTTCATGATACTCGGCGCGGGGCTCTTTACCTTCAGGCTCAAGGTTGCGCACGGCGCGAAACATCTCCGCGGAGACGCGTGTGGCCAGAACGTTACCGCCGTGCTCAGCCATGCGAGCAAAGATCGCCGCGACCTGCGCGGGAGTCTTGCCTGCCGCGAAGATCACTTCCGGCATACCGGTGCGCAAAGCGCGGTGATGATCGAGCTTGGCGAATCCAATGTCTTCAAAGGGCAGGTCGCGCAGGCGGTCAAGCGCGTCATTGACGGCAGTGCGGCCTTCGCGCACGTCATTGAGCAGCGTTTCGATCTGTGTGCGATCCATCAGAGTTCCTTTTGCTGCCGGGCTGATGCTGCTTCTTGCTGCCGGTCAAGTGTTGCTTCGTCGGCGGAGTAAATGCGCATCGCTTCCTGCATGACTTGTTTAAGCGGCAGAGAATGTCGCGCGGCGATTGCGCGGCAATCCTCATACTCCGGCGAAGCATTGGAGACTTCGCCCGATGGCCAGCGGGCGACCTTCACTTGCACCTCGCCCCATTGGGTCCGCACCTTGCGGAACTCGCGAGCCAATGCAATTTTGTTTTCGATTCGCCAATGCAAGCCGATCGTCGTGGTCTCGCGCAAGATGAGGTCGCTCAGAGTGGGCACAAGATCGGGACGGCAGAGCACCGTCAACTGCACGCCGGTACGGCCTTTCTTCATTTGCACCGCGATGCGATAAACATCCCACGCGCCGGAAGCCAGCAGCAGATCGCTCACATAGCCGAGAAGCTGGGGGCTGGAGTCGTCGATCACCGTCTCGATGATGGCAATTGATTCAATCTCTCCTGCGCTCGCATTTTCAGCTTCAGTTTCTCCCACCAGCAAGCGCAGAAGATTGGGCTGGCCCGCAGTGTCGCGCCCGCCCGCCCCGTATCCCGTGGCCTTGACGCGCACGGCCGGAAGCGAGCCGTAAGCCACGCCAAGCATGCGCAGAAGCACGGCGCCTGTGGGCGTTGCCCGCTCCATCGGTGGCCCGGCGCCATAAATGGGTGCGTCGGCTAGTAGCGCGAGCGTCGCCGGAGCGGGAACGGGAAGCGTTCCATGCTGACAGACCACCGTTCCGCTGCCCACGTTGAGCGGTGAGCACAGCCACTTGTCGACGCCAAGAGCTTCGCATCCCGCTGCCGCACAGACAATGTCGACAATGGTGTCCACCGCGCCGACTTCATGGAAGTGCACTTTCTCGATAGGGATAGAATGGATCGCTGCTTCTGCCTGCCCGAGCATCTCAAAAGCGCGAATGGCGCTGGCCTTCACAGTGTCGGAGAGCGAAGCCGCGCGGATGACGGCGACGATTGCCGAGAGGTGCCGATGGGGCGCGTGCGCTTGGTGTGACGGCGCTTGATGCACCTGCTCATGAGGCTCGTGAGTGTGGCCGGCTTCATGCTCAGGATGCGAGTGCGCCGATTGGTGCGCGCTATCGTCTGGAGTGATGACATCGACCTTGGTCCCGGCAATTCCGCCGCGCGTCACCTTGCGCATTTCCAGGCGCGCGCCCACGTTCAGTGCCGCGGCCGTTTGCTCTAAAAGGTCGAAAGGCACTCCGGCGTCGACCAGCGCGCCGAGCATCATGTCGCCACTGATGCCGGAGAAGCAATCCAGATATCCAATTCGCACGAGAGCGATTCTAAACTGTTGGGCTATGCGCCGCGCCGGGCGAGTATGTCGGCGGGTAAGATCGCATTCATTGAGCCGGAGCGGAAGCCGCTGCAGTCAAGAGTTACGTACTGATATCCAGCAAGCTTGAGGGCCGTGGTGATGGCGTCGAGCATTTCCATGGAGAGCGCGCGGGCCAACTCTGGACGAGCAATCTCAACGCGGGCCAGGTCGCCGTGGTGACGCACGCGCAACTCGCGGAAGCCAAGTTGTCGCAGGCTATCTTCCGAGCGTTCCACCTGCTCCAGCACTTCGCGCGTGACGGTGCGGCCATATTCGACGCGCGAGGCCAGGCAGGGAGCCGCCGGGCGATCCCAAAGCGGATAGCCCGCTGCCTTGGCCAGCGCGCGCACCTCCGCCTTGCTGAGGCCAGCCTCTGCCAGCGGAGCGAGCACGGCGTGCTGCTCGGCGGCGCGCTGCCCGGGGCGAAAATCACGCGTGTCATCGGCGTTCATGCCGTAAGCTATTGCTGAAAAACCCAGCTTTGTTCCCAGGGCCCCCATCACGCCAAACAGCTCGTCTTTGCAATGGAAGCAGCGATTCGCGTCGTTGCGCTGATACTCCGGCCGCTCCAGCTCGTCCGTGGCCACAATATGCAGCGGCATTTCGAGAGAGCGGGCGAACTCGCAGGCCTGTTCGAAATCACGCCGCGCAAGGCTGGGCGAATCCGCCAGCACCGCCAGCATGCGAGCACCGAGCACGCGATGCGCAGTGGCGGCCAGGAAAGCCGAATCCACGCCTCCTGAATACGCGACCATCAGTCCGCCCAGCCCATTCAAGCTCGATTCGAGAGCAGCGAGCCGGGAAGCCGTCTCCGGCTGCACAGAGTGCGGATCAGCAGCCTTATCGCGTTCAAGGGCATTGGGTTGGAGGGGCGCCGTCATGGGCCAGATTATACCGCTTTGCCGCATTTCGAGGCCGTTGAGTCCCCACCCAAGCCAGCAGCTGATCATTGCGCCGGTGTAAGGTCAGGGGTGCAGCACCGCACTTCCGTAACCTCTGAATGACGATGGCTGGCCTCCCTGCCAAGCTTTTAGGAATCAAATCCAATAGACAGTGCAAATCATGAAACCAAGCGGCCTTCCAGGGTGGGATCTTGATGGTCCGTCTAGTGTAAGTCCTGATTCCTCTTATAGATTCTTGAGGTAGACACACGTTTTGTTCGTAAGCTTTATCCATGTAGGTGGGCGCGCCTGGCGTCGAAATCAGTACGTATGCTCTCCGGTCACACCAGGTGTGCATGTGATCCCGGTGAAGGACGCTATCCAAAGGAAAGCGGCTTGCCGCTTTGGAGGCGATTCAAAGGCAAGTCGAGTACCTTTTTGGGAGGAGCCAAGCCCAGTTCGTTCGTAGGTCACGGAAGTCGGAAGCGGAGAAAAATAGCAGTTAACCTTCGCGCTTCATCTTGCATCTAACAACCCACCGCGCTCAGACTTTGCGCCAAATGGAGTTCAGTTCCTTCCACCACGGACTGTGAAAGCGATTATGGAAGAGACCAGGTTACCTTCATTTATAGTTGTCGGTCCACCGCGGACAGGGACCAGTTGGCTGCATAAGGTGCTTACCCCTTACGCCAACCTTCCCGCGCCGACCAAGGAAACCCGCTTCTTTGATCTTCACTTCAATAAGGGATTCGACTGGTACCTCTCCCATTTCACCGCAGACGATGGCCACGGACCGATGGGCGAAGTTGCGCCCACCTATTTCGTTTCAGCCGACGCCCGGCAAAGAATTGCGAAATCGATTCCCAACGTTAAGCTTATCTTCATGTTTCGTAACCCGGTGCAGCGTGTCGTCTCGCTCTACCGCATGAAGCGCGCCTACGGCATGATTCCCTGGGACTTTGAAGAAGCATTAGAGAAGGATGCCGAACTCATCAGTTCCGGGATGTATTCCACCCAGTTTGCCGAATGGCGGCGCATGTTCCCCGATCACCAGATGCTGGTCACAATCTATGACGATCTGCGCAGCGAGCCGCAGCAGTTTATCGACACGATCACTTCTTTCCTCAATATTCCTCACATCACCCTGGATGACTCAACACTGGCCCGTGTCTACTCCTCGGAAAAGATGACCCAACCCCGCAGTTATTTCGCCACTCGCACAGCCACGGCATTTGCCGAATGGTGCAAGGCGAGAAGGCTCGATCAGCTTGTGGCAAGCGTCAGGAAGTCGGCTTTGATCAAGCTGTTCCTCGGCGGAGGCGATCCTTTAACGGAAGCGTCTCCGGTGGCTCTACAGAGATTGGGCGAAAGGTTCCGGCCCGAGGTCGAAGGGTTAGAGCTATTTCTGGGGCGTCATCTGGAAGCTTGGAAGATCAACGAATAAGGCATTGAGCGTTCCGCCTATGCCGTTGCCCGATATCATTGCATATATGACCGCATGAATAACAAGGAGGGCCGGATAGTTGCAGGCATCTGTAGATTTGGACTCATCAGTTTTCGTTGATGCAAATGTTGATCGCATTTATAACACGCTCCTCAAGGTAGCCCGGGAAGTTGCCGCCTTTGACATGCAGGCGATCACGGTAACCCACGCCGACAACGGCGACCCAACCACAACCCTCGACCATCGAATTAATCAAATCATCCACGAAACTCTTCCCATGGAGGGCGAAGGCTGGCTCTCGGAAGAGACCAAAGACGATCCGCGCAGGCTCAATCAGCGGCGCGTTTGGATCGTGGATCCGATCGATGGAACGCGCGAATTTGTCCAGAACATACCCGAATGGGCGGTTTCCATCGGCTTGGCCGTGGACCGCGAAGCTGTTGCGGGCGGCGTGCTCAATCCCTGCACCGGCGAGTTGTTTCTCGGCTCTCTGGCCGACGGCTTGAGGGTGATTCAATTGCAGCCGACGCATCCAGAGGGCCCGCGCGGACAGTCTGATTCTGTTCTGGTAAGCCGCAGCGAATACAACAAGGGCAAATGGAGTTCGCTGGAAAAAGCCGGCCTGCCTGTCCTGCCCGTGGGTTCAGTCGCCTACCGCCTCGCCCGTGTCGCAGCGGGACTCGACCCGGCAACCTGCACCTTCGAAACGCGCAGCGAATGGGATGTTGCGGCGGGTGTCGCGCTGATGTACGCGAGCGGCGCACGCATCGAAACCGCCGGCTCCCGGCGTCTGCAATTCAACAACGAAGTCCCTCTGCTGAAGTCGCTCTTTGCCTACGCAAAGAATTGTCCGGCGAAGATTTTGCGCATCCTCGACAAAGACCGTCCCGGTCAGGACGGAAGCAGCTCTGCAAACTAGAGCATTCCTCCCAAGGGTGTGAAGTGTGGGTGCCCTTACCTGGGCGCCCTCTGGGCACCGCGTCCTTGATTTTTGTGGCTAGGGTGGGATCGCTATACAGCAAAAGGAGAGATGCCTTAAAGCGGTCTCGGATGCCCGTGTATGCATTTCTTCCGCGGCAATAGAGTAAGAAAGGCTGCCGTCGTTGCTCAACGATGGCAGCCTTTTTGTTTTGCTTGATCGACTCTCGCTCGCCTTATTCCCCGTGGTGCACCTTCAGATAAGCCACAATGGCGTCGACAACCTTGTCCGCGCTTTCGGCAATGGTCTCAATATCTGTCCGGCACTCGACCTCCGGCGATAGCGGCGGTTCATAGGGATCGTCGATTCCGGTGAAGGAAGGGATCTCGCCGGCACGCGCCCGCCTGTAGAGGCCCTTCACGTCGCGGCCTTCACAGACGTTCAGCGGCGCATTCACATAGACCTCGAGGAAATTGGCGATGCTGTCGCGCATCTCCTGGCGCAGTTTGCGGTACGGGGAGATCGCTCCCACCAGCGCGATAACGCCGTTGCGTGTAAGCAGCTCGGCAATAAAGCCGATTCTGCGAATATTCTCGTCGCGATCTTCCTTCGAGAAACCCAACTCGCGCGAGAGATAGCGCCGCACCTCGTCGCCATCAATCAGCTCGACGCGGAAACCGCGTGCCCACAGCCGCTCATAGACGGCCTTGCTCAACGTGCTCTTGCCCGCCGAACTCAATCCAGTGAGCCACACGGCCAGGCCTCCGTGACCGGAGATATGCGGCAGTTTGGACTTCGACTCGAGAGCCACTTCGATCATGCCCGCGGCGACGGCAAGATTGGTCGCGGGATCGATGACGATGAAACTTCCTGTCTGCCGATTTTTTGAGTACGGATCGCAGAAGACCGGCTTGTGCGTCTCGACATCGACGATGCCGATGTCGTTCAGCCGCAAATCCTTGGCCGGCTCTTCCGACATGGATGTAATATTCAGCCGCGATTTGATTTCGACGATGTTCGCGCAGACGGTGTGCGACGTGTGCTTGATCAGATACGGCTTGGTAATCGAAAGCGGCACATCGGACATCCACACCATCTTGGCGCGGAAGGAGCGCGTCGACACCGGCGGCCGTTCGGCATCCACAATCATGTCGCCGCGACCCAGGTCCACATGGTCTTCGAGACAAATCGAAGCCGACATCGGCGCGTATGCCTCGTTCAGATCCTGCCCGAATGACGGAATGCGGGAGACGCGCGTCTTTCTTCCCGATGGCAGCAACAGCACTTGGTCACCCACCGCAATCGAACCGGAAACGATTTGCCCGGAGTACCCGCGATCGCCTTCGGCGCGAATCACATACTGCACCGGCAAGCGGAACGGGTCCTCTTCGCTGGCTTCCTCGACGGGAATGTTTTCGAGGTACTCGAGCACGCTCGCGCCGTGAAACCACGGCATCCGCGTGCTGCGGAAGACAACGTTGTCGCCATCCGTTGCCACAACCGGAACGAAGTAAAGCTTGGCTCCAACCAGTTTCTTGGCCAGCGGCTCAAACTGCCGCTGAATATCTTCAAACGCATCCTGCCGCAGTCCCATCAGGTCCATCTTGTTGACCACTACAAGAATGTGCCGGATGCCCAGCAGCCAGGAAATAAAAGCATGGCGAATGGTCTGCGGCAACACGCCCTTGCTGGCGTCGAGAAGCACGAGCGATGCATGGGCCGTCGACGCTCCCGTGGCCATGTTGCGCGTGTACTCTTCGTGCCCCGGCGTATCCGCGATGATGAACTTGCGCTTGGGGCTGGCGAAGTACCGGTAGGCAACGTCGATGGTGATGCCCTGCTCACGTTCCGCCTTCAGGCCGTCGGTCAGGAAGGCGAAGTCCAGTCCATTGCGCGAGGCCTTGGTCGCCGCCTGCAGTTGATCTTCGTAAATGCCATGGCTGTCGTGCAGCAGGCGCCCAATCAGCGTCGACTTCCCATCGTCCACACTGCCGGCGGTATTAAAGCGGAGCAAGCCTAAAGCCATGTTAAAAGTACCCCTCGCGTTTCTTTTGCTCCATGGAGCCTTCCTGGTCGTGATCGATCACACGGTTTTCTCTCTCCGACCGCGTCGCCAGCCTCAGCTCATCGATGATGTCGCCGACCGACAATGCAGTGGAGCGAACCGCGCCCGTGCAGTGCGAGCAGCCGAGCGAGCGCATCCGGCACATGACCATTTGCGGCTTTTCGCCGGGAAGCAGCGGCGGGTTGTGCTCGGTTGAAATGAGCGTCTCCCCGCGAATCACCATCTCCCGTTCCTTGGAGAAATAAAGGGGGACGACGGGGATGTTTTCCGCTTCGATGTACTGCCAAACGTCGATTTCGGTCCAGTTCGAAAGAGGGAAGACACGAATGCTCTCGCCCTTGTTGATCCGCCCGTTGTAGATGTTCCATAACTCCGGGCGCTGGTTCTTCGGGTCCCATTGGCCGAATACGTCGCGGAACGAATACACCCGCTCCTTGGCGCGGGACTTTTCCTCATCGCGCCGGGCGCCGCCGATCGCGGCATCGAATCCGCCCTGCTTCAGTGCATCGAGCAAGGCCCCGGTCTTCAGCAGGGCACAGCACTTCTGCGTCCCCAGTTGGTAGGGATTCGCCCCATTCGCCAGCGCGGCCACATTCTGATGCACAATCAGCCGCATCCCTACTTCCTCGGCGGTCTGGTCGCGGAAACTGATCATCTCGCGGAATTTGTAAGACGTATCGATGTGCAGCAGGGGAAACGGCGGCTTGGCCGGATAGAAGGCCTTTTGCGCCAGCCGCAACATCACCGACGAATCTTTTCCAATGGAGTACATCATCACCGGACGGGAAAATTCTGCGGCAACTTCACGCAGAATATGCATGCTTTCCGCTTCCAGCATTTGCAGATGACTGAGCGAGCGTTTCACTTTGATGTCTGCCAGCACTATTGGATTCCTCTCAGTTAGTTAACGAACAAGATTGCCCCATCCGCGTATTTGAAGCCATCCCACTTCCGGACCTTCAGCCCCTCCGGTTGTGTTCCCAGTCAGCGCCTTCGCTACAACTTCCGTCACTCAAAATGAAATTGTGATGACGTGCGGCCGAATTCGAATGCCTGCACACGCATTCTCCGTGCAGGGATCGTTGAACAAGGCAGAACCCGTTTCTTCTACTTCGGCAAAAGGTGGCAATTTCTTCAATTTAATTGCCAAATACACGATCATGGGTATGCTTAGAGTAGCGCAAATCTGGCTTCGAATGAAATGAGTATCTCGAAAGTCACCACCTTAGTTGTAGAAGAGATTACATTTGCCTCTATTCTGGGAATCGCTGCGAGCTCTAGGTCTTCGATCTCTGCCCCCTGGGTTTAATTCGCAGCAGCGCCTCCAGAATATCTCTCAGCGACATAGGAAAAAGCCACTCCCAATTGCGGTGTATGACTCGAAGCATGGGCGGAGTTTACAACAAGGGAACGGCGGATTGATGAACTTGTCGTTACTCTCAGAAATGAGTCGAACCTGCCTTGGCATTGCCCAGATAAGTACCAATATGAGACGAGAGATTTGACTTAGTCTCCATGATCGAGATGCCGGCAAGAAGCACGCCGCTGCGGTCGAACTTGCCCATGTCCTACAGCTTCTGCGTGCGCTGCACCGCGCGCACCCCAGCCACGCGCCGCAACGCCAGCACCATGCGGTTCAAGTGATGGACGTCTTCGGCCTCCACCACAAACTCGACGATGGCCTCTTCGCCTTCTTCGCGATGGATTTCGACGCCGCGAATGTTGGTGTTGTCCTCGGAGATGACGGCCGTCAACTCCTTCAGCATCCCGGTTCGGTCGTCGCAGAAGACGGTAATCTTCACCGGGTAGCGTTGCGGTCGATTGGTGGATTGGTCTCCCACCCGGCCCCACTCCACATTGATGCGCCGGTCGCTCTCGTAGAGCAGGTTCTGCACGTTGGGGCAACTGCGTGCATGCACCGCCACGCCCTTGCCGCGCGTGACGTAGCCGATAATCTCTTCGCCGCGAATGGGATTGCAACATCGCGCCCGATAGACGAGCAGATCGTTCTGCCCCTCCACCTGCAATGAGTCCGAGCCGGTGAGATGCAGCTTTCGCACCGCATCCGACATGCCCGCTTCGCCCGGCCCTCCCGGTTTGGTCTCGGGGAGAGCTTCGGTATCGGCCTGAGCAGCATAGCCCGGCGCCAGCTTGTTGAGGATCTGGTGCGCGGTGTGCTTGCCCATGCCCAGCGTCGCTAGCAGGTCGGCGGCCGTGGCCACGCCGTACTCGCCGGCGATGCGGCTCAGATCCTGGTCGTCGATCTGCGTCATCGGCACTTTGAACTTGCGCGCTTCCTTCTCAAGCAGCTTGCGCCCGATCTCGACAGCGCGGCGGCGCTGGTCCTCATTGAGCCAATGCTTGATCTTGTTGCGCGCGCGTGGACTCTTGACGAAGGTCAGCCAGTCGCGGCTCGGCTTATGGTCTTTCTGGGTGACGATTTCGACAATGTCCCCGGTGCGCAGCTTGGTGCGCAGCGGAACCATGCGCCCGTTTACCTTGGCGCCCACGCAGGTGTGGCCGACTTCAGTGTGAATGGTGTACGCAAAATCCACCGGTGTGCCGTCCGCCGGCACCACCACCACCTTCCCCTTCGGCGTGAAGGTATAAACCTCGTCGGGATAGAGGTCCATCTTCAGGCTCGACAGGAATTCGTTGGGGTCGGTCATCTCCTTCTGCCACTCGACCAGCTGGCGAATCCAGTTCAACCGCTCCTCGTCGCGCGCCGTCACCATGCTGCCGGCAGACTTGTACTTCCAGTGCGCGGCAATGCCCTCCTCAGCAATGCGGTGCATCTCTTCGGTGCGGATCTGCACCTCGAACTGATGCCCGCTCGCGCCCATCACCGTGGTGTGCAGCGATTGGTAACGGTTGGCGCGCGGAATGGCGATGAAGTCCTTGATACGCCCCGGCACCGGCCGCCACAAAGTGTGGATGAGTCCGAAGACCGCATAGCAGGCCGTCACGTCCTGCGTAATTACGCGCACCGCAAGCAGATCGTAAACCTGGTCGAATGAAACCTTGGAGCGTTCGATTTTCTGAAAGATGGAGTAAAGCCGCTTGATGCGCCACTCCACGCGCGCCTCAACGTTGTTCTCGCGCAATTGCTCCACCAGCGTGTCTTCCACGCCGCGCAGGAACTGTTCGCCCTCGACGCGCCGCGCCTCGACGGCCGCGGCCACCTTCTCGTAGCTCACCGGGTCGGTGTAGCGAAAAGCCAGGTCTTCAAGCTCGCCGCGCACCTTGCCCATGCCCAGCCGGTGCGCCAGCGGTGCGTAGATGTCCAGCGTTTCTCGCGCGATGGCTTCCTGCCGGTCCGGCTTCAAATGCTCAAGCGTGCGCATGTTATGCAGGCGATCAGCCAGTTTGATCAGCACCACGCGCACGTCCGTCACCATGGCCAGCAGCATCTTGCGCACGTTTTCGGCCTGGCGGTCTTCGCGGTTGGCAAATTGAATCTTGTCGATCTTGGTGACGCCCTCGACGATGTGGGCCGCCTGCTCACCAAACTCGGCCGAAATTTCCTCGCTGGTGGCCGGCGTATCTTCAACCGAATCGTGCAGCAGGCCGGCGGCGATGGCGGTCGCGTCCAGCTTCATCTCCGCCAGCACCTCAGCTACCTCAAGCGGATGAATAATGTAGGGTTCGCCCGAGGCGCGCATCTGCCCCTCGTGGTGCTTGACGCAGAACTCCCAAGCCTTGCGAATCAGCGTGACGTCTTCAGTGGGTCTGTTTGCCTGGACGTGCCGCAGCAGCGACTCAAACCGGTCATCGATGGTTCGGACAGCTGGTGGCGAGATGGGCAGCGAGCCGGAGCCGACCATTTGCGATTCCGCGTGTGGAGACACGGGTTCGCCGGGGACAGCCGCCGGTATAGCCTGCCGGACACTCGCCATGCTTCATTATAGGCCGCAACCGTTCGCCGCGCATGATTGCGATGGCCATGGTGTGGCTGGTCGCACTACAACTTCAGGGTGAAGAGATTCAGAACGCATGCGCACATGAGCCGCTTTCTGTCTGCGATGCGGCGCAGCAGGATAAGTCGGCCGTTCTCCTGATTCCTAATGAAGTGAAAGCAGCGCAGCATCTTGACTTGCGCTCTAAGATATGAAATCCCCGAAATTATGAAGTTATACCGGCGCATTGTTCGGGCCAATCTAACGCAACGACTAACATCGAATCCCGAGTTACGCCCGCAGAGAAGAATTACCGGGATACATACGGGAGTTCAATCTTCCATGCCACCGTAGGCTGATTTCATAGTAATGAGCGCTCAAGGAATAAATATGCCCTGAAATCGTGGACTTTCCGGTAATGGTACGTCGGTGCCGCGAGAGCGATTGCAGTGTGTTTGCCATCACATCGCGAGTACACCGCGCAAGGAGTAAAGTCCCTTTCGGACTAGAGGTCCAGAACCGAGGAACTTATGTTGAAACGCCTCTTAGTTATCGCCATGACCGCGGCCCTCGCGGCCGGCATGAGCTATGCAGAACAAGCAAAAACAATAACCATCCCCGTGACAAAGACCGGGGCCACCAATGGAAGAGTGATGTATGGCAGTTACTGCGCACCCTGTCACGGAGTGGATGGCAGAGGCCAGGGGCCGGTTGCATTCGCGTTGAAGGTGCCGCCTCCTGACCTGACCTTGCTGAGCAGAAACAACCATGGAAAGTTCCCTGATAGCCGCGTCGTAGTCGTGCTGCAGAGTGGCACTGACATTAAGGCGCACGGCACGGCCGAAATGCCGGTATGGGGACCGATCCTTGGTAAGATGAACCTGAACAACCCCCAGGAAAGGCTGCTCCGGATCAGCAATCTGAGCCGCTACCTGGAAAGCTTGCAGGTGAAGTAAGGGCCGGCTGCCGTCTGCTTCCGGTCGATCGCAGTATTCACGATTGCCGTGCCTGAAAACGCTGCTCGGAGGAGGCTTTTTCGTTAAGAAAAAAGGCCAGTCTGCAGCCGCGCTCCAAAGGGCGTACACATCGTGGAACCGCTCCAAGGGAGTGCATGACCAAGCCACGCCGCCCCCGACCCGTGTCAAACCAAGAGGCGCCCGGAGCATCCAAGCCCAGGGCGCCTTTTGAGCAGGCTCGTAAAGACGCGACGCCTGCTCGGCAGTCTCGAAGCGGTGGCCGGGAAGCAAAGACCCACCCAAATATGGACCCGGGCCGGAAAGACGCCGGGTTGCAAACACCGCATCCGCACAGCTCCCAGTCCGGAGCGCAAGTCAGCCGGCGCGCCGCCGACCGGCTCCGCAACGGCCATCTTTGGGTCTATGCCTCGGATATTGAGACAATCGAAATCCCCGAAGCCGGGACAGGCCGCCCCAGTCTGCTAACCGTTGCCGACTCGCGGGGCCTGTTGCTGGGCACCGCGCTCTACAGCCCTACATCGCAGATTGCCCTGCGGCTGATTTCCCGAGAGGCCATCGATGAGGCTGCCTGGCTGGAGTTACTCGACGCGCGCCTGCGCGCGGCGATTCAACGCCGCAAATCCATCCTCAGCGAAAGCACCAATGCCTGCCGCCTCTGCTTCAGCGAAGCTGATGAGCTGCCCGGCATCATTGCCGACAAATACGGCGACCTGGTAATCCTTCAGCTTCTGGCCAAGGGATTGGATTCGCCCCAGGTGAGAGACATCTGCGTGCGAGCCCTTCGCGACGAGCTTTCCCCGGCGTCCATTCTGGAACGGCCCGACCCGCGTGTGCGTGAGTTGGAGGGTCTGAGCGCGCCCGATGCAGGTCCACTTTATCTAGCCGAGGGCGCCGCGCAGGGATTGGCCGGCCCCAACGCTACGCACTTTCGCATCAACGCCCTGCAATTTGAATACGATCCCGGCTCCGGACAAAAGACGGGCGCGTTTCTTGACCAGCGGGACAACTACGCAGCCGCCCAGCGCTGGGCGCAAACCCTCGGCGCAGCCAAATGGGCCGGCGGCGGAAGAGCACTGGACGTTTGCTGTTACCAGGGAGGATTTGCACTTCATCTGGCGGAAGTGTGCCGGCAGGTTACCGGAATCGACGCCTCCCGTGCTTCGCTCGAAGTGGCGGAACGGAACCTGACGGCCAATCGCGGTCGAATCCACGCGGAAGTCGACTGGGTCGAGGGCGATGCATTTCAAATCCTGCGCGACTGGTCGGGCGCGGGCGAACGGTTTGACGCCATCGTTCTCGACCCGCCGGCATTCGCCAAGTCGCGGCGCGCCGTCGAGGGAGCTTTGCGCGGCTATAAAGAGCTGAATCTGCGCGCCTTGAAGATGCTGAATCCGGGCGGGCTGCTGGTCACCTGCTCCTGCTCGCATCACGTGGGCTGGGCCGATCTCGAAAATGCTGTAGCCATGGCAGCCGTGGACGCCGGACGGCGTGTCCGCCTGTTAGAGCGGCGCGGAGCGGCACTTGACCATCCAGTTGTTTTGAACCTCCCCGAGACCGAGTATCTGAAATGCCTCCTGCTCGAAGTCGAATAATCAGGCTCGAGCCGCATGTTGAGCCGGATGTTGACCCAGGCCTTGACCCCGACCGCGAGCCGGCCGTGCAAGCGGCCAGAACCTGGCCAGCCACTGAAGCCAGCCACGCCGAGCGGGGGCCGAATTGGCCTGACTCTTCTGAGCCGATTTCGACCGCAACTGGGCGAGCGTGTCCTTGACCATCGCACGCAACGATTCTGCCTCGAACGTGCAGGAGCGCAAATAGGCTGAAACAGTCAGCCCGGCTTCCGCGGCGCGTTTGCGCAATTGCGCGCATTCCGCCTTGCTGAGCCGGATGGTGATGCTGGCTGTTTTCAGGTTCCGCCTGGCCAGCGTGGGCTCTTCTGCCGCCGTGGCCTCGTAAGCCGGTTGAGTGCTCGCTTTCGTAGCTGTGATGGGAGCAACGAACGGGGGTACGGGCTGATCTTTGTCGTCAGCCAGCACCTCGTCAAAAAGCACCTCGTCAACAAGCACTCCCGCAACGCCCCCCGCATTCACCGGTCCCAGGCCAGACCGATCGCCAAGTTCCGGCGTCTTGTAGCGCGCGTGGGCATTCAAGGCGCGCTCGTAACTGAGGGTGGCCACATCGTCGGCAAGATCGTCGTCATTCCACGCGACTGGGCGTTTCTGTGCCGGTGCGGCAAAGGCCGCAAGCATTCCCGCAAACGTCGGCGGACCGCCTGATGGCGCTGGTGTGCCTTGCTGCAGCATGCTTTGGAGCATAACCGTCGAAGCGGCTGGATGGGTGATCAGCTTGATTCGGGACGCCGGCTAAGGCACCAAAATGGGAAAAAATCTCCATCAGTCCCGGATCGGCATGACGAAGAGAGCGCATTGAACGACTGCGCAGTGAACGACTTAAAGTGACAACAGTTTGAATCAGCCCGGCGAGGGAGCGCGAATCGGAGCCGGGGCTCAAAGCGGGCAATTCAGCAATCAAGGCTCAATTGAGAATCCAGCTCCGGCAAAATTCGACCGGGCAGGCGCAAAAGCTGCATAACCGCTTCGGCGGCGAGGGGCCGGGCGAAGAAATACCCCTGACCGAACCGGCAGCCTAACTGCCTCAGCAGGCGGTACTGCTCGGCCGTCTCGATGCCCTCCGCCACCACATCCATCCCCAAAACCCTCGCCAGCTCAATGATGGTGCGCACGATCTGCAAGGGTTGGTCGCCATCTTGAATGCGGCAGATGAAAGAGCGATCGATCTTCAGCACGTCAAAGGGAAATGTATGCAGGTGGTTGAGCGCGCTGTAGCCGGTTCCGAAGTCGTCCATGAGCAGGGTCACGCCCAGGCGGCGAAGGCTGCCCAGGACCTCCAAAGCGATACGCACGTTGGGAATCAAGCTGGATTCGGTCATCTCCAGGCCAAGTTGCCGGCTGCCGATGCCGAATTGAACCAGAAGCGCCTCGACGTGGTCCGCAAGCCCGGGGCGGGAGAATTGGCGGGCTGAGAGGTTGACCAGGACGCGCAGGGAACTGCGGCTGGGATCCTCCGTACACCAGAGCTTGATTTGCGCGCAAGCCTCCGCGAGCCCCCAGTCGCCGATGGGCAGGATGAGCCCGTTCTCTTCCGCCAGCGGGATGAAGTCCATGGGGAGAATCAAGCCGCGTTCGGGATGTTGCCAGCGGATAAGCGCTTCCACACCGACGATCTTGCGCGTAGTGAGCTCGACCTCGGGCTGGTAGTAGAGCACAAACTGGCGCTGATCGATGGCCCGGCGCAGGTCCTCTGCCTGTGGCCAGCTCCTGGCAGGTTCAACGACCCGGTTGGCGTCCCGAACTCGGCTGCCTGGCTGCGCGGCGAACGCTCTCCGCAGTCGGCGAAGTTCCAACTGGCTGGCCACCATCTCGGCCAGGTTCTCCAGCATTTGCAATTCGCCGGGGGCGAGCTTTTCGCGCGGGCTGCGGCAGAACACAGTCAGCACGCCAAGGATTTTGCCCTCTGTTGAGCGGACCGGAACACTGGCAAGGAAAGACACCTCGAGCCGCTTCAGTTCCAGCAGGGACGTCGCGAGCGCGGCATGTGACGAAATGTCCGAAATCACCACCGGGCCATCTTCGGCCAGCACCATATCGAAGATGGAATTCTGCCGGGGAAGTTCGCGAACAGCGCATCCGGCAAACGACTTGATCCAGACCCGGCTCTCATCGGCAAACTTCAGCAGCACGGTGTCGGCCTCAAAAAACTCTGCCGTTAAGCGGGTGATCGCGTCATAGACCGCCTCCGGTTCGGTGTCAAGAATCCCCGTTGAAGCCAGGGCAGCCAGTCGTTCGACTTCCCGCGCATGATCCGGCCCGGTTCGTTCGGTTTGCAACTCGGCGTTGGCCATTATCTCTCCGGCCGGCGCAGTGCTCTGCGCTGGTGTGGTCCCCGATGGAGGCGTCGAACTCCCCAGTTGATTCGCAAGCTACTGAAGGCTTGAAGCGGCTCTGTTTAAAAGCCCTGGCCTCGGGTTCGCCCTGCGTTGGCGCCGGTCAGGTGGCGCACTTTCCTTATCGGAGAGGTTTACCGAGCGGGCGAGATTACGCGTGGACGACGCGTCTGAGTACCGATCCCCGAACCCGGGTTCAGATTGGGGTACTGAATTCCGGGTCTTCAAACTGAAGGCGCCAAAACCGTCATTAAGATCCAACCGAATTTATCGTCTCAACTTAGTGATGAAGTGGATGCGCGCCTGCCTGTCCCGTTTCAGTCCACAGGAAGCTCATCTGGTCGGCGGCATCCTGGACATCCTGATCCACGCTGACTCCCGCCGAGTGGCCGCCCTGCACGCTGTAATGCAGCAGGATGGGCCGGCCGCTGGTCGATGCCGACTGCATGAGCGCCGTCATCTTCCTCGCGTGCAAAGGGTCGACCCGGGTGTCGCTGTCGCCGGTGAAGAACATGATCGCCGGATACTTCGTTCCAGGCTTGACGTTGTGATAGGGCGAATACTTGAGCAGATAGAAGAACTGTTTTTCGTTGTCGGCAGAGCCATACTCTGTCGTCCAATAGGATCCCACCTTGAACTTCTGATAGCGCAGCATGTCCAGCAGCGGATAGCCGCACCATACCGCCGAAAACAACTCCGGCCGCTGGGTGATGGAAGCGCCCATCAGCAGCCCGCCATTGGAGCGGCCCGAAATGGCGAAGTGCTCCGGCGATGTGTACTTGTTGGCGATCAGGTATTCAGCCGCTGCAAACCAGTCGTCGAAGACATTCTGTTTCTTCTCGAACATGCCCTGCTCATGCCACGTTTCGCCATACTCGCCGCCGCCGCGCAGGTTGGGCAGCGCAAACCATCCGCCCTGCTCCAGCCACCAGCCCCAGCGCGGGTTCCATTCAGGTGTTTCGTTCACATCGAAACCGCCATACCCGGTCATCAGCAGCCGTTCGGTTCCATCCATCTTCAACCCCTTCTTGCCGGCGATGAACATGGGAACCTGCGTCCCGTCTTTGGACTTGAAGAACACCTGTTTGAGCTCATACTCGCTGGGGTCGAAGGGGATCTTGGGCTGAGAAAACACCTCGCGCTTGCCGGTCGCGGTATCCAGCCGGTAGATGGTCCATGGCCGGATGAACGACTCAAAGCTGAAGTAGCCGTATCGATCCGTGCTGCGGCCAAACACTGCGGACGCCGAACCGATCCCTTCGTATTCCAGCGTGCCCGCCGGCTTCCCATCCAGGGCGTAAACCGCGGTCTCGGTCTTCACATCCTTGAGCCGGTTAACGTAAAGTTTGCCGCCGACGATCGACCAGTCGTCAATCACATCCGCGCCCTCGGGAACGATCGTTTGCCAGGCGTCGGGCAGCACTCCGGGATCGGCCCTCAGAATCCGCCCCTTGGGCGATTTGTAATCTGTCTTCACATACCACGCACCCTTGGCGTAGATGGTGTTGAACCGCGATTCCAGCCCCCACACCAGGACATCAAACGGCGAACCCGGCTTGGTGAGGTCGCGGAAGACAATATCTTCACGCTTGGCCGGCACACCCCGCGAAATGTCGATGACCATATAGCGGCCATCGTCGGTGATCGTCGGTCCAAACAGGTCGTCCGGCCCGAGCGGTTCTCCGCGAAACTCGTGCCCGAAGATCAAAGTGTCCGCGGAGTTGCGCGTGCCCAGCACATGCTGATAGAGCAGCGTGCCTGTCTTGTCATTGCGCGCATAATAGAGACTCTTGCCGTCCGGCGCGAAGGTCAGCCCGTCATAGCGCGCCGATGGCAATTCGTCTTCAAGCGTCTTGCCCGTCTTCACATTCAAAACATGCACCGCCAACTCGTCCGCTCCACCCTGCTTGAAGAAATACGCCAGCAGGTTGCCATCGCGGGTCACATCGGCAATGCCGACCGAACTGTTCGGATCGCGCGTCAGCTTGGCGGGATCGACCAGGCGCTGGTCCTTATTAACACCGGTTGGATTAGCACCGGTTGGGCCGGCCCAGCCATGCCGCACATAGATCGAGGCCTGCTGCTCGCCCGCCAGCCTTCGCGTGAAGAAGTAGCTGTTCGCGCGCTCAATCGGCGCGCTTGTCACGGAGACATTCTCCAAAGCGTCCAGGTCGTCCACAGCCTGGGAACGGATGCGCGCCTGCTTCAGGTAGCGCGCCGTGTAGGCGTTCTGCGCATCGATGAAGGCCCGCGTCTCCGGGCTCTTCGCATCTTCAAGCCACCGATAGCTGTCGGGAATCTTGGTCCCGAAGTAGTCGTCGCTGACCGGCGTTGCCTCGGTGGGGGGCGGCGTGGGCAAAATGATCCCCTCGCGGCCATGAATCGTCGGGGAACTGGTTTGCGCAAAGGCGCAACATCCAATCGCCGCCCAAAACAAGAGTCCCAACTCCAAAGTCCGATGCATGCAAGTCCCCCGCGCACAGAATACCTTGCAAGGCGCGCAGTTGGCAGTTCCGAGCCGGCCTTGCTCGCGACAGGTTGACGTTGCATGGTCACTCGCTGACCCGCGCTTTGCCCACGGTGCGCATCAAGACCGAAGCAACCCGTAGAATCAAGCCAAGTGCCCGATTCAACGCCAACTCAGCCAGTTCCGCCAGCGCCGTCCCGGTGGACGCGCGGGCTGCGATTGTTACAGCCCTCGCACATCCACAGCGCTTTCTCGGCAACCATCGTGCTCATGGTCGCCACCTTCCTGTCGCGGATCATCGGGTTGGTGCGGATGCAATATTTCGCCTGGCTCTTTGGCCGCGGCATGGAAGCCGACGCGCTTTTGGCCGCTTTCTACCTGCCCGACATGATCTCCTATTTCCTCGTTGGGGGAGCGGCATCTATCACCTTTGTCACCATCCTCACCCGCTATCGCGAGACCGGGCGCGAGGCTGAAGGCGAGCGTTCGCTTTCGGTCATCCTCACCACCATGTATCTGGTTCTCGGCAGCGCCATTATTCTCGCCGAGTTCCTCGCCCCCTATTATGTCCATTGGTGGTTCAACGGCTTCAGCGCGGAGAAAGCGGCCTTGTGCGTGCACCTTACGCGCATCTTGCTGCCGGCGCAGTTGTTCTTCTTTGCCGGCGGCGTATTTGGCTCGGTCCTCCTGGTGCGCAAGCAGTTCACCGTGCAGGCCGTTTCGCCGCTGATTTATGGCCTGGGAACCATCGTCGGCGGCCTGTTGTTCTTCAGGCGCATTGGCGTATCTTCTCTGGCTTTCGGCACCGTCGCGGGAGGCTTCTGCGGCCCGTTTCTGCTCAACTGGATCTTCGCGCGCCGCGCCGGCACACACTACCGGCCCATTCTCGACTGGCACAACGAAGGCCTTCGCGAGTGGGTGCGCCTCTCGCTTCCGCTCATGGTGGGCGTCTCCCTGGTCACCGCCGACAGCTGGATCATCGGCCATTTCGCCTCCAGCACCAGCGGTGCCGTCTCCCTGATGACCTACGCAAAACAGCTTTTCACCGCGCCCATGGCCGTCTTGGCGCAGGCTGCCGGCGCGGCTTCCATGCCATTCTTCGCCAGCCTCTGGTCGCAACAACGACGCAGCGAATTTGCCTCCGGTGTCGCCGATTCCGTTTCGCGCGTGGCTGCCTTGGGATTCCTGGCCGCCTCCGGCATGGTGGCCATGTCCGTGCCGCTTGTCGAGTTGCTCTTTGTCGGCCGGAGGTTTTCTTCCGGCGATGCGCAAGAATGCGCCAGCTACTTCGCGCTTTTCTCGGTTTCGCTGTTTCTGTGGTCGGC
>JBEKVS010000052.1:0-22819 GCA_049513795.1 Occallatibacter sp. | reverse complement strand
CTTCACCTGGGATTCAGTCTTGGCGGATTGAAAGACGACGTTGCCGCTGGCGATGAATGTGCGCACCGATTTGAATCCCGCTGCTTCGCACATGGACTTGAGTTCGGTCATGGGAAGCTTGCCGGTTCCGCCGACGTTGACCGCGCGCAATAGAGCGATGAATGCTTTCATGCTTTCTTTTTACACCGCGATTCGGATACGCGGAAACATCAAACCGAAGTAGCAAAATCCGGCCACTGCAAACGGTCGATCCCGACTCGCAGAGCCCGCCGCCCAGTTCACTCGGCATGGGCCGGCGCTTGATCGTCCAAAGCCTCTCGCGACGGGCGATTACGCCTGGGAGAGCGAAGCTTCACAATGGCATAGCACAGGCCCGCGGCCACCACCACCACATAGACCCACAGCACAGGGGTCGACCATTTCTGCAAGGTGCCAAACCACAAGCGAACAATGCGTCTGCCGTAAATCACTGCCATCCAGGCAACGAATGAATAACGCAGCAAGCGGGCGGCGCCAAACACCACCAGGAAAGACCTGCGTGTAACACCCAAGGCGCCCGAAGCCAGCAGAAACGGCGCGAGAGGAATGGGCGGCGGCAGAAGCGGCGGAATGAAGACAGAGAGAATGGGATGTCGCCCCACCCACCCCACCACGCGCTTCGAGATACGCGCCGGAACCCAGCGCTCCAGGGCCGCTTCACCGCCTCTCTTGCCGAGGCTCCAGGTGGTATAGGCGCCCACGACGCTGCCGGCGATGGCGCTTGAAGCCAGCAGCCAGGGGTTTCCGTTATGCGAAACCAGCCACAACAGAAGCAGATCGGTCGAGCCGGGAACCGCCAGCGGAACAATCGAAGCGTCGATCGCGGAGACCAGGAAAAGTCCGGGTACGCCGAGGCGGATGGCCCAGCGGGGCAAGAGCCGGCGATGGGCTGTGGGAGCGAAGAGTATCACTCGTCAGTTGGACGCAAAAATCGCGGCCCAAGCCGCCCGCGCCGGTAAAGAAGGCTTACGCCGAGCGGGAGTCAATTTGGCGAGATACTTGCTTAGGCCTCCGTTTTTTCTCTGCTTCGATGCGTAGATTCATATCGCTCTTAGGCACATTGAGCATGTTGCGCAGAGCGTCAGTGAATTCGGGATCGTCAGGCGGTGTCTTTGTTTACCGGGGAACCCTCACAAGAATGTGTTTGAGTTCTACTTCCCAAGCATTGAAAGTATAGACCACGACAAGAGCCGGTATATTCTTCCGCGCATCTCCATCTTGCATATACAGCCAATTGACATCGTCTATGGTTTCGCCGCTATCGGGTTCGCGGGCCAACCACCACTTGAGGGCATCGAACGCGTCGGCTAATCGAGGATAGATTGCTTGTTCAGCATCTACCACTTCGCTGACGCTCCAGTTCTCTATGACGACCCGCATCGTTCTCGCCATAAAGACCTACTCGTTTACCGACTCTAGCGCGAGCCGCGCCCATTCCCGCTCATTTTCCGTAATCTTCCCAGGTTTAGCAAACACCGTGAAAAGCGGCAACTCCTCGCCATCCTCTGCCGCTTTCCAGATATGGTCATGAGTGGCCTCACTTACGGAGGCTGCGGTGTGTTCATCGCACACGTGCTGTATCACCTCGTCCACGAGCTTTTTTTGTTGGGGGGTCATGAAGTCCGTTCGGGGGGTTACACGAACGTCATATTCCTTTTTTCGCTTATTAAAGTGTGGAACGTCTCTGACCGTTAGAACACCTTCCTGCTCAAGCTCCCGCAACACCGGAACGATTCGCGCCGGAACTGGTCCAAACTCCCGCTTAATATATCTAGCCTCAGTGATCGGCTCGCCGGTTTCGTAGAAAGCTGACAGATCTGCCAACCACAGAATCTTGTTCAGCTTTACGGCCCCCAATGTATCAGGGCAATCGTTACGCCTTGCACAGACATAGTGAACGAGCAACTTGAAGTTTGACGGTGGCTGCATTCGCTACTCCTTGGCGAAAGGTAAAACATTTACCCAATCAGATGCCCTGCAAATAGCGCAGAATCACCATTTAGGGTCTGTTTTCCACAGACCCTGGAACTGCGCGCGTCCGTTCCTAACCCGAACTTTCTCATGTATTTAGACGACGTGTCAATGCTGAAGTCCTCGAAAACTCGGGAAGATTCCCACAGCAGTAACCTGGTTTATGTTGGCAGTTTATTCGCCTAAAAGCAAGTGACGTGGCCCCAAACCGGGACGCGCAGAATGGCAATCGACCTCTCACAACCGACACGGACAAAAGTTATAAGCTAAGGCCAGATGCATTCCCTCGCCCCCAACAGGCCCGCGCGCGGCATGGAGGCCTTTGCCTTCCGCGACTTCAGACGGTATCAGCTGGCGCGGGTGATGGCCATTCTGGGGGCCGAGGCGCAATCCGTCGCGGTCGCGTGGCAGGTCTACTCCATGACCCACCGCGCGCTCGACCTGGGCTACACCGGACTGGCGCTGTTTCTGCCCGGGCTCCTGTTTCTGCTTCCAGCCGGCCACGTGGCCGACCGCTTCGATCGCCGCCAGGTCATCCTGGTCTGCTATAGCCTGCAATTGCTTTGCACGGGCGCGCTGCTGTATCTGTCCATCATCGGAATCCACGCCGTCCTTCCGATTTATGCCGTGCTCTTCTTCATTGGCACCGGGCGCGCATTCTCCGGGCCGGCCAGCTCGGCCCTCGTTCCGCACCTGGTTCCGGAGAAGCATTTTGTGAATGCCGTGACCTGGGGCGGAGCCATCTGGCAGTTTTCCAACATCACCGGACCGGCGCTGGGCGGCTTGCTGTTCACTTTTCCGCTGGCGCACTTTGTGCCGGATACGGTGCTCGAAGGCGCGGGCATCGTCTACGTGTTCACGCTGGGCACGCTCGGCTGGTATCTGATCCTGGTGGCCAGCCTGCATGTGCGGCCGGGTCGAATGGAGCATAAAGCAGCGTCCGTCAAGGTGGTGTTGGCCGGATTTCAGTACATGATGCGCTCGTCGCTGCTGCTGGGAGCCTCGTCGCTGGACTTGTTCGTAGTGCTTTTGGGAGGCGCCACGGCCCTGATGCCGATCTTTGCCCATGACATATTGCACCAGGGGCCGCGCGGACTGGGCATGCTGCGCGCCGCTCCTGCCGCCGGAGCGCTGATCATGAGCCTGGCCATGGCGCGCTTCCCGTTCAAGAACAAGGCCGGCCTGCGCCTGTTTGTGTGCGTGGCCATCTTCGGCGCGGCCACCGTTGTCTTCGGGATATCCCACAACTTATGGCTCTCCCTCGCCGCGCTGGCCATCGGCGGCGGTGCGGACACCATCAGCGTGATCATTCGCGGGTCCTTGTTGCAACTCGGCACGCCGCCGGAGATGCGCGGCCGCGTGAGCGCCGTGAACGCGCTCTTCATTGGAGCGTCCAACGAGCTGGGCGAATTTGAAAGCGGCCTGACCGCGCAATGGTGGGGCGCGGTGCGTGCCACGGTGGTAGGCGGGGTGGGAGCGCTGGCCGTTGCCGGCCTTTGGGCCTGGATCTTCCCCAGCCTGCGTCATGCCGACCAGCTCACAGCCGAGGCACTGCGGCCGCAGGAAAACGCTGCCCAGGAGACAGTTCCGCCCAGTTCCTGAAACCTGGCGCCAAAGCATTTTCGATTTTAGTGGTAACAGAACGCTGGGTGCCCCATCCTTTGTGCGCACTTTGCGCAAAGGGTGGGAGACCCCCGAATGCACGTGCGGCATTCGTGCGCCGTCTCTCGTTGAACCGTTTCGACCGACACCAGCCACGGGTCGATTGGCGTGGGTCTCGCGATGGCCCCCAAAAAGGAATCGGGTGGCTGTCCAGCGAGCGGACAGCCACCCAAAATTCTAAGCTTGGAGGACCAGCTAAGAAGGACGAATTCAGGAGACGAACCCAGAGTATCGGCAGGCTTGCGGCATGTCTTGAGTCATTGGAGCGAGGTTCAAGTCCATCGATAGGTGGAGACTCGCATCGGTCTTTGTGCGGTAGTCTGATTGCACCAACCTGCCCTGCACCAACCATCCCGGCCAGCCCTTGTCATGGTTCACCGGGTTGACCCTTTGGCGCAGGCTGGATTCTGTTCGAGACAAGTTGTGCGGCATCCGTGGCCCAGAATTGCGCCAATTCGAAAGCGGGGTGGGGCAAGACGGGGATGCTTCCGCGCCCACAGCTTGGATCGCTGCTGCGTCTGGGAGCATGCTGGGGCGCTGCCGTCTCGCTGATGCTGTTCGCTGCGATGAGTCCGGCGCTGGAGCCGTCTACGCCTCTGGCCAGCTACGGCCGGCAGGCATGGGTGATGGAGAACGGCCTGCCGCAGAACACCGTACAGGCCCTGGTGCAGACGCGGGATGGGTTTATCTGGCTCGGCACCGAAGTCGGGCTGGTTCGCTTCGATGGCGTTGCCTTCCAAGTCTTCGACAGCAATTCAACGCCTGCCATTCCCGGCAACGATGTGCGGTGCCTGCTGGAGACACCGGACGGCGCACTCTGGATTGGAACCGGCGACGGGTTGGCGCGCTGGAAAGACGGAACTGTAACCACGTTCACGACCAAAGAAGGCCTGCCCACCAATCGCATCGAGCGTCTCGATCCCCTTGGAGATGCCGGAATTCTTGTAAATGGAAAGATCAAATTCCAAGACGGCCGATGGACTTGCTGCATCGTCGCAGAGTTTCTTGCTCTTCGGGACGGGAGCCGCGCTGAGTTTCGGGTTCATCTGGCCGGGGACGTAACTGCGATTGCTAACAAGAGTCATATCGAACTCTGGCGCGGCAGCAATCAGATGGGACAACTGGCGGTCGGCAAGGAGTTGCCGGGGAGCAGGATTCAGAGCCTCTATGCCGACCGTGAGGGAAGTTTGTGGATTGGGACCAACGGCGGCCTGGCGCGATGGACCCCAGGGTCTGCAGGAAAAGTGCAGCGCTTGCCGGTGACCGATCCGCTGGCCTCGGCAAGCGTGCTGGCGTTAATGGAAGACCGCGAGGGCAACCTCTGGGTGGGAAGCGAAGCCGATGGCCTGCACATTCTTCGCGATCAGCGTTTTCGTACCATCGGCGCGCGGGAGGGGCTAACCTCGGATGCGACAACCACAGTTGTCGAGGGCGTCTCAGAAAAGCTATGGGTTGGAACCAGCGGTGGAGGGCTCAACGCTCTGCCGCGTGGAACCGGCGCCGCGGGCGTGGCAACCACCTATCCCATACGCGACGCATTGTTGAGCAACGTGATTCTGTCGATGGCCGCGGCGCCCAACGGCGATCTGTGGGTGGGTACTCCGGACGGGCTAAACCGAATTCGCGGCAGCTCGGTTTACGCCTTTACCTCCGCGGATGGGTTGCCCGACGACTTCATCCGTTCGCTGCTCCTGGACAGGGATGGCTCGCTGTGGATTGGAACGCGGCGCGGCCTCACGCATTGGATTGAGCCGGGCGCGAGCGCGAAGCTGGGTAAGAGCGCAAGCGGGATTCGAGCCACCGGCAAGATGGAGACTTTCACCCACGCCAACGGCCTGGGCAGCGACCTGGTTGGTGCGATGACGCGCGACGCCAAAGGCGATCTGTGGGTCGCAACCTTTGCCGGTCTTTCCCGGCTCCGCGACGGCAAGATTGAGAACTTCACCACCGCCAACGGCCTTTCCAGCAACGTGATCACGGCATTGCTGGCGCGCAAGAACGGAACGCTGCTGATCGGCACGCAGGATCAGGGCTGGAACCTGTGGGACGGAAAGCAGTTCACTGCTGCGGGCCAAGGAAGCAGCGGGCTCAGGCAATCGGCCATTCATGCCATCCTCGACGACGGAAACGGCCACGTATGGTTTGCCACTGCCAGCGGATTGGCCCGCGGCGATTGCCCCGAGACGCTGATGGACAACATCGGCGTAGAGCCCGGGGGCTGCTCGAACTGGATCGAATTCGGCGCCGCGGACGGCCTGCGCAGCCGCGAGACAGCCGTCAACAGCCACCCCTCCGCGTGGCGATCGCGCGATGGTCACTTGTGGTTCGCCACTCCAAAGGGGCTGATCGAAGTTGATCCGGCGCACTTTCCCGTGAATGCGGTCCCGCCGCCCGTCGCGCTCGAACGCTTCACCATCGACGACACCCCCCAGGCATTGCATGCAGAAGGCCTGGCCGTGCGAATCCCGGCCGGCCATGTGCACTTCGAGTTCGACTATGCGGGCTTGAGTTTTGTGGCGCCGCAAAAGGTGCGTTACCGCTATATGCTGGAAGGCTTCGATCACGGCTGGACCGAAGCCGGGGCGCGCCGCACGGCCTACTACACCAACATTCCCGCCGGACATTACACCTTTCGCGTGCAGGCGGACAACAACGATGGGCTGTGGAACATGCAAGGCGCCGCGGTGCAATTCGAGCTTCGGCCCCATTTCTACCAGACGCTGTGGTTCTACGCGCTGCTGGCTGTGTTGACGCTTGGCCTGGTATTGCTGGTGCAACGGCTGCGGCTCAACCGGGCCGAGCGCGAATTCAACGCCGTGCTGGGCGAACGCAACCGCATCGCACGCGAGATTCACGACACGCTGGCGCAGGGTTATGTGGGCATCTCCGTGCAACTCGAGGTGCTGGCCGAACTGGTGCGCAAGAATAAAATGGATGCGGCCGCGAAGCATCTCGACTTGACGCGCGGCTTTGTGCGCGAAGGTCTGGCCGACGCGCGCCAGTCGATCTGGGCGCTTCGCTCGCAGGATTCAGGCGAGACCACTTTGCCGGTAAAGTTGCGCCGCATTGCGGAAGCAGAACAGAGCACCAGCCTGGAAGCCTGCTTCAGCATCTTCGGCGCCTACCGGCCCTTGCCGCCTGGAACCGAGCGCGAGATTCTTCGCGTAGCCCAGGAGGCTGTTCACAACGTAAAGAAACACGCCGGCGCCACTCAGTTGAATGTTCAACTGGAATATGGGCCATCGGACATAGCCCTGGAGGTTCGAGACAACGGGCAGGGATTTGCGCCCGATGAGTCGCCTGCGCCGGGCCATTATGGCTTGACCGGGATGCGCGAGCGCGCAGCGATGATCGGCGGCACACTGGAAGTGACCAGCGAGCCCGGCGGCGGCACAACAGTCAGGCTGCGCGCGCCAGCAAAGCGAGACATGCAAGGTGATTAAGAGTCGTGGCTTCCGGAGTCCCAGGATCTGTCCGGAAAGCAGTGTTATCGAAGGGGCAAGGGCTTCAGCCAAGCGGTACGGGTTTCAGCCGGAGGGTACGGGCTTCAGCGGGAGGGTAAGGGCTTCAGCGGAAGGGTACGGGCTTCAGCCCGTACATTAGCAGAGGATTTTTGACCGTCGGCTTTAGCCGCTGAGGGAATGCAGGCTTGTGAAGATCCGCTCTTATGGGCTAAAGCTCAATCAGTGGCGGGCGCCGATGTACGGGCTGAAGCCCGTACACCTCACGCAAGACAAAGTGATCGGACAGATTCTTAGATGGAACCGAAATCTGAGTGAGAAGTGAAACGAAAGAGCGAAGGAGCAAATGTGACGAAGGAATCGATTCGCGTGCTGGTTGTGGAAGATCATCACGTTGTGCGCCAGGGGCTGGTAGCCCTGCTCAACGTGGTGGACGGCCTGGAAGTTGTGGCCCAGGCCGCGGATGGCGTGGAAGCCATCACGCAGTTCCGTAAACACCAGCCGGATATTACGCTGATGGACCTGCGCCTGCCGCGCATGGGCGGTGTCGACGTCATCCAGCGCCTGCGCATGGAGACGCCCGGAGCGCGCTTCATCGTGCTCACCACGTATGACGGCGACGAGGATATCTATCGCGCCCTGCAGGCCGGTGCGCGCGCCTATCTGTTGAAGGGCATGACCAGCGAAGAGCTGATCTCGACCATCCACGCCGTGCATGCGGGCAAGTCACATATTCCGCCGGCCATTGCCGAGAAACTCGCCGAGCGCATGGGAACAGAAGAGCTGACGCCGCGCGAGTTCGATGTGCTCGAGCAGATTGTGATGGGCAAGAGCAACAAGGAGATTGGCGCGGAATTGGATATCTCCGAGGCCACCGTGAAGACACACATCAACAGCCTGCTGGGCAAGCTAGGAGTCACCGACCGCACCCAGGCGGCGACAGCCGCGATTCAACGCGGCATCGTGCCTCTTGAAATCCTGAGGAAACCGAAATCATGAAGATGAATACTCTCAAGTCCGCAATCATTTTTGGAATTGTCCTGGCGTTTCTCGCCCCGGTGTCTCAAGCCAAGAAGGGCGCAGGCTGGCGCCAGGCCACTGACGCTGAGCTTGCCTCGCTGTTGCCTGCGCGGGCACCCGTCGAGAAGGAGCACATCGAAACAGAGATGCGCACCGCATCCGGCATTGTGAACGGCAAAGGCCACATCATCGCCGGCGTGGTGTTGATTACGGCGGGCTACTCGGCAGATGGAAAATACTCACACTACCTGGTGGTGCAGGCGCCGGTCGAGATCGGCGGCGTCGCGCTCAAGCCGGGTGAATACGTATTCGGCTACGAGCACAAGGAGGACGTCTTGAGCGTTCACTTTCATGAAGCCGCAACCGGAACGCTGGTCGGTACGGCCGACGCGCATCTGCTCGCCGGCTCCGGCCACGTAACGAGTCTGCGCATCTGGCCGCCCGGAGATAAGGCGATCATTCAGATTGGCCGCTTTGGCATTCCCTATGAAATAGGGGAAGAGTAGGGCATTAGCCTTTGATGCCTGAAAGCTGCGCCGTACACGCGAGGCATTCGATCTTTTTGGCGAGCGCCTGAATCCCGCGTGAAAGCTCTGCGTGAAAGCCTTCATTGATGGCCGCATTCGTATTTTTTGCATCCAACTGCGCAGAGGTTTGGATAGATGCATAAATCGAAGATAGTTGCCCTGACACTGGGCGTCCTGATGTGCCTTGGCGCCGGATGCAAGAAAAACACCGTCGACAAGGAAGCGTTCAAATCGGCGCTCAACGACTACTACAAAGGCCAAAACGATTGCCTATGGTCGTCGCCGCAGAAGCTACCCGCGCAGGCAGACACCGCGAACGACGAGCAGACCAAGGGCTTTGATGCGCTGGTAGACGCCGGCATGCTTCAGCGATCGTCGGCAGAGAAGAAGCGTTTCCTCATCGGCTCCAAGCAGGTCAACAACTACGATTTGTCCGATAAAGGCCGGTCGACCTGGACCGCCGATCAGACGCAACCCGGCTACGGCAATTTCTGCTTCGGGCACGACCAGGTGGTGTCTGTCGACAGCTACACGCCGCCGGATCCCGACTCGACCCAATACACGGTGAGCTACCGGTACGGCATGACCAGCCTGCCCGATTGGGCGAACACGACGGAGATGAAGACCGCCTATCCAAAGATTGTCCGCGAAGGCTCAGGCGCCATGATGGGTTCTGCCACGCTCATCAAGGGCAGCAATGGCTGGACTGTCTCGAATGTAACTCCGTCTTCACCCACACAGGCCGGGCAATAGCGCGAACACAGGCGCACGACGGCAGTGTGGGGCGCCCGTGCGGATTGGATTGACTCCACCTTTAGTTCGATACTGGCGCGCGTTCGGGGCCCGTATACTTGCTGCCATGTTTCAAGCTCTACGTGCGACCACTGCTCTGGGACTGTTCGCGGCGGCAATTCCGATGCTCTGCCCTTCTTGCATCTCCTCGGCGGCAGCTGCGCAGGCGCCAACTCCTGACAAGCCCGCCGCTACGGCGCCCGCTGGCGGCCAGGACACCGGTGCCCCGCATCCGCCCATGCTCGATGCGCAGCATCGGCCCATCACCGCTGGCGGCTTCGTGAAATCCGGCCCCATCGTCTTTGAGGACATCAGCGAAAAGGCCGGCCTCACCCACTGGTCGCACAAGATGGGCACGCCCGAGAAGCGCTACATTATCGAAACCAAGGGCTCGGGTGTGAGCCTGATCGATTACGACAATGACGGCTGGCTCGACATCTACGTCGTGAACGGTTCCACTGTCGACGCATTGAACGGCAAGGCCACACCGCCGCATGCCGCGCTCTTCCACAACAACCACGACGGGACGTTTACCGATGTTGCTGCGAAAGCCGGTGTGACCAATGACCGTTGGGGCTTTGGCGTTGCCATTGCAGACTACGATGGCGATGGCTGGCCGGATATTTTTGTCTCCAATTTCGGCAAAAATCGCCTCTACCATAACAATCACGATGGAACCTTTACTGACGTGGCAGAGAAAGCCGGCGTGCAGCTCGGCAACTGGTCGACCGGCGCCACCTGGGGTGACTACGACGGCGACGGCAGGCCCGATTTGTTTGTCGCCGGCTACATTCACTGGGATTGGAACAACCTGCCCGACAGCAAGGAAAACGGCGGCAACAATGCCTTCTGCACCTTTCGCGGCGAGCCAGTGGCGTGCGGCCCGCGCGGCCTGAAGGGCGAGCCCGACCATCTGTTCCACAACAACGGCGACGGCACATTTACCGACGTAAGCGACAAGGCCGGCGTGGCCGATAAACCAGGCTACTACGGCCTGGGCGCTGTCTTTGTCGACATCAACAACGACGGCAAAGTCGATTTGCTGGTGGGCAACGACTCAACGCCAAATTACATGTACCTCAACAAAGGCGACGGCACATTTGAGGATGTGAGTTATGCCTCCGGTTTTGCGCTCAACGAAGCCGGCCGCGAGACCGCGTCAATGGGCATTGCCGTCGGCGATTACCAGAACAACGGCCAACTCGCGATCTTCGACACCACCTTCAGCGACGACTACAAGCCCTTCTACCAAAACGAAGGCGACGGCAACCTCACCGACATCAGTTACAAGCTAGGCATCGCCGAGATCTCCGTGCCCTTCCTAAGTTGGGGCGACGCCTTCATGGACTACGACAACGACGGCTGGAAAGATCTGATGATGTCCGACGGTCACGTCTATCCCGAGGCGGACAAATACGCCTGGGGCACAAGCTGGGCGCAGCGGCCCATGCTCTTCCACAACATCGAGGGCAAGAAATTTGAGACCGTGCCCGCGGTTGAGGGTTCGGGCCTGGCTGATGTAATCGCCGGCCGAGGCATGGCGGTTGGCGATCTGTTCAACGACGGAAAGCTCGACGCGGTGATCAACGTGGAAGACGGCCACCCCGTCCTGCTGCGCAACGTCAGCCCGGACCACAATCATTGGCTGGAACTGAAGCTGGTAGGCACGGGCAAACTGGGCACAATCCCTTGCAGCCCACGGGACGCAATCGGCGCAACGGTCTATGTGACAGCCAATGGCATGAAGCAGCGCGGCGACGTGATAAGCGGCGGCAGCTATCTTTCGTCGAACGATCCGCGGCCGCACTTCGGTTTGGGCCAGGCAACGACGGTGGACGCGATTGAAGTCCACTGGCCCAGCGGCAAGATAGAAAAATTCACCGTGCCGGGCGTAGATCGAATCGTGACGCTCACCGAAGGCACGGGGAAGTAGCGGCGTTCCATCTTCAACCAAGGTACGGGTGGCCAATCCGTGACGGTGGTTGAGCTTGGCCAATCGGTCGGACTCAGGCCAACTCCCCGTTGTGTATAATCACACACCCATCGGCACATTGCGCAGCATCTATCGACAGGCCGGATGGAAATGGAGATGAGTATGCTCTATCCAATTTATGTAAATGTCGGAGACAAGAAGCACGCTCACGGAATTGAATTCCCGGACTTTCCTGGGTGCTTTTCTGCCGCCGACAACTGGCAAGACATAAACAAGATGGCGCAGGAGGCGGTTGAATGCCACATGGCGGGTGAGAAGATGCCCATCCCTGCGCCCACGCCTTTAGAGAAATTAGCCAACGACAAGCGATATAAGGGCGGCGTTTGGATGCTGGTTGACCTGGACCTTGCCCGCATCGACGCGGAGCCGAAGCGAGTCAAAATCTCTCTTCCAAGCTCGCTGCTTTCGAAGATCGACGCATTTGCCCAGGCTCGCCACCTGAGCCGGTCGGGGTTTTTGGCCAAGGCGGCACAGGAAGCAATGCTCTCCGATTGAAATGTGTCAGAAGGTAATCCGTCCCGATAACTCCAGGCTGCGCGGTCCCGCGCCCTCGGCGGTCTGCAGCGCGGTGATCGAACCGAAGCCCGACGAATCGACCTGCATGTTAGGCGGCTCGTAGTTGCGATGATTGAAGACATTCGCCGCTTCAAGGCCGATTTGAAACTTCGACTTTTCCGTGAGTGAAAACCCCTTCATCAGCGAGAGAGAAAAATTGTCTGTCCCAGGGCCAACCACTCCGCCCACGGGCGCATTGCCAAAACGCCCGATGCCGACGCCACTCGCGGTTTGCAGGTTGAGATAAGGAAACGCATTGGGATTGAGCCACTGTGCGGTGGTGCGCTGCGGCGCGTAGACCGACACGCCGGGCAACTGATCCGGCCGTGCCTGGCCCACCGTGGTGAGGATGTTGGTGTTGGCCGGATCGACGCTCTGCTGATATGGCGTGAGAAACGGTCCGCTCTGCAGAATCGTGACACCGGCCAGTTGCCAGCCACCGACAAAACGATTCAGAGCCGAACCCGCATTCATCCAGGGCTGACCTTTGCCAAACGGCAAGTCATAGAGATAAGTCACCAGGAAACGATGACGGCGATCGTAGATCACATTGCCGTAATCCAGTCCGGGATGGAAGCGGTCAGTCAGATAACTGCCACCGGCAACAGCGAAGGCATTGGGCGTCGCTCCGCCGGCGTTCGATAAGTCGCGGGTATAGGTATAACTCGCGTCAAAGGTGATCGCTTTTCCGCTATGCCGGGTTACCTCAACTGCGCCGCTCGAGTAATTACTCTCCGCCTGGTTAGTCACGCTCTGAATCACGCTCCAGCATGGATACGGACGATGATCGGCAATCAGGGTTCCGCCATCGCTGATGCATGCGCCAGACGCGTCAGGCGCCGGGTCGGTGTTGAAGTAGCCTGCGGAGTTTGGCTGCACCTGGTTGAGATCGACCATGGCTTCAAGGTTCTGCCCGTGGCTGGCGGTGTAGGAGAAGCGCGCGCCGATGGCATGGCCGAAGTCCTGCTCCAGCGTCAGATTCCATTGCTGCACGTTCGGGTCGTGATAGTGAATGGGAAATGCATAATAAAAGCCTGCTGTTCCGCTGGCGCTGCCCGCGGCCGTGTTGAAGGGATTCGCAAAGGAGAGCAGCGGAGTTACGCCGTCGGATTGGTAGTCCTGGTTGTAAGTAGCCACATAACTTGAGTGCACGGCCCACCCCGACACCAGCGAGAAGCCAAGCGGCGATTCGATGAAGCGTCCCCAGCCGCCGCGCAGCACGGTTTTCCCGCTGCGATAAGGCTGCCAGGCGAAGCCCAGGCGAGGGCCCCAGTCAGTCCTGTCCACGTAGCGAAGCCCTTCAGGAATGCCGGCCTGCGCTGCGGTCAGCAGCGGCGTGGGCGCAATGGAAGCCAGAAATGCCGAAGATGCATCGGACGCCGCCTGCGCATTGGATACAACCACCGCACCGGCGACTGCCTCACCGCCTATGGTGGCGGAGTAATCGGGCTCGAAAGTGGCCGTGTTGTAATGCGTGTCATGAATGGGTGGATGTAACTCGTAACGGAGGCCAAGATTCAAAGTAAGTTGCGGAGTAATCTTCCAATCGTCCTGGCCATAGAAGGCGTAGGCGTAACCCAGGCCGTTCATTGTCGGGTTGTTGGTCGAGCTGACTTCGGTGTAGTCCGGATAGCCGAGCAGGAACGCGGTGTAAGGGTCGCCGATGGCCGTGCCCACATCCGACGATCCGTCGAAGACATACCAGCCGGAGCGATAATTTCCAAATACGTTATCGTCGTGATCGGAGAGGCGCTTGAAATCGGCGCCGAATTTAAAGGCATGCTTGCCGCGCGACCAGGTGAGATTGTCGAGCGCCTGAATAATCTGCCCCCGCTGCACGCCCGGATTGCCCGCGCCGGTAGACATGAACCCGTTGATGAGCACTTGCGGTGCCTCGGACCATTCGAGATCGGGTTGCGGCACGGTGAGGCCTGTCTGACTGAGAATGCTGGATGTCGAATAGCTCTGCGTCTCCGATGTGTGCTGCGCGTTGTATCCGCCGCGAAACTCATTGAGAAGGTTTGCAGAGAAGATGTAGTTATGCGCGAAGGTCATGCCCTCGTCGATCTCCGGCGTGTTGTAGGCCCCCTGCAGCGGGCTGCCCGCTTCGGCGCAATAAGTGAAGGTGCATGCGGCTGACGGCGCAGTAGTCACCTGGCGATTCTTGTACGAGAAGCGCGCGAAGATGGTTTGACGCGAAGTGAGCGTGCGATCGAGACGAACATCACCCTGGTTGGAAGAGATGGGCGAAGGAAAGTTGATCTGATAGTTGTTGGCGTAGGCGTCCACAGGTCCCAGGTTCGGCGCGGGCATCAGCACCTGCAGCAAGCTGGCGGAGATTGGGCTGACCGGCACATTGGCCGGATCAATCGCCGTGACTCCATCAGGCTCATAAATCGCAGCGACGCCCTGGCCGGCGAGATAGCTGGTCAGGTTGCCGTTGCGCATGTCCATCGATGGAACCGAGAGCACGATGGGCGTTTCGCGCGGCAGGCGCAACCCCTCAAAGCTGATGAAGAAGAAAGTCTTGTCGCGTCCGTCGATGAAATGAGGAACTCTCAGCGGCCCGCCCAGCGTTCCGCCAAAGTCGTTCATGATGATCTTCGGCTTGGAGAGCGCGAAGATGTCGTTTGAATTGAGAATAGTGTTTTCGTGATTCTCGAACAGCCCGCCATGGAAACGATTGGTGCCCGCTTTTGACACGGTGGTGATATCGGCCACGCCGCCGAACTCCGCGCTATTGTTGGACTCTGAGACGCGAATCTCCTCAATCGAGTTAAACGAAGGAAACATCTCGTTCACCGGCCCGGAATATTCGACGCCCACCGAAGAGATGCCGTCGATGGTCACGCTAAGCAGCGCCGCCGTGGTGCCGTCCACGGCCAGGTTGCCGCTGTCATCGGTCTGCACGCCGGCCTCGGTGGTGAGCGTGGAGATGGGGCTGGTTGACCCGGTCGAGCGCGAATAAATGGCCACCGGCAGTTCCACCAACTCATCGCCCGCCTTGGTCTCGGCCAGGTTCGAGACATCGGTAGTAATCACGGGCGCCGTGTCTTCGGCCACTACGACAGTTTGCGATTCCGCGCCAGGCTTGAGCGTCGCGTCCATGCGGCGCGTTTCGCGCGCAGTGAGGCCGATCGCCGGCAGCGATTCCGTTTCAAATCCCGGCGACGTAAACGTGAGCGTGTACGTGCCCACGTCGATGTTCTTGAATGCGTAGTTCCCGCTTGCGTCGGTGACCGCAGAGCGCGTGGCGCTGGTGCCGGTGTTCGCCAGCGCTACCTGCACTCCCTGAATAATCGCGCCGCTCGAATCGTGCACCGTGCCTAGAATCTCGCCAAACGTTGACTGCGCCCGTGCGCCGGTTGCCAGCGACAGCAGGCAACACGCGAAGAGCAACCGGCAGGCGACCCGGCAGCGGTCGCGGAAGTGGGAAAAAGAATCGTGCATGTGGGAACCTTTCAACGGGAATTGATGGAAGAGCTGCCTTTGCTCGCTTCTAAATTGATTTCATCTCAAATGTAGCGCCTGCGGGGGCGCTGAGCCGCGCATTTTCCTCAAAAACTTCTGCCTGGCAATTTGCACGGGCCTTGGGCACTTCGGTGAGCGCCATTTGTTGATGCTTCTCCGTGATAGTCTTCCGTTGTGCAAGGGCAACCAGTTTCGGGACCAGCGGCCTCTGAGCATCCGGTTTCACAGCCCAGATTCACCGCCTGGCATCTGGCCACTATTGTGCTGCTCGGCGTGGGCTACTCGGGATACTACTTCTGCCGCTCGAATCTCTCCGTGGTTCTGCCCGATCTGATTCACGACTTGGCCCAGCACGGCATATCTGCCAACGAGGCGCAAGTGCGGCTGGGCTTTATTGCGTCGGCGGGCACGGTGGCCTACGCGGCGGGCAAATTCATCTCCGGCTCGCTGGCCGATTTGTTCGGCGGCCGGCGCCTGTTTCTCGGCGGCATGGCAGGGTCGGTGCTGTTCACGCTTCTGTTTGTGCTCAGCGGAGGATTTCCCCTTTTCACGCTGGCATGGGTGGGCAACCGCCTGTTGCAATCCACCGGTTGGGTCGGCCTGGTGAAGGTAGCCTCGCGGTGGTTTTCCTACTCCACCTACGGCACGGTGATGGCGGTGCTGAGCTTGAGTTTCCTCTTCGGCGACGCCGCCTGCCGCTGGGTGATGAGCGAATTGCTGGCTCACGGCGTGGGGTGGCGCGGCGTGTTTCTTGCCGGCGCGGGGTCGTTGGCAGCGCTGCTGCTGGCCAACCTCAGTCTTCTGCGCGAGTCCCCGGAGGAGCGCGGCCTGCCGGCTCCGGAAGCCAATCCGCTGAATGTATACGGAGCCGAGGGCGAGCACAAGAACGAAAAGCATCCCGGTCTCGCCGCGATACTGCGCCCCCTGGCGAGCAGCTTTCCCTTCTGGCTGGTATGCCTGCTCTCGCTCGGCACCACGCTGCTGCGCGAAACTTTCAATTTCTGGACGCCGACCTACTTTGTGCAATTCGTCGGGCTCAGCAGTAGCCAGGCGGCGGGGCGCAGCGCGCTGTTCCCTTTCTTTGGCGGCATCAGCGTTCTGCTCGCCGGTGTGGTCAGCGACAAGCTGGGACTGAACGGGCGCAACCTGGTCATCGTGTTTGGCATGGCGGCATGCACCATTTGCCTGGTGGTGCTGGCGAATACGCAGGCCCACGCCAGCCAGTGGACACCGGTGGTTCTCGTCACGTTGGTGGGTTTTCTGCTTCTCGGGCCATACTCGTATCTGGCCGGCGCCATGAGTCTGGACTTCGGCGGCAAGCGCGGCAGTGCCACGGCCGCTGGCATCATTGACGGCGTTGGCTACCTGGCCGGCTGGCTCTCCGGTGACACGGTTGCTCGCATCACGGTAGCCTTCGGCTGGAAGAATGCGTTTCTATCCATGGCCGGCGTGGCGCTGCTTACAGCTGTCGTGGCATTCGTATTGGCCGCACATCAGCGGCTTCGGTTGCCGGACTTGGCAGCGGAGTTGAAGCCATGAGGACTCTTTCTTCAGTGGACGAAGTTTTTCAACTGCTCGAGTCCGGAGGCGGCGAAGCCTACTTCGGCGAACCGGTCACGGTGCTTGAACACTCGCTGCAAGCCGCATCGTTTGTCGAGCGCAAAGGCGGCGACAGCAGTCTGATTGCGGCTGCCCTGCTGCACGATCTCGGCCATCTGCTGCACAGCGAAGGCGAAGACGCGGCTGGCCATGGGGTCGATACGCAGCATGAAGAGCTTGCAGTCGCAGCTCTCGGAGATCGTTTGCCCGCATCGGTTCTCGACCCCATCCGCCTGCATGTTGCCGCCAAACGCTATCTCTGCTTTGCCGAGCCACGCTACCTGGCGCAACTTTCCCCAGCGTCCTTGCAGAGTCTTCGATTACAGGGTGGCCCGATGAGCGCGGCCGAGGCTGACGCCTTTCTTGCTTTGCCCCATGCGCGTGAAGGATTAGCCCTGCGCCGCGCCGACGATGCCGCGAAGATACAGGGGCTCGCCGTGCCTCCGCTTCACAGTTATCGCACACTTATCGAATCACTTTGGTTCTGAGAATAGAGTTATCTTTCGAATTTATTAAGAGCAGCTAATCTTACTGGCCGTCGCCTCCCGCAAAGCGCACATTGCATAGCTCGGTTCAACTCTCCAGCACTTCCAATGGATATCGAGTTGCCGCTGACTGATGTCCAGCATAACTGCGCCGATATTGGACAACAGTGGTCACTTGTTTTCGGAGTCCCAACTTGTTCTTGTAGGAGATGAGCAATGAATCGACTAAGTGTTGGCGCCATGGCGCTCGCCCTGGGGTCACTGTCAGCATCGGCGCAGAGTTTGGAGGATCTGAATCTTCAGATCCACGGGTACGCCACTCAAGGGTTCCTTTACACGACGCAGAACAACATTTTCACCGCGAAATCGAGCAACGGAAGCCCCGCCTGGACAGAGGCCGTGCTCAATGTAACTACGCAGCCGGCGCCGAAGCTCCGCGTAGCGGCCCAGGCCCGCTACCTTCTGCTCGGCAATTACGGAGACGGCACCACGATTACGCTCGACTGGGCATCGGCAGATTACAAGTTCAACGACAGATTTGGCGTGCGGTTTGGCAAAGTCAAGACACCCTGGGGCCTCTACAACGAGATCCAGGATATCGACCCGGCCTATATCTGGTCGCTTCTGCCCCAGGGCATTTATCCGCTGGATAACCGCCAGGCCTACCTGACGCATTACGGCGGCGTTGTTTACGGAACGCTCAATCTTCGCACCGCCGGCAAGCTCGAATACCGCGGATGGGGAGGAGAAGGATATTATCCCAGCGGCGACGGCTATTTCGTGAATCAGGCACAAGCCGGGTACAGCCTGCCGGACGACATCCACGGCCCGCTGCTGGGCGCGGCTCTCCACTGGAGGACCCCGCTCGCCGGATTGATGATCGGTGCCTCAGACCTGCGTGACAACGCATGGAGCGCGGTTCAAAACTTTACCAATACCCAAGGAATATTCGCGGGAAGTTATATGCTCGCAGCCAACAGCCAGCCGAACTACTTTGCCAAATTCGAGAAAAACAAAGTAATGGCGGCCGTCGAATACCAAAGGAGCTGGGGGAATGAAATCAACCTCTTTCCCACCATTCCGTCGGCTGCCTACAGCGAGCGTAATGACGACCGCAGCATCTATGCCATGGCTACCTACAAGCTAACCGCGAAGTTGACCGGCGGAATCTACAACAGCCAGAACTCCGACCACCAGGCGCCTCTTGGGCCGGGCCGCTATCAGAAGGATTGGGCGATCTCCGGCCGTTACGACTTCAATGCGTTCCTCTACGCCAAGGCCGAGCAGCACTTTATCGATGGCGACGGGCTGAACTACGACACCCAACTCAATCCCAATCTGCAACCGAATACGCGCCTGACGGCGCTCAAGGTCGGCGTAAGTTTCTAACCCGGACGAAAGGAGAATGTTGAGATGAAGAATTTACTTTTGTCATTTCTGTTGGTTGTTGCCGCGTCTGCGTTGGCCAGTTATGCGCAAGGGCAGGTGGTTGTGATCGCCAACACCGGCGTAAATGCCGCGGATGTGAGTAAAAACGATTTGCGCGATGTATTTACCGGCGCCGCTACAAGCCTGAAAGGCGGCTCGAATGTAACTCCCGTACTGCTCAAGTCCGGTGGAACTCACGACGAGTTTCTCTCCACCTACGTCGGCAAGAACGACACAGCGTTCCGCGCCAGTTGGCGGAGCCTGGTGTTTTCCGGCCAGGCCTCCATGCCCAAATCACTTGACTCCGAGGCAGCTGTGGTCGACTACGTAGCGCACAACGCCGGCGCCATCAGTTACATCAGCAAGGCAACTCCCCACGAGGGAGTCAAGGTACTTGCAGTCAGGTGACGAGCATGTTAAACAGCATGAGAATCAAGACAAGAATATTGAGCATTCTGGCCGTCCTCGCCGGCGGCTATCTGGTCATCCTGGCGATGATGCAGTTATCGTCGTCCGTTACCCACAGGCGCATGTCTGAAATCTCGAATTCGCTGTTTCCCGCGGCGTTGCGAATGCAGCATGCAGATGCCTCATTCGAGCGGATGAAGAAGCGCTACGGCGACGCCGTGGTGCTGCAGGACGCCGCCTCGCTCAAGGGCGCGGAAGCGGATGCCGATGCGACCGCCGGCTCGCTCGAGGATGTGAAGAATGCTCTGGCCTCGTTGCCGGAACTGAGCCAGCAAGCTCAGAACCTGGTGACCCAGTTCTCTTCAATCCGCTCCCGGGATCACGACACGTATGCCACCCTCCTCGCCGCCAAAGACGCGCCGAGCGACGATTTGATGGCGCAGGTGGGCGCTCTGGGCAAGGAGAACAAGGCGTTTTCCGACAACATGGGCCTGGTTGACAAGGCCATAGTGGCGGGCTTTCAAACGCAGTTGGATGTGGTGGACGCATGGTCATTGCGAAGCCGGGTCACAGGCCTGGCCATGCTTGGCTTTGTTCTGGTGGTTTGTGCTGCTGCTTGGTGGGTCATTCAATCCAAGGTCGTGCTGCCTCTGCGCTCGCTGGCGGCACGGCTGCAGGACATTGCCGAAGGGGAAGGCGACCTGACGCGGCGCATCGAAGTGCATGGCAACAACGAAATCGACGAGGTCGGTATCTGGTTCAATGTGTTTATCAAGCGCATCGAGCAGATTGTGCGCCTGGTGGCCGAGCATGCGCGTACCCTGGGCGAAGCGGCCGCGGAATTGGCCGCGACGGCGCACGAGACCGCCAACCATGCGGCTCAGCAGGAGCAGCAGGCGCAACGGATCACCACGGCGATGAGCGAGATGTCCTCCGCAGTCCAGGAGATCAGCCATACCACGCAGGACGCCGCCGAGGATGCGCGCAACGCCGAAGAGAGCGCGCACTCTGGCGGCCGGACCGTGCAAACCACGGTGGAAGCCATTGGGAATCTGCTCACGGCGAACCAGGAGACATCGTCGCGCATCGAAGATCTGGGCCGCTCCAGCGACGCCATCGGCAAGATCGTCAATGTGATCAATGAAATCGCCGACCAAACCAATCTTCTCGCCTTGAACGCCTCCATCGAGGCAGCCCGCGCCGGCGAACATGGGCGCGGATTCGCAGTGGTCGCAGGTGAGGTGCGGCGGCTTGCCGAACGGACCAGTTCGGCCACCAAGGAGATCGATCTCACCGTCCAGGCTATCCAGGAAGGCACCAAAGTGGCCGTCGAAGCCATGCGCTCCAGCATGAACCATGTGCAGAGCGGCGTGGACTCGGCTCGTTCCGCAGGCGAAGCGCTCACCAGCATCATTCGCGGGTCTGGGTCGGTGCAGAAGATGGTGACAAAGATTGCCGCCGCGGCAACGGAGCAGTCCTACACTACGCAATCGGTCTCTGGCAACGTGAACGAGATAGCCGCAATTATCAAGCAGACCGCGGCCAGTTCACAGCACTCAGTAGAAGCCTGCCAGCAGCTTTCGCGCCTGGCCAGTGAACTAAGCGGCCTGGTTGGAAACTTCATCGTCGGGCAGAATTAGTCTGCTGCGGCGCGCGGGCAAAAGCCCGCCCGGCTTATCGGTTTGCTTGGGTCGGTGCTTCAACATTTGCCAAAATGACCCCGGAGTGTTTCAATCAGGTTATTGAAACAGGGGTGCTCCGAAGAGTTGGGGCTGAGAAAATACCCTGGAACCCGATCCGGATAATGCCGGCGTGGGAAGTTTCGTAGGCCTTTCGGCCTCTTCCTCGATTTTCAGCGCGAGTTCTCTTGTTTCAAGAAGTCAGAAACAAGGGAAGACCATGCTCGAAGCCGCAGACAAAGCCTCGACTCACGATCAAGCCGAACTCCCACTTGCTGACGGAAGCTTGCGCGCCGGGTTGTGCTTCGCACGATCGCTGCTCGTACTGCCTCTTCTTGCACTTTGGCTTTGTGCGTCAGTTTTCGGCTTGGCGCAAAGCACAACAACAACTGCAAAGAATGCGCAGCCGGCTCAACCCGCAAACGGGCAGGTTCCAGGCGTAACTACGACAGTTGTTGTCCATGGCCAGGCCAAGGACGATTACCTTCCTGAAGCTGTCTCCGTTGGCACGCTTGATGGCGCATCGCTCAAAGAGACGCCGCTCTCCGCCACCATCGTAACCCGCGACCTGTTGAGCGACCAGGCAGCGCGTCTGCTCTCCGATGTGGTCAAGAACGATGCATCCATCGGGGAAGATTACGCGCCGGTAGGTTATTACGGCGACTACGAAATTCGCGGCTTTACTATTGACCTCGCCACCGGGCTCGAGATCGACGGCATGACCATTGCCGGCGAGCAGGACGTGCCTCTCGAGAACAAAGAGCGTGTCGAATTCCTCAAGGGCATCGCCGGAGTGGAGAGCGGAGTAGCTTCCGCCGGCGGCCTGATCAACTATGTGACCAAGCGTCCCACTCTTGTGAAAACAGCCGATCTGGCAACGGACCATCGTGGAAGCAGTTATGGCGCGGTCGATCTCGGGTCTATCTTCGGCGCCCGCAAACAGGTGGGCGCGCGTATCAATCTTGCCGGCGAAAAAATTGAAAGCTACGTCAATGACGCCAATGGCTGGCGCGCCATGGGCGCCGGCGCCGCCGATTGGAAGCTGAGCCCGAAGGCGATCTTGACCGGCAACTTCGAATATCAGCACAAGGTCGAGCGTTCGGTATGCGGCTACCAACTATTGGGCGGCACCACGGTGCCCGATCTCAACCAAGTCTACCCATCGACCATGCTGGGCGAGCAGTCGTGGGCCAAGCCGAACACCTTCGACACGATCAATACAAATGCCCGACTTGACTTCGATCTTGCCTCATTTTGGCACGCCTTTGCCCAGGCGAGTTTCAGTCACTCGCTCATCGACGATAACGTCGTGTATGCGTACGGCTGCTCATACGAAGCGCTGTGTCAGGGCAATGGCGGCACTGCGCCGGATTATTTCTTCGCTCCAGACGGCGGCTACGATATCTACGACTATCGCGACCCCGGAGAGTTGCGCATTGACGCCCAGGCCGAAGCGCTGGTCACGGGCCACATCAAGACCGGAGCAATCAGCCAGGACCTTGCGGGCGGAGGCGAATTATTCCGCCGCAGCGTGCAACAGCCGGGCTCGCCGCCTGCGAATGCTGCTTCAACCGTGCAGGATGGCGCGGTCTATACCTATGTCGGTTCGGAGAATATTTTTCAGCCGCTTGTAGCGATTCCGATTGAAGATCCGCAACAATCGGCGGGCCCGAGAGCGCTTTGGGAAGATAATCATCAAGCGGCCGCAGTGCTGCAGGACCGCATTCAC
>JBEKVS010000051.1:0-22905 GCA_049513795.1 Occallatibacter sp. | reverse complement strand
CGCCTGCCGCCGCTTGCTCGGCAGCAACTGTAAGCAACTGCGTGCTAACCCAAACGAGCAGCGGCAGTACCGACACCGGGGCGTGCTCCGCGGGCTATAGCGGCTCGTGTTCTTACTCCTGCAGTAGCGGGACTTGGGTTCAAGTAACGAACACCTGTACGCCCAGCTCCTAGCCCGTTGGCGTCACAGTCAGCGGGCTGCAAACCGCGGCCAATTGCACCTCAGGCTCCTGCAACGCGGGCATGCCCTGGACGGTGATGCAGGTGGCTCGGAAGCGGCAATCGAGAGAGTGGTACGATGACTAAAATAGACCAACTGGAAGGGAATTTTTAGATGCGTTTACCTATGAAAACAAAATGGACAGTATTGGCGGCCGCGGCGATGGCGATTTTGGCGGTCGCGGCGTCTTCTCAGCAGGCGGCACAAGAGAAACCGGCGAATCCATCGAAGCAGGTCAAGGCCGATTCAGTAACCATCAACATGCCGGATGGGATTACCAGAGACCAGGCCGATGCGATCCTCAATGAGCTGAAACAGATTCACACGCTGCTGGCGAACCAGCAGACCGCAGCAGCGGCCGCGGCGGCGAAACCTGCCCCAGTGCAGGCAGCGGCCGCGACCTCCGACAAGGTGAAGATGAGCGTCGGCAAAGGCTGGTACGCGATGGGCCGCGACGATGCCCCGGTGACCATGGTTGAGTTTACCGACTACCAGTGTCCCTTTTGCCGCAAATTTGAGCGCGAAAGCTTTGCCGACCTGAAGAAGAACTACATCGATACGGGCAAGGTCCGCTTCGTCTCGCGCGATCTGCCGCTGGAATTCCACCCCAACGCGGCGCCGGCGGCCGAAGCGGTGCGCTGCGCCGGCGAGCAGCACAAGTTCTGGGAGATGCACGACGCCATCATGCAGGATTCGGCGACCGATCTCAGCGCCGATTCCATTCTCAAGTATGGCGACAAGGTCGGCCTGGATGCGACGGCATTTCGCGCCTGCGTGGCGGACAAGAAGTTCGTGGCCGCGATCCAGAAAGACACGACCGATGCCGGGACCCTGGGCATCAGTGGAACGCCGAGCTTTGTGATTGCCAAGACGGCGACCGATCAGATGGATGGCGTGCGCATCGTGGGGGCGGTCCCATTCACTGTTTACGAATCCACTATCAAAGATATGCTGGCGAAATAGCTGGCACAGCAACGCTATGGTCTATCTTCCGCGAAAGGAAGATAACCCATAGCGTTGCTTGATTTACACCAAACTCGCGCCGCGAACGGATGGCGCGTGCCCTGCATCAGTGGTGGCTCAGGGCCCAGACGTACGCTGCCGCGGCTTCGGCCTGCTCAGTTGTCAGCTGTGCGCCGCCCATGGCGGGCATGGGGCTGCGGTAATGTTTGGGAACGGGAACACCTTCGGTGATGGTTTTGGCGATGCCTTTCCAGCTCCCGTCGCTCCACAGCCACTCTTTCTTCGTCAGGTCTGAGCCAAGGGGTGTTCCGGCGCCGGTAGCGCCGTGGCAGGCGGCGCAGGGGGCTCTCCCGACCTGGCCATGATAGACGCGATCACCAAGTGCGACCATTTCATGCGTGGCTCCATCGGGCACGGGAAGAGCGGCGTCGCCCGCGTCCGGATTCGTGCCCTCCGGTGGCCTGGCGGCGTCGCGCGCCAGTTCGCCTGCCGACGCGGTGAGGCTGGGGCAGGGCGTGAACTCTGGCTGGGCAGTCTGCGCCTCCGCTCCGCCTGTGTAGGTGATGCGGTAGATGGTGCCTTTCATGTCGTCGGAGACGTAGAGTGCGCCGTCAGGTCCCACGGCCACTCCGGAAGGACGGTGAACGGCGCCTTCCGGAGAGACGATACCGCCGGCAAAGCCGTCCGCGAAGATCTCGCAACGGCCTGGGACGCCGCTTGGGGATAGAGCCTGGTAGACGATGTTGTAGCCGCCCTGAACATAAGGCGCGCGGTCCCAGGAGCCGTGAAAGGCGATGAATAAGCCGTTGCGATAGGCCGCGGGAAATTGTTTCTGATCATAGAAGGCCATGCCGTTGGGTCCCCAATGGGCGGGGAAGGCCGCGGCCGGGCCCGTTTTCGTGGAACAAACGCCAGCCTTGTTGCCGTCGCCTCCGTATTCAGGGGCGAGAACGAGACGGGCGAGACCGGGATCGTAATAGCACTCCGGCCAGCCGTAGTCGCCGCCCTTGGCGAGGAGCATCACTTCCTCTGAAGGCAGCGTGGCTTCCTGCTCCGGCTTGTAGACCTCCGGCCAGTTGGCGTAGAGCTGGTCGCGCCCGTGCTGCGTGATGTAGACGCGTTTGCCTGCCTTGTCGACGCCAAAGCCTTCAGCATTGCGGATGCCGGTGACGTAGCGCTCCGCGGGCGAGAAGGTTTGATTGGTCTTCTTCGCGTCGTAGCGCCAGATGCCGCCGCGGGTCTCAAGTTCCTTGCACGGATCGAGGCCCGGGGAATGCAAGGTACGGTTTTGCGACTGGCAGGCGTTGGTAGCCGTGGCAACGTCGACATAGAGCATGCCGTCGTCGCTGATATAGAAGGGGTGCATGGGATGATCGCCGCCCAGGGGCAGGCCGGAGACGACAGTGACGGGTGGGCCGCTGGGGACTAGGACGCCGGCCGGCAGCGCATAGCGGATGATGCGGTCATTCACCTCAGCGTAGAGCGAGCCCTGGTAGAGAGCGATGCCGGTGCCGCCCTGCGAGCCGTCCCGCGCCGTTCCACCGAAGCGCTCGACAACATCGGCTTTGCCGGTGCCGGACTTGTCCTGAAGGGCGACCAGAAAGCCGCCCTCGTGGACCACTTCGCCGGCTGGATAGTAGCTCCCCGACCAGGTGTTGACGTAGACCACGTTGCTTGCTGAGACAACCAGGTGTCGGGCGTGGCCAATGCCATCGGCGAAGATGGTGGCGCAAAAGCCGTGCGGGAGCTTCAGACCACTGTCGTCGCTGGGGCAGGCGCTGCCGGCGGCGAGGACCGTGGATTGACCCGGATGTGCCGGCGCCGAACCAACGAAGACGGAGAACGCAGCGAAAACACCGAGGGCAAGGGCAACCGGGATGAGAAATCTAGGCGAAGCGGACAGCCGCATGAAAGTCTCCTGAGCAACATCGGAATGATAGCAGCGAAGCATCGCGCCCTTAGTTTTGGGCAGCGGTACGGCGTGAGCTCGAAGGGATACAGATCGTGCGCAGACGGGGTGGGGACGCGGCCAAATTGTTTAGTCACGGGAAGCAATTGTGGCAGCTATTTGACTGGAAGTCACTGGTCAGGGAAAAATGTGGAATCTATTAAACCCCGAAGATAAATGGGCCGATAGTAGTTGCCGCAAGATTCGATCCCCTGCGTTTTCCAAGCAGTCATTGGAGTCTCTGCATGCGATTCGCCGCTGCTTGAAAGTTGACACAGAGGAATACTGCATGATTTCGATCAAGAAATATCTCAACGCGATTCATCTGACAGCAGAGGATATCGACGCCGAATCGAATGAGCTTTCCTCGACGGGGTTGAAGTGTTACCGTGCCGTGCTTTCAGCCTTTGGCAAGGCTGCCGTTCAAATCTCCCCCGCGCTTGGCGAGAATCTCGCGACAAGGTTGCGCGGGCTCGAGCAGCGTTTAAGCTTCGATGTCTCGCCGAAGTCGCTCGCCGTGACTGCGAAGCATGTCGAGGCTCAACTGCATGAATGGGGATCGCAAACGTCCCAGCAAATTACGGCCCAGACAGACAGCGTTAAGGAGCTTCTCATCGCGCTCGCAACAACTGCCGAATCGGTCGGCAGGCGCGATCAAGGCTATTCGAGCAAGTTCAAAAACCTGACTGTCAACTTCGAAAAAATCGGTGACTTGAACGATCTGAGCCAGATCAGGAAGTCTCTGGTTCAGAGCGTGACGGAGCTGAGGGGCAGTGTCGAACAAATGACCCGCGAGAGTCGCGAGCTTGTGGCGCATCTGCAATCAGAGATCTCGATTTACGAGACCAGGCTCAAGTCGGCAGAACAGCTCGCCTTCAAGGATGAATTGACGGGCTTGGCGAATCGCCGCGCGATTGAGGATCGAATCCAATGGAACATCGTGAACCACCAGGAGTTTTGTATCCTGGTGGTCGACCTCAACCGGTTCAAGCAGGTAAACGACAAACACGGCCATCTTGTCGGCGACGACTTGATCAAGCAGTTCGCGATGGAGTTGCAGTCAAACACGCGGGCGGGCGACCTGGTGGGCCGCTGGGGCGGAGATGAGTTCGTTGTCATCTTAATGTGCAATGCGCAAGGCGCCAAAGCTGCAACCCAAAAGATCAGGGATTGGGTATTTGGGAAATACACCATTCAAGGAGCAGGCAAGAGCCCTCTCGTGCTCGAGGTCGATGCAGCAATCGGTGTCGCGGAGTGGATCAAGGGGAAGGACTTGCAGCAGCTGATCGATGAGGCCGACGCTGCCATGTACCTGGACAAGACCCGAACGAAGCAATGACGCCTGGCTGCCCTGGCTAAGAAGGGGCGCTGGCGAAAAATCTCGCCGCCAAAATCGTTGCGGCAATCACCCCTTTGTCATGCCAAACGGCCGGAATTGAATCAACGCGATCACGCGGCTCCGTCGGTGTGTGATTGCTCGAATTTCAAAATACAATCGTCTGGCAGGTAAATATCATCATCGAATCGGAGAAAACTCACCCGTGAGCAACGCCAAACGCACCATCTTTCGCGGAGCGCGCATTTTCGACGGCGATTCCGATCGGCTCATCGAAGGCTGCGACGTGGTGGTCGCAGGCGCAACGATCGAAGATGTAGTTCCCACCTCTACCGTCACGCGGCCGGATGCAGAAATTGTCGATTGTGGCGGGCGTGTGCTCATGCCGGGCCTGATTGACGCGCATGTCCACGTCTACCTGGCGGGGCTGAACCTTTCGCGGCTGGCGCAGACTCCCGTGTCCTATCTTGCGCACTACGCCGCCACTTTTCTGCATGCCTGCCTCGATCGCGGATTCACAACCGTCCGCGATGTCGGTGGCGCAGATGTGGGCCTCGCGCAAGCCATAAGGGACGGCCTGCTTGAGCGCGTGCCGCGTCTGTTTTACGGCGGACGGGTCATCAGCCAAACCGGCGGTCACGGAGACTTCCGGCCCGGAGATCATCGGCTCGACGACTTAATGTGTTGCGGCTGCGGCCACGCGGATCCCATGGCGGTTGTGGCCGATGGCGCGGACGCAGTGCGGCGCGCGGTGCGCGAGGAACTGCGGCGAGGCGCGTCGCACATCAAAATCATGGCCTCGGGTGGAATCGCTTCGCCCACAGACCCGCTGGAGCGTTCGCAATACTCCGACGAAGAAATTCGCGCGGCGGTCGAGGAGGCCACGCGCGCCGGGTCGTACGTTGCGGCTCATTGTCATCCGGCACAGGCAGTCCGCAGGGCGGCGGAACTTGGCGTGCGCTCCATTGAGCATGCGACGCTGGTCGATCGAGAAGCCGCGGAGATTGTGGCTGCCCATGGATCGTTTGCGGTCCCAACCATGGCCACTATCTTTGCCCTCGCCGAAGAGGGCGAGCAGCTTGGCCTGCCGCCGGTGAGCCTTGAGAAGCTGCGCCGCGTCTCCGACAAGGCGCTTGAAAGCCTGGCCATTCTGAAGCGTGCCGGCGTGAAGATGGGCCTTGGCACTGATTTGCTCGGACCGCAGCACGTCCGCCAATGCACCGAGTTCACACTCCGCGCCCAGGTGCTGCCCGCCATCGACATCCTGCGCTCGGCATGCGCGCTCAACGCGGAGCTGATGGGGCAGACCGGAACTCTTGGCTGCGTGCACAAAGGAGCGGCGGCGGATCTGCTGCTGGTGAACGGCAACCCGCTCGATGACATCTCGATTCTCTCCAGAAGCGGCGACGGTCTGGCTGCGATTGTGAAGGCTGGAGAGTTTCATAAGCGCGGCATGTGATGGTTTGAGGTAAATCGGCAGCCGAATCTGCCAGATCCCGCTGGCCGCGCCGTCCCCCATTTGCTAACCTTGGCACAACATGACCAAACAGTCTGGCGCCGCGAGTGTCGCTTTGCTTCTGCTGTGCTCTCTTTCCGTGCTGGCACAGAAAAAGGCTCCGCCCAAGGCGATCCGCTTTCAAGGCGCACCCCAATACACGCAAGAGGAGTTGCTCGCGGCCGCCGGCCTGAAACCGGACACGCGGCTGAACGCCGGCGAAGTGAAAGCTCACGCCAGGCAGCTGACGGATACGGGCCTCTTCAAAGAGGTCAAGTTCACCTCCGACAGCAAGACCTTGCTCTTCACTTTGGTGCCTTCAGGCCAGCTTTACCCCATGCACCTGGAGAATGTGCCTGTCACCCCGGGCAATGAGCTCGACGCCAAGCTTCACGAGCGCTTTCCGCTCTATCACGGCCTCTTGCCGGCCAGCGGCTCTATGGTCGAAGGAATCTGCCAGACACTGGAAGAGATGCTGGCGGCCAAAAGCGTCAAGGCAAAGGTGAAAGCCGCTCTCACCAGTGACCTGGGCCCCAAGAAGCTCACCGCCATGAACTTCACGGTCGTCTCGCCGGCGGTGCATATCGGCGGCATCCAGCTGGCCGGCGTCTCGCCCGCCATGCAGGCCAAGGCCAGCCTGCTGGCCAGCGGCCAAACCGGAAACAGCTTCGACACAGAGAACACCACGATCGGTTTCCGGCGCGTTTTCGAGGACCTCTACCACGACGAAGGCTATGCAGCCGCAGAAGTCGATGTTGCCCAGGTTGATCCTTTCGTCGTTTCGGATCAGTCCGTCGACATTCCTTATACGATAACGATCAAGGAAGGCGGCATCTACAAGCTCGGAACCATCGACTATCCGGCCGGCGCGCTGGTTGCGCGCGCAGATGTGGAGAAGATCCTGTCGAAAAGCCCGAAGGGGTCTGGACGGCCGCTCAATTTATTTCTCCTCGCCGTCTGCGATGCATACCATGCCATTGGCTATCTCGATTGCTCCGTCGTTCCACACCCTTCCTTCAATGAGGCCGCTCACATTGTGAATTACAGCCTGGAAATTGCTCCCGGCTCGCAGTATCGGCTTGGCTCGGTAAAATTCGACGGAGCTCCCGAAGCGATGGCCGCCAAACTTAAGGTCGTCTGGAAGATGGCGCCGGGTGGCGTATTCGACGAAAGCTACCTCTCAAACTTTGCGGCGATGGCGCAAAAGAAAGACAAGTCTCTGACGAAATGGATGCAGACCGTCATCACCACCTACGATGCCAAGGTCGATCCTGACACGCATCAGGTCAACTGCATCTTCCATTTCGCCAAAGCTGTTGAGAGCCCGCGCTAGGAGCCTTCCGGCGCAATCGCTGGTTGGCGCATCAGTTGCGAGAAGTATTGGATCGGTGGAGCGGTAACGAGGATGCGATGGACTCTTTAACGAAACTCGTGCATGCTGAGGAGACATGCTATTGAATCCACGACGGCGCCTGCTTGACTACAAATTCCGGGTGCGGCATTTCAGATTGCCTCTTCGAGTCGTCCCTTGACCTTGGCCCGTAAAGAGCGAACAACCAAGTCTTTCGCATCGTCACCCCTAGTCAAATGGGTTCGATCGGTTGCGAAGTCTCTCGGACCGGGCATCATTACCGGGGCTGCCGATGACGATCCCTCCGGCATCGCCACGTATTCCGTGGCCGGCGCGCAACTTGGGACCAAACTTCTGTGGACCGCACTGCTGACCTGGCCGCTGATGGCCGCGGTCCAGATGATGTGCGCCCGCATCGGCAAGGTGACAGGGCAAGGCCTTGCCGGGAATCTCAAGCAACGGTTTCCGAAATGGCTGCTGCTCACCTTTGTCAGCGCCCTGCTGGTCGCGAACACGATTAACATCGCAGCGGATCTGGCCGGTATGGCGGATGCAGCCGCGATGCTGGCGGGGATCAACTCCCGCTGGTTTGTGGTGCTTTTCGCGGTCCTCATTTCATGGGCGACTGTGCGGCTTGAATATCGCCAGATCGCCGACGTGCTCAAGTGGCTGGTGCTTGTGCTGTTCGCTTATCCCATCACCGCATTTGTAGTGGGAGCCAATTGGGGTGAGTTGTTGCGCGATACTCTGGTGCCGTCAATGCCGCACAGCCGAGGTGAATGGGCGACGCTGGTGGCAATCCTCGGGACGACGATCAGTCCGTATCTTTTTTTCTGGCAGGCAAGCGAAGAGGTTGAAGAAGAGAAATCGGAAGGCCAGAGTACGCTCGCGCTGCGTAGAGGCGCGACTTCTGAAGAACTTGGTTTGAGAAACATCGATGTCGGCGTGGGCGCATTTTTCTCGAACATGGTGATGTTCTTCATCATCCTGACCACCGCCATTACCCTCAACCGGCACGGCATTGTCAACATTGAAACCTCTCGTCAGGCGGCAGAGGCTCTCAAGCCTCTGGCGGGCAACTTTGCTGCGACGCTCTTCACATTGGGAATTGTGGGTGTCGGATTCCTCGCCATCCCCACGCTGGCTGGGTCTACCGCATACGCCTTCGCTGAGACCCTCGGTTGGCGCCAGGGCCTGAACAAGAAGCTGCGGCAAGCGCGATGGTTTTACGCTCTGATCCTGCTCTCAACCGCAGCGGGCGTGGGGTTGGATTTCATTGGCGTCAACCCGGTCAAGGCGCTTTACTGGACGGCTGTCATCAATGGATTGCTGGCCCCTTTCCTTCTTGTCGCAATCCTCATCGTCGCTGCGGACAAGAAGCTGATGCAGGGCCAGCCCAGTTCGCTTCTGGGATGGATCGTTGTGGCAGTGACCACACTGGCGATGTTCGCAGCAGGTATTGCGATGTTTGTTGTATAGAAAACGTCGCCGGCAACGCTCGCCCATGATGAGCGACGATGCACAGACCTACGATTCGCTCTGGTGAAATGCTGTGGGCGCGCATTGAGCGCTGAAGGGGCGACCGAAAGATAGTCTGGGGAGATTGTATGGGCCTGGATAGCGGACTTTAATCGGTCCCATATCCGGTGGAATTGACGCCGGATCGAGTCTTCCCAGAAATATTCACAGCCGGGAGTTGCGGCACTCAAGGCTTGAGATCGGCCCTGGGCGCCGCAAATCAGCAACACCGGATCTTAGTTAGAAGCAACCGCCTGGGCCTTTGCGTTTCTAACGGCGTCGAGGAACGAATTGGCTGAGGCCGGCACCGCTTCCCCGCCATCCAGAATATGGTGCGTCGAAACGTCATGGCCATAAATGGCTTCAGTGGAATCGTCGTCGCGCCGGATGGAAGCGCCAGTCAGCGTCAGTCCGGCAAAAGCGCCCTTTGCACGTGAGTAAGTGAGCACTTCAGTGTTCAGCTTCCAATCGGTGTCGGCGGAAGCATGGCGTCCGACCGGTCCAGCCGCTGCAGAGGCATCCGCGCCGAGCTCAAAGTTGCTGTTGATCAAGTGCTTCATGCCTTCTTCGCTCTGGATGATCATGACCAGATCAACGCCTTCCACGCCGATCTGCAATCCCCAGCTCCCGCCGGTGATGGTAAAGAACGCAGGAGCGCTCCATCCACCAGCAGTGCGGCATGTAGCGACGCCTCTGCCATTTTCAGCGCCAAAGACAAAACCGCCTTTGAGCATGTGGGGCACAACGGCAATGCACTTTGCATGTTCCAGAACTTCTTCAGGAATGCCCTTGTCCGGCGCGGCCATGATCTCGTGCAAGACTCTACCGGCATGATCCAACCGGTCATCCGTTGCTTCGCGATTCGATCCCGCCCAGGCAATGCTGGTCAAACTCATTAAAGCGACTAACGTCATCATTTTTTTCATGTATTTCACCTTTTTTCTACCCATGCGCAGCGTTACTTACTTCCGCGCATTGAGGCGCACAAGGTAACTCTGACTCTAGGTGGTTGGAGTTGTTAAGTCTGAGCAAGGTAGCTCAGTGGGTGACATGCGGCATGTCGCTGGCCTGCTGTCAGCTTTAGATCCGGCCGAGCACAAGCAGAATGACAACGACTAAAAGGATGAGGCCCAATCCACCAGTAGGGAAATAGCCCCAGTTTCTGCTATGTGACCATCTGGGCAGTACGCCGAGAAGTGCCAACACCAGGATTACGATCAATATGGTTCCAAGCATTTATCACTCCTCGCAAGTCTACCTGCCGCCGGCGCCAATCAAATTGCACTGCGGCCCCGTTTCGAGGCCGCGGTGGTTAAGCGCATGACTTAGCGCAAGCTTCCTGTAGTGGCATTCGCCGGGCTGCCAATGAGGTCGCCGGAAACTACCAGTTCAACTCTGCGGTTTTCCTGTCGACCGGCCGAGTTATCGTTTGAGGCTACTGGTAAGGTGTTTCCGAAGCCCTTTGCGGTGAGGGCATTTGTCGATACGCCTTGTTCAACCAGGTAACTGCGCACGGCGCCGGCGCGGTTCTCGGACAGTTTCTGGTTCATATCATCGCCACCCACGTTGTCGGTGTACCCGCCAACCTCGATGTTTAGGCTTGGATAAGCGATAAGGATTCCGGCTACCTTGGCCAGCTTTTCCCGGGCGCCCGGCTTCAATGTGTATTGTCCGGTGTCGAAGAGCACATCGGACATGCTGACGATGAGGCCTCGTGCGCTATCGCGCGTGGCAAGAACCTTGTTAAGTTGATCCGACAATTGCGCACGCATGGCGGCCTTGTCGCTGTCCGCCTGGTTGGCGTTCTGTTGAGCCTGCTGCGCCAGCAAGCGAGCCTTATCCGCATCGGCCTGGGCAGCGGTGACCGCGGCTGCAGATGCCGCCTGGTTGGTGGCCATATCGGCCTGCGCCTTGGCTGCGTCGGCTTGCGCCCTGGCTGTATCGGCTTGCGCCCTGGCGGCATCGGCCTGCGCCTGCTCCGCTACACGAGCAGCGTTTGCAGCCTGCGCTTGAGAATTCGCCTGCGCGTCGCTGGATGCCTGGCGTTCGGCCGTCGCGCGCTCTTCTTCGATCTTCTTCACGGCGATCTCGCGCGCGTCTTCAGCAGTTTGCACGGCCTCGCGCGCGGCTGCAATCAGAGGCTTTTTCTCCACATGCCCGCCGATTGCAAAGTCATCCGTTCTCTTCATCAACTGCACCGCGTGCTGGTAGCTTTCGCTCGCGTACCTGTCAGCCCCTTCGGATTGAGCGATGCGCACGGCATTGCGCGCCTCGTAGAATTCCAAAGGCAAATTGGCATTGAGAACAATCGGGTCAAACTTGAAGCCGGTGGGGAGGTAGCCGCCGCGCTCCATCAATTCATACTTCGCGTTGACCGCCTCGCTGGTACCCTTTGTGTCGGCGAGAACCACATTTTCGAGCACCACGACATTGCTGGGCTGGCGCACGGCAAAGTAGGGCTCTGCGGTAACGATCAGCGCAAAGGCCTGCAGATCCGTGGTTGCGGTCAGCTTGCTGCGGTCATTGCCGCCCACGATCACTTCTCCCAGATTCGCGGCGCGCCCCTCCGGTGAGATGGCCCACAAGACATAAGTGAGATATTCGCTGCCGAATGTTGTGGGATTGGTCAGGTTTTGGAATTCCGCTTCCACTTCCATGGTGCCGCGCTTGCTGCGCACCTTGGCTGTGCCTGCAGCAGAGGGCAGCAATGGAGTGCCGTTAAAGCCTACTTCCGAGGCTCCGCTGCGATGGCGGTAGTTGACGGCCTGAACGGTGCGGCTGATCACGACCACGCGATACGTCGGCGTGGGGCCTGCCGGTTCGACAGCAACCGTGGTTTGCGAATTGGCCTGAACAACTGCACCCAAACTGAGGGTGCATCCGAATACGAACAAAAGCGAGTTTCTCACTGGATTTCCTTTGGGCAGACTTCTGCCATGATGCGGTGTGATTCGATTGCAAAAATCAGCCAAGCGTGGTCACGGCTCGGGAAGGCGGCTTTATAGGTGGCCGACGCGGTACTGGGATAGATGGCCGAGCAGCCCAAAGACTCTTAGAAGCCAGATGACTACGGCAATCACCACAACGCCGTTCAGGATGCTTTTGATCTGGCTTTGCATGGGAATGAAGTGGTTCACAAGCCATAACAACACGCCTATCACGACAAGCGTGAGTACAAGATTGACAAGGGGCATTCTATGTTCTCCAAACATTTTTCTTGGAGAAGAAGAAACAGTCACTCTCCATATAAGTTATTGTTCCAAAGTATCTGCAGAATGGCTGAGCAACAGTGCTCACCGCAAACGGCTGCGACCTGCAAGGCTGCGACGGGCTATGGCTTTTGCGCGGATGCCGCGGATAGCGTGGCCGGATGTTCGGCATCGGTTTTGGATGTAATGCCTGCCGGCGTAACTTTGTCGGGCGGCGCTACAGTTCCCACCGGGAAGATGAGGATCTTGATTGAGCCCCAGTCCGCGTCTTTGCTTTCATCTGGAGTCACGCCTGCCTGCTTGCCCATCCCGAGGGTCTTAAGCTGGCTGTCGTCGAAGCCGAAGTTATCTACCAGGTACACCCGGACAACCATAGCTCGGGCCTCGGCCAGCACCAGATCCTTCTGGGCATCGCCTTCCATGCCCGACGAGACGACGATCACGGCAAATCCAAATTGGTTCTGGGCCAGGAATTGGCCGCCGGCGTTGAGAGATTTCTGGTTCTTCAGCTTGGCTGAATCGCGCCCGTCGAACAGCTGTTTTGCCGTGTAAGAAAACGCCTTGAGCGGGGTATCCTGCGGAAGCGCGCTGATTGCATTGGCCGTCAAGTCTCTTTCGTCTTCATAGCCGCGTTTCTTGAAGTATCCGCTCAAGATGAAGTTATGCTTCAGGGCCTCCATATTCTCCTGGAAGTCGGTAACCCCGGTCTGCGCCTGCTGCATGGTGGCTTGCAGAGTGGCGGTCGTCTGCTGCAGGTTGTTATAGACCTGCTTGTCGTTCACCAGCGCTCCCACGGTTCCCTGGCCGGAGTCGATCTTCGCGCTCACTGAGTTCAGATGAGCGGTCGCGAGCGTCGCATTGTTGATGGCCAATTGGCTGCTGTCCAAAATGCCGCTCGTCTTCTTGAACAGATCCGACATCTGGAGCGGGGGCAAGCTCTTGATAATTTCGCCATCTTTGACTTCGGCTTGTCCCTGCGAGCCAAATGAGATGGCGATGTATTGATTGCCTAATACGCCTTCCGTCTCGATCGATGCAATGGAGTCATGCTTGATGATCTCGTGTGTCGAGTGATCAAGGTCCATAACTACGGTGACCTTTTCGCCGGGCTTGTGGGGCAGGGCGATGCTTTCGACCGTTCCGCTATGAACGCCGCCCACTTGAACATTGGCGCCATCAGACAGGCCGGCAACATTATCGAACTGCGCCTTCAGTTGATAAGTCGAGCGAAACAGGTACTCCTTGCTGCCGATGATGAAGACTCCAGCCGCAAGGACTGCCAGTGTCACAACGATGAATGCTCCAAGCCGTGCAACTCTAGACATGAATCCTCCTACGACTGCTTCAGAAATTCCTTGACGAATCCGATATCGCTTTGCTGAAGGTAGGCAAACTCGCCTTCAATCACAACTCTGCCTTTATCCAACAGGGCGAGACGGTTGGCAATCGCGCGAGCGCTGTGAAGGTCGTGCGTGACCACGATCGAGGCCATCTGATGTTCGCGCTGCAGCTTCAGAATCAATTCGTCGATTTCTCCGGAACTGATGGGGTCAAGCCCGGCGGTTGGTTCGTCGAGAAGCAGAATCTCCGGCTCGAGGGCCAACGCGCGCGCCAGGCCCACCCGCTTCTGCATGCCGCCGGAGATGTCGGAAGGCATCTTCGCAAGGGCGCGTTCCATGCCCACCTCGGCGAGCAGTTGTTTTACGCGATCGCCGCGATCGGACCTGGACATGTCTTTGCGATGGTGTTCAAGCGGAAAAGCCACGTTCTCTGCAACGGTGAGCGAATCGTAGAGCGCCGCGTGCTGAAAGAGGAATCCCATTTTCTTTCTGATGGCGCTCATTTGGTCGAGATCCAACCCGGCGATGTCCTGCCCATGAATGCGGACCGATCCCGAGTCCGGCCTGATGAGGCCAATGATGATTCTCAGCAACACGCTCTTGCCGGTCCCGCTGCGCCCGAGCACGGCGAGAGTTTCTCCGCGCTTGACGCTCAGCGTCATGCCGTTCAGAACCTTGTGGTTCTCAAAGGATTTCTCCAGGCGGTCGACGGCGACTACGGGTGCTAACTCGGCCATCTCGGGTTCCGCTTGCTTCGTCACGACATTTTCGTAAGTGACCATACATTTCTTTCCGATGACTGACTGCGATTTAGGGGCGACAAGGGCTAGGGGAAGACGACGAGAATGAATTTGACTAACACCACATCCGCCAGGATGAGGAAGAGCGAACCCAGAACGACCGAGTTAGTGGCGGCGCGGCCCACCCCCTCCGCGCCTCCACGCGTGCTCATGCCCTGATAGCAGGCGATGAGTCCGATGATCAGGCCATACACCATGGTCTTGAACGTTGGCGGAAGGAAGGCGTTGAAGGTGGCGCCGGCGAAGCCGCTGGAGATGAACTGGTGGAAGGAGAGCGGCTCGACGAGAGCTTGTGCGAACCATCCCGTCAGCAGTCCGCTGGCATCGGCGGCGATGGTCAATAAGGGAAGCATCAGAATGCAGGCCAGGATGCGTGTCGTCGCAAGCAGCCTGTAGGGGTTGACGGCGGAAGCTTCAATGGCATCGATTTGTTCGGAGACTTTCATCGAGGCCAGTTCCGCGCCAATGCCGGCGCCTACACGGCCGCTGACGACCAGGCCGGTAATGATGGGACCCATCACCTGGATCACGGAGTAGACCAGCGTCGCGGGAAACATGGATTTGGCGCCGAAACGGCTCAGGCTGTAACGCGCTTCGAGCGAAATGATCACACCCAGTGCCGCGCCGGCTAAGGCGACCAAGGGGAAAGACTTCGACCCTACTTCGTCCAACTGCCGGATGAATTCGCGCCATTCGTAGGGCGGAGTGACTGCGGCTTTGATCACTAGCCAGGAGAAGACCCCAATGCTTCCGAACCATCCGAAGAACCCATTGATCAGCCCGGACACTGCGCGGATAGTCGCGCGCAAGGGCATGTAGGGCTGCTCGGGCGGGGCCGTGTCGATGCTTGCTGCGGTAGTCACTGTCTGGCCGCTCATTGATTCGGACCTTGAACCGGGGAGCCCGCCGGCGAAGAGAGCGACTGCGAACCGGCCAGCAATGAGCCAGCGGCAAAAGTGGCCATGACCAACAACTGGAAAGAAACACGGCGAGCCGTCATCACGCGAGACTTCAAGAGGGGTCTGACGTCGTGCTTAACAGCAGAATTCGCGTCGCCGTCATGCCAATGCTCCGAGTCCAGCTTGATCATCGATGGCTTCAATATCTCTCCTAGACGCGCATTGCCTCTCGTCAAGGCGGAGTTGGCCGGCAATGACATCTGTCAGCATCTGGCACGCACACAGCCATCCTGGCAGGGTTGGGAGCTCATAAGATGGTCACATTTGCTCCCCGCAACCTGTGGGCTCGCAGCAGCCGAGCGACCCGCTCGTGCGCTTACCGTCTGGATTCGTTCTGGCGTGAGCAAAACAGAACAGCAATGAGCCTTAACAAACCGGGATAATTACAAGAGTTTGAATGTGTCCCTCGTCAGGCGCCGGTAATCCTGCCCAGGTGTGACGCTGGCGCTCGTTGAAGCATCTTGGAGCCAGATAGCCGACGCCAGTCAAGGACAGATTTCAATTTTTTGGTTGCAAGCGATTGCGATTGCTTTTCGACGGAATCGCCAACCTCATTCAATGTTCTTAACTGAGTTTCGTTGTTTCCTGGAAGGCGATCCGCTGACTAAGCTTTTAGAACGGGGCCATATTTTGGACTATCGGACCACCGAAGATGCCTTCGACTGCGCAGCCTTTCTGGCGAAGGCAGGGCTTGGCCGCACGATTATCGATCTGGAACCGAAGGACACTTTCTTCTCCCAGGGAGATCCGGCCGACACCGTCTTCTATCTCCAGACCGGCCGGGCCAAGCTCACGGTCGTTTCGCAAAACGGCAAAGAAGCAACCATTACCCTGCTCAGCCCGGGAGACTTTGTCGGCGAAGAATCGCTGGCTTCCATCCCCGGCTTGCGCCTGGCAACTGCCTCAGCGGTCAATTCGTGCGTTGCGCTCAAGATTACCCGCGACGAGATGGCGCGCGTGATGCATGACGAGCCGATGTTTGCCGACCTCTTCTTCAAGTTTCTGCTGGCCCGCAGCATGCGCACGCAAGCCGATCTCGTCGATCAGCTCTTCAATTCGAGTGAAAAACGCTTAGCCCGCATTCTTCTGCTGATGGCCGAATTTGGAAAGCCGGGAGAGCGGGACACATTCATTCCCCCCGTTTCGCAGGAAACACTGGCGGAGATGATCGGCACGACCAGATCGCGTGTCAGCTTCTTTATGAATCGCTTTCGCAAGCTTGGCTTTATCAGTTATAACGGCCGCATTCGTGTCAACAAGTCCCTGCTGAATGTGGTTCTGCTCGACCAGTTCCCCAGCCAAAACTCGCAAAAGCCTGCCATTCCGACGATCGGGAGCATTTTCAAACCTGTTATTCCGATGGTTGCTACTGTGCTGAAGCCGGTGATTCCAATCATAGGGAAGATCAAGCGCAAATTGTCACCGAGGGAAGATTTGATGGGAGCCTGATTATCAGGAATCCAGCCAGTTCTAAAGCGTGGTTCGAATCGGTGTGATGAGCGACGAGAATCACGGTTGGCAAATATCTTGCTCTGACCACTCGCGGTAATGGCGAGCCAATAGCCCCACCATCGGTGACTGCAATTGGCCGAGCTGGCGTTTGCTCGCGATTATCTAAGTTCATCCTGCATCAATGCCAAAAACAAACCAGAAATAAAACGGGATCGACCTCGCCGAAATTCTCGTTGTCGCGCAGCTTTCCTGTTGAGCCGCCGCTCCACTGGTCGTAGCCTGCAAGTCAGTGAGACTCCCGGCTGCACACGGCCGCATTGCACGCGGCCAGTGCGAGCGGCCGGCAAACTACGATGGCAACAGTCGAACCACAGAAGACCGCAAACGGCTCGGCCCTCGGACAGAAGGGTGGGCTCAAGGGCGGCGGGCTCAAGGGTGGGCTGACCGGCGGGCTGACGGAGGTCGCGCTCGGCTATCAGCGGACGCTGGAGCAGAATCCCCGTCACCCTCAGGCGCTGGTGGGAATGAGCTTGGTGGCGCTGGCGAGCCGCCAGTCCGAGGCCGCTGTGCAGATGGCCACCGCCGCCGTCGAAGCCGACCCGGCGATGTGCCTGGCCTGGGTCGCCCTGGGCCAATCATTTAAAGCTGCCGGCCGGCTGGAACCGGCGGAACGAGCCTATATCGAGGCCATCCGGCTGCAAGCGGGAAATGAGTTGGCGCGGCTCGGTCTGGCGGAACTCAAGATTGGCTCGGGGCGTCCTCGGGAAGCAATCGTGGATTTCGAACTTGCCTTGCGGCGCAAGCCCACGCTGGTGGCAGCCCACCTGGGCCTGGGAAATGCACTGGCCGTCCTGGGGCGGTTCGCGGATGCGTTTGCGCGCTATGAGCAGGCGCTCGCCTTGCGGCCACGGCTGCCGGAGGCTGAATTTGCCGCCGGGTTTGTGCTTGCCCGGCTGGGAAGGCTGAAGGAGGCTGAAACCCGCTATCGGCGCGCGCTGGTCGAGCGGCCGGACTTTGCCGCCGCCTGGATGAACCTGGGCAGCTTGCTGCGCGAACAAGGCCGCGAAATCTACGCTGAAGCGGCGCTGAACAGAGCCGTGCAACTGCGCCCAGACCTGGTTGCCGGCTGGATCAACCTGGCCATTCTGGAGCGCGAGCGCATGCACCCGGAGCTGGCCGAGGCGCACCTGCGCAAAGCCCTGTCCATGAACCCCGAGCAGGTGGAGACACATATCGCCTGGTGCCAGTTTCGCGCCGCGGAGAAGGATCTACCCGGCGCCTGGGGATGGCTGCGCTGGGCGCTGGCGCGCGAACCGAACCAGCCGGAAGCGGTGAACATGAAGGGCATTCTGCTGCACTCGGAAGGGCGCCTGGCCGAAGCCATCAAGGCCTTTGAGCGGGCCGAGGAACTGGGCCACCGAGCCGCCGCATCCAATCGCGGCAACTCCCTGCTTGACCTGGGGCGCACCGAGGAAGCCTTGGAGGCGCACGAGAAGGCCGTCGACCTGGACCCCATCCACGCCGGCGCGCAGTACAACCTGGCGCTGACCCAACTGCGGCTGGGCGATTGGGAGCAAGGCTGGCCGGCGTACGAATCACGATGGCGCTTCCGCGAGGTTCATCGCATCCCGAGGAGCTTTCGCCAGCCGCGCTGGCGGGGGGAATCCCTCGATGGCCGACGGATTCTGTTGCATGCCGAACAAGGGCTGGGCGACACCATCCAGTTCTGCCGCTATGCGGCCATGGTGGCAGCCCGCGGAGGGGGGATCATCCTCCAGGTTCAGCCGGCGGCGGAAGTCCTGTTGCGTTCGCTCGGGGTGGTTCGGGCCGGACTCGCCCAGATCGTCGTGCAGGGCACCGAGCCTGCGGAGTTCGACCTGGAATGCCCGCTCATGAGCCTGCCGGCGGTGTTCGAGACGACGACGGAGACGGTGCCCTGGGCAGGCGCTTATCTGGGCGCCGATCTTGAAGCGAGCGCGGATGGATGGACCAAGTTCCCGGCGATTGGCTCGGAGCGGCATCCAGGCCGGCGGGCTTTGCGCGTGGGGATCGCCTGGGCAGGCAATCCACGTTACAAGGCAGACCGCCAGCGGTCAATGGAATTGAAGACGCTCTTTCCGCTGCTAAGCATGCGAAGCGTCAGTTGGATCTCATTGCAAAAGGGGGCATCCTGCGAACAGCTTGTTGCCGCCGGGGAGCACGTTCAAATCTGGGACGGCGCGAGCGCGGACCGCAATCTGGCGGAGACGGCTGCGCTTATCGCGACTCTGGACCTGATCGTTACGACCGACACCTGCATCGCCCACCTGGCCGGCGCCATGGGGCGTCCCGTCTGGATTTTGCTGCCGCACCTGGGCGACTGGCGCTGGATGCAGGAGATTGAGGTTACGCCCTGGTATCCGACGGCCCGCCTGTTGCGGCAACGATCGCCTGGGGACTGGAGAGGAGTGGTGGAACGCGCCAGCGTAGAACTGGAGGCATTTCGCGAGAGGTTCGAGGCTATTCAGGCGGGGAGAATTGGCCGAGATTCTCGCGCGCATTTGCGCCCTTCGCCTGGAGGATCTCCCTTTGAAGGCTGCGACAAAGATTAGCTTTCGGCCTGGAGGCTGGCGCGGACGCGTTTCATAATGCCCAGATAGTAGGCCAGATTGTGGATGGTGTTCAGTGTGCCGGACAAAGGCTCGCCGGCCTGCATCAGATGACGCAGGTAGGCGCGTGAATAGCGGCGGCACACCATGCAATCGCAGGCTGAATCGGGTGGGCCCTGATCTTCGGCGTATTTCTTGCCTTTGATGTTGAGGCGGCCTTCGCTGGTGAAGAGCAGGCCGTGGCGCGCGGCGCGGGTGGGAAGCACGCAGTCCATCATGTCCACGCCCATGCGCGCGTATTGCTCAATTTCGTCGGGATAGCCGACACCCATGACGTAGCGGGGCTTATTCGACGGCAGCATGGGCAACACTTCGGAGATCATCTCCAAAGTCAAATCGCGCGGCTCGCCGACGCTGAGGCCGCCGATGGCGTAGCCTGCAAATCCTAACCCTTTCTGGTCCATCTCCACGAGGCGCTCGGCACTCTCGCGGCGCAGGTCGCGGTACATGCCGCCCTGCACGATACCGAAGAGGCTCTGCGTCTGGCCGCCGAGTTCCTCATGCCACACCACCTCATGGCGATGGGCGTTGAAGTGGTCGAGCGAGCGGCGGGCCCAGGCCATGGTCAGGCGCAGGCTTTCTTGGGCTCTCGGTCGGTCCGCCGGATATTCGGTGCACTCGTCGAAGGCCATGGCGATGTCCGCGCCGAGGGCTATTTGTACATCCATGGAATGTTCGGGAGTAAAGAAGTGGCTGCTGCCGTCTAGATGCGAACGGAAGCGGACGCCTTCATCGCTGACTTTGCGCAACTGGCTGAGCGAGAAGACCTGAAAGCCGCCGGAGTCGGTGAGCATGGCTCTCGGCCAGCTGATGAATTTGTGCAGGCCGCCCATGCGGTGGATGGCTTCATGACCGGGGCGGAGATAAAGGTGATAGGTGTTGCCGAGGATGATCTCGGCGCCTAGCGTTTCCAAAACATCTTGTGGAACGGCCTTTACGCTGCCGGCGGTGCCTACGGGCATGAAGACGGGAGTTTCAACCACCTGATGCGGCAAAACTAGCTGCGCGCGGCGGCCGCCCGTCGGCGCCTGGTTGAGGAGGTTGAACTGGAGAGCCATTTCACGATTCTATCGGGCGGTTCCTGGTGGGGATTTGTGCTCTCCCACCCTTGCGATGAAAAGAATCGCAAGGATGGGGCACCCGGGACGATTGCCTCATCAACATCCATCCTTGCAACAGGCTCCTGTGCAACTTGCGCGATAAACATCGACGCATTGCCTGCACGCCTTGCCGCAGGGTACTCTTCCAGTGCAAACGGAACAGAGATTTGCTGGAACGGAACAGACGGAGTGGAGCACCGTGACTCATATGCTGAATCGACGCAGCTTTCTCATCGCGAGCGGAATGACGGCGCTGGCTTCGGCCCGCGCGCTGGGCGCAAACGACACCCTTCGCATCGGGGTTATCGGAGCCGGCGGGCGGATGCGTCAACTGCTGGAGTCTGCCGACAAGGCCGGGCTCTACCAGATTGTGGCCGCGAGCGACGTCTATGGGCCGCGCCGTGACGCCATCAAAGAAAGATCGAACGGACTGGCGACGACGCACCTCGATTATCACGAGGTGCTGGAGAAAGAGATCGACGCCGTGATCATCGCGTCGCCGGATCACTGGCATGTGCGCATGGCGGTCGATGCGCTGGCGGCGGGCAAAGACGTGTATCTCGAGAAGCCCGTCACGCACACACTCGAAGAAGGCGCGACGCTCACCAAGGCGGTGCGCTCGAGCAAGCAGATTTTGCAATGCGGCATGCAGCAGCGCAGCTGGACACACTTCCGCGATGCCGTCGAAATTGTGCAGGGCGGCACGCTGGGGCGAGTGACGCAGGTGCGCACCTATTGGTGGCAGAACTATGGGCGGCACGATACATCGAAGCCGACGGACACCGAGGCTCTCGATTGGAAGATGTGGCTCGGCGGAGCTCCCGACCAGCCGTTCAGCGAAGAGAAATTCAAGCGCTGGCGCTGGTTCTGGAACTTTGGCGGGGGCGGCATGACCGACCTGTTTACGCACTGGATCGACGTGGTGCACTGGGCGATGAAGGCCGACACGCCGCGCACGGCACAGATGCTCGGCGACAAGTATGTCTACGAGACGTGGGATTGCCCCGACACGCTGCAGGCGGCTTTTCGTTATCCCGGCTTCGACGTGGTCTACGAGGGGATGATGAGTTCTTCAATCGACGACGGGGGCCTCGAATTTCGCGGGACGGAAGCGACCTTGAAAGTGAATCGCAGCGGGTTCTCGGTCTATCGCGAGGGAGTGGACAGCGCGCAGAATCCGGTGGTTTCCGGACACAGCTTCCGCGATGGAACGATTACGCACATGGAGAACTTCTTCGAGTGTGTGAAGTCACGCAAGGAGCCGAATGCGCCGGTGGAGACGGGGGTTGCGGCGGCGCGGGCCGGTCATATCGGGAACCTGGCCTACCTGCACGGTGGGCAGACTTCGTGGCCGGCGAAGGGTTGATGCGGAGAGATTGGAGTTGGTAGTTTCCCAGGTCTCAGAAGCGAGACCTGGGGCACCCAGCTGTCGTTGGGCTAAGAACAAGAGCAGATTCTTCGACTCCGCTCAGAATGACAGTCAGGATGGCGCTACTTGCTTTCGCGGCCGAGGCGGATCATCAGGCCTAAGCGGCCGACGCGTGGGGTTCCGAGCGTTGTGGTGGGGGTTTTGCCGACTTCAATCTGGCGGTTGAGCAGGTTTTCGCCGGCGCCGAAAAGTTGAAAGCGCTTGGCGAAGTCGTGCGAAGCGTAGGCGTCGAGGCGAAAGAAGCCGTGCAGCAAATATGTGTTGGCGTCGTCGTCGTACTGATGGCCGCTTAACCGGCCTTGCAGGTTGACGGTTCCCCACGCCGGCCGGTAGGCGCGCACATTCATGGAGGCCAGGTTGCGGGCGACCTCGGGAATCCAGTTGCCCAGGTCCTGGGTGCCGCGGCTCACGACAGCGTGGGCGTACTGGTAGCCCCCATCGACGGCCAGCCAGCGCAGCGGCGCAATCTCATAGTCCAAAGAGACGCCTCTGCTTTCAATCTGGCCGAGATTCTCCCGCGTCAGGAGAATGGGCGACGAATTGGGATTGATGGTCACGGCGACGATGGGCCGGTTGACCTGGGTGAGGAAGTAGCTCGACCGGATCGTTCCCCAATGCCACTGTGAGGCTATGCCGGTCTCCCAGCCCGTGGCGCGCTCGCTGAGCAGGTTGCCGTTGGGGGTGGTGAGTTGATTGCCGACGGTGGTGGAACGGTAAAGCTCGTTGGGCGACGGCGCGCGGAAGGCGCGAAAGCCGGAGGCGGAGGCGGCCCAGTGTTCGCCAAACTTGCGCGACAGGCCAACGCGGGGATCGAAGACCCGCTGATCGAATTGCGGGGGCTGCTTGGCCGAGAGCACCCACGCAGACCCGTTCCAGGTGACCGACTGGCCGTCGTAGTTCTGGAACCAGTCCACCCGGCCGGAGGCGGTCGCGGTCCATCCGCCATGCACCCACATCGCTTCGGCATAGCCGGCGGAGTCGCGCTGATGGTCGTGCAGGTTGGTGAGCGCGGCGGTTGCGCCATAGGTCTGCTCGTTGTCCCAGATGCGCAGGTCGTGGGTGTCGGCGCCGGCTACCAGGACGAACCCAGGTCCGAGCGGTTCTGTCCAGTGAGCCACGGCGCCGAGTTCGTTTTCCG
>JBEKVS010000050.1:0-23298 GCA_049513795.1 Occallatibacter sp. | reverse complement strand
GCTGGCTGGAATTGGGTTTTTGGCCGACGAACAGGGGAACCTCTTGCCCGTAACCGAGCTAAAGCACCGCATGGGCCAACTGCACGACGCGTTTGGGTTCGTACTGATCGATGTCCCAGGAGCAAGTGTTTGCGAAGACGCCGACATTTTCGGTCAAATCGCCGGCGCGGCGATTCTGGTTGTCGAGGCCAACAGCACGCGCAAGGTCACTGCGCGGAAAGCGAAGGTCGCCCTGGAGGATGCAGGCGTTCGGGTGTTGGGGTCCGTGCTGCATAATCGAACCTTCCCAATTCCAGAGAAGCTTTACAGAAGACTCTAGCGGCTACCGATTATATAAATTCATAACTCTAGGTTTGCAAATCGAATGAGCCGACTTGGCGCCGTGCTAAAGAATACCGGGTATCTGGCCCTCGCAGAAACCGCAAAGCCGGTACTGTCGTTTCTTCTTATCCTTGTCATCTCTCGGACACTGGGCCGCGATGGCATGGGTTCGTACACAATTATCTTGACGTTTACTGCTCTGTTCGAGTTGATTGCGACACTCGGGCTGGGGACGATGATTGTCCGGGGAATTGCGGCAGACTCTTCTCGACTCTCGTTCTACGTGAGCGGCGCCATTGGGGTCGCGGTTCTGTCAAGCGCGGTCGTTCTGCCGGCCATGCTGGCCGTTGTCCACTTCCTGAACTACCCTCCGGAGGTCGCGCAGGGTATCCGCATCCTGACGTGGACCCTACTGATATCGATCCTGCAGCAGTATGCGCTCTCTGTTTGCGAGGGCGTGCAGAATATGCGCCTTCGTGCCGTACTCTCCGTTGCCGACACGGCAGGGCGGCTCATTGCGGGAGTGTTCATGATTCGGCACGGCTACGGCGTTTTGGGAATTATTGAGGGAATGGTTCTAGTTCGGGCAATTACAACCTTGATAGCTTTTGTGGCGATAGGAGCGCATACAAGTCTTTCGTTGGATTTCCGCGCAATGTTTCGATCCTGCTGGACCCTCATGCTCGCCGGACTGCCGTTTCTTCTCATGACGATTGCCAGCGCCGCATTCTGGTCGGTAAATACCTTACTCCTATCAAAGCTTGTTACGGTCGAGAATGTTGGAATCTATAATGCCGGGAGCCGTATTACCGACATCCTGAAGACGCTCCTCTTCAGCTATCAGATCGCTCTCCTACCGATGCTGTCGGCTTCCTTTGTTCGATCTCGCGAGCAATTTCGACAGGAGTGCGACGCTTCGATTAAGTACCTGGCGCTGCTGACGGTGCCGATCGCAACTGGGGTGTCAGCCCTCGCATCGCGCATCATTCCGCTGGTCTTTGGACACAGCTTTGACCCCGCAGTGCCAATTTTGCAGGTTCTTGTGTGGACCGTATGTATCTTCTCGATTGCCATGGTATTCGCGCGCGCCTTGATCGCAAGCCACAACCAGATGCTGGATCTGTATAGCAATCTTGCTGCCCTAACTGTGAATATCCTTCTGGGCTGGAGGTTTATCCATTCGTATGGCCCAGTCGGCGCGGCGTACGCAACTCTTGTGTCGCTCATCGCATTTGCCATTCTCGAATATTGGCTTGTGTCGAACAAACTATTCAGACCCCATATCCTGGTCCCGGTTCTCAGGGCTGTCGGTGGCTCCCTATTCATGGCGTTTGTGGTCATTCACATGCAGGCTCTGCCGCTCGGAGTAGCAATTCTGCTCGGAGCATTGGTCTACCTGATAGCTTTGATTTGCCTTGGAACGTTTTCCTTAAATGAGATTCGGACCGCCAGAGGCTTGATCAGCAATTGGGTAGGAGAAGTGCTTCTTCAACGGGGCAAGCGTGCGCCAGCTGAGATCTTGTAGGAACCAAAGGAACAGTCAGACGAAGTATTGCTTGGCTCTCTCGGTGAGCTTAATTGAGACCGTGCGCCCACGTTTTCGATTGCTGTAGAAGTCAGGGCTAATGCAAAGCGAGGTCGCGATGTCAGATGGCATGGGGCAACTGAGTTTTAATTCGCCGCGCTCTTTCTCTTCCATCTTGAGTAGCCTGACTGTTCCTGCGGGCTCTCTGGCGACTCTTGTGCTGGTGATTTGTTGCTGTCTGATTTCAAAAGTCGCGGTATCGCACTTGTGGCTTACGATTGCGGCAGTTGGGTTGATCCCGTTGGTAGTTGGTGCATCTTGGGCATTTGGAGCCAGACCTTTCGCTGTCTTTGGCCTTGTGTTTAGTTCTTGGTCCCAATTGGTGCATCACTTTATCTACCGACCGTACATTGGGGCATCGGACGGGCTCACGATCGAACTGACGGACATTTGGACTATTTGGCTGTTGATCCTATGTGCCGTTGAATATCAAAAGGGAACTACGAAGACCGTTCTCGGCTTGCGTGCGTTCCTGGCCCCATTAGCGCTCCTGCTCATGGCGGACATCTTGTCCCTTGTAAATTCGGCGGACATGGAACTCAGCGTCTACGGAATACTAACTCATCTTCGGGTTGCGGCATTATTCGTCGTGCTGGTGTTAGCGCTGGCACTTGGAAAACAGGAACTTCATGCAGCTCGCGTTGCGATTGTTTGCTCCGTCCTCACCATGGGAGGCATTTGTGTTGTCGAGATGATTACGCACGTCAACATTCCGAGGAACGCTGCTCTCATCGCCGAGGCTGGTGAGTCGGACTTTCGCGCCGGGGGAATTAGCTCTCCGACGCTGGCCGCAGCGCTTCTGGCCACGCTTTTACCGGTGGTAGCGATTGAATATTTTTTCCCGCACAGCCGCGCACGCAAGATTCTGGCGGGCCTAGCCATTTGCGCGGGTTTGGCGGGGATCGGTTGCACGCTGACAAGGGCGGCAGCTGGACTTCTGGCTTTCGCGTCGATACCTTTGATGGTTTTCCTGTTTCGAAAGAATCGCATAAAGGTCACGCATATCCTCGCCTGTTGTGTCCTATTAGCCCTCCTGGGGGTTGGCCTGAAAGATAAGATCAGCGAGCGTGTAGACGAAGGTACAGACAATCTCATGGCGCGGGTGGGGCTGCTTGGCACTGCACTGAACATGGCAGCTCATTCTCCGCTCGTCGGCGAAGGAGTAAATAACTACGAGCTCAAGATGAACGGCTTTATCCCCAGCGGCCAGAGGCAGAAATTCGAGTATGTGGTCCACAACAAATTCTTCTTGACGTTGGCTGAGACAGGAATCATCGGACTGGGGGCCTTTGTGTGGTTCCTTGTTATTGCTTTTCATCGTGCCATATTTCTTGCACGGCGTGGATTACCGATGGGCGTCGGCATTTTGTGCTCGATGATCGTGTTTGTATTTGAGATGAATGTAGAGTCATATGATTCGGGGATGAATTTGCTGTTTTCCTTCATCCTGATGGCCTTGGTCGCAGTGATGTGGAGCAGTGAAAATGTGAAGGCGCAGCAGCAAGGTGGCGTGCCGATCGGAACAACGGGCCGAATGGTAGACACCCGCTTGAGAACCGAAGCGGTTGTCCTGAGTTGGAAAGAGTAGGCTAAGCGAACGGTGCAGATTGCCTAACTGTGAGTCACATGTGCCTGTTGTCGTGGTGGAAGGAACTCTCAACAGCCTGGGAGTCGTCCGGAGTCTGTCACGCGGCGGCATGCCGATTTATCTTGTGGCTACCTCACGATTCTGCACGGCGGGCTGGTCTAGGCTCTGCAGGTTTGTTCGCGTTCCTAGCCTTCGCGAACCCGATCTGATAGATGGCTTAATGGAACTAGGGTCGCGGCTCAATAACCGCCCGGTCCTGATTCTCACTGGCGATGAATGTGTCGATGCTGTTTCGTCGAATCGCGATAAAATCCAGACTCTCTATCGTATTAGTTTGCCTCCGGCGGAGATGCTGCGGTCACTTGCCGATAAATCCCTCTTTCAGGAACTGGCAAAGCGTGAGGGTTTTAATGTGCCTTCGGGTGTTTCGCTTGAAACCACGGCTGATTTGAAGTTGCTGCAGAGTTTAACGATGCCGCTCATCATCAAACCCGCTGACAAGAAACTGGTGCACGCCAATGCCGTAGAGCGGGCGGTACGGGCAAATACGCTCGCCGAGGGCGAAATTGCTGCAACCCGAATGTTGGCTTGTGCGCCACGAATCGTTGTTCAAGAGTGGATCCACGGGCCGGACACAGAAATCTTCTTCAGCTTGTTTAGCTGCGATTGCGATGGGAATTTGGTGGGACTATTCTCCGGGCGAAAGGTGGTGTGCAGCCCCCCAGGAATTGGCAATACAGCGATTTGTGTTGCGGCACGCGAAGAATCGGCTGAGCTCAGTGCGCTGGTGTCACGATTTATCGTCAAGGTTGGATACCGTGGATTGGGCAGCCTCGAATTCAAGCGCGACAGCAGAACACGGCGCTTTGTCATTGTTGAACCCACCGTGGGGCGAACAGACTGGCAGGAAGAGATCGCCACACTCTGTGGAGTTAATCTGCCCTTGATTACTTATTGGGCAGAGCTTGGAAAACCCGCAGATGTCACCAGCGGAGCGGTCAAGCCGGTAGCTTGGCGATCAAGCATGGGCCATCGCATCCCCGGCGGCGCCTTGCTGCCTGGGACCTCGGTGGTGGACGGTGTTTTCCGGATATTGGATCCGCTACCGGCCCTTTACTACTATTTTCTGGAGCGCTTCGTCGTGAGGGCAATGGTTCAAGCTGCCATGCTTATTCGTCGCTTATCACGGTCACCGGAACAGCGGGCAAATGGCTGACCTGGATACAACCATAGTTGGGCCTGGACCGTACGGGCTCTCGGTGGCCGCCCACCTTCGCGCCAAGGGGCTGCCATTTCAACTCTTTGGTTCGCCCATGGAGAGCTGGCGCCGTTACATGCCGGAAGGCATGATCTTGAAGTCGGAGCGATTTGCCTCCAATCTGTGGGACCCCGAACGCCGCTTTACTCTTGAGCGCTATTCGAAAGAAATGAACCTTCCGTATCGGCCGGTCGGCGATCCTCTGCCAATTGAATTGTTTCTAGAATACGCAGCGTGGTTTCGGGCCCATGCAGTAGGCGAATGCCGCGATGTTCGGATCACCTCGATTCGCCGAAAGGGCAATGACTTTTCTATGACGCTGGCTGATGGGTCTGTCTTCACAAGCCGGCGCGTGGTTTTGGCAACTGGATATATGGCGTTTTCCAAGACGCCGCAACAGCTGAGTCATATTCCAGAGCCTCTGCTCGTGCACAGTTCGCGCATGGCGGCCGTGGCGGATTATGCAGGCCGTCACATTACAATCATTGGCGCAGGGCAGTCGGCACTTGAAACCGCGGCACTACTTAATGAAGCAGGAGCCCGAGTGCTGATACTCGTGAGAAAAGGCCGGGTTGAATGGAATCCTCCATCGCAGCCACGCTCTCTTTCTCAGCGAGTTATTGCTCCCGACGGAGCACTCGCGCCTGGCTGGTCTGCTGTCGCTCTCTCTGAGTTTCCGCGGGCATTTCGACGCTGCTTTTCCCCTGACAAGCGGCACCGATTCGTTGCTAATTCGTATAGATCGAGCGGATCCTGGTGGCTTCGCAGCCGCTTGGTCAACAAAGTTGAACTCCGTCTGAATTCAGAGATTGAATCCGCCAGGGTAGTGGGTAATCGTTTGTGCGTAGTCTCACGAGGGCCGCAAGGTCGCGAAGGGTTCGTGACGGACCATATCATCGCCGGCACAGGATTCGAGGTGGACATAGATAGACTCGATTACCTCGATCCTTCGCTTTGTCAATCAATCGCCCGGGAGGGGCGAGGTGGGATTCCGGCGCTCAGTTCGCGCTTCGAGACTTCTATTCCTGGCCTGTTCATTGTAGGGGCTGCAAGTTCGCCGATTTTTGGGCCAATCATGCGTTTCATGTACGGCGCAAAACATGTCGGGCCGCTCCTGACTCAATACCTTGCAAACAACTAAGCACCACGCAGCTACAAGCGTTAGTTAGCTCCTGTCGACGGAATCGCTTGCCCTGTATATAACCCACTCTGCCAAAGAATGGGGCGCCCGAGCAGAGCCGTTAACTCCACAGCAAGGCCTAACCAGACAATCGAATCCAATATCTCAATGAGAATTCTAACGATATCTACCGTTTTTCCTTATCCCCCTCAGGACGGCACCAAAATCCAGATTTACCAGCGCGTCAAACATCTGAGCAACGGGAACGATGTGACTCTTCTGTGCGTGGTCGATCGGCAGCCGGAGCAAAGCTCGATCGCAGAGATGCAGCGTTACTGCGATGTTCATGTAATCCGCATGCCCACGATAAGAGTCTCCCGGGGCGCAATTGAGCGTGCCTTCAACTTTCTGCGCAGTGTAGTGACCGGCATTCCATATTATGTGCGCGGTTACTTCCGTAAGGATGCCAACGAATGGATTCGCCGCGAGGTTCATTCCAGGAAATTCGAGGTGGTTGAGGCAGATGTCCATGCCGGCATCTACCTGCGCCAACCCCTGGATGCACTGAAGGTTTGGATTATGCACAGCGTCGCCGACTCAAATGAACGACGCTCGATCCGTTTCGCCCGAGGCTGGATGAATCGCCTCACACTTTCTTGTTACCGAGTGGTCAATCGGCGGTATGAGCGGGAAACTGCACGCAAAGTAGATCTCGTGGCTGTGCTGACTCCTGAGAATGAAGTGGACCTCAAGAAGATCGATTCAAAGATCCACGTCAGCAATTGCCTTACAAATGGAGTGGACTTGGACTACTTCCAATACATACCATCGCCCGCGGAGCCACAAGGAGTCTGCTTTGTCGGCAAGATGGACTACCTTCCAAATAACGATGCTGCAGTTCACTTCTATAACGACATCTGGTCCGCAGTGCAAAAGAGAGCTGCCTTCGCACGATTCTTCGTTGTTGGATCCAATCCTTTGCCGGATGTCCTCGAGCTCACTCAAGACTCCTCCGTGGAGGTTTCCGGCTTTGTAGAGGATGTTCGTCCACTGATTCGAAAGGCAGGCGTCGCAGTGGTGCCGGTTCGAATGGGCGGAGGCATCCTGAACAAAGTGTTGGAAGCGATGGCCATGGGCGTGCCAGTCGTCGCCAGCAGAGTCGCCGTACACGGATTGAACGTCGAATCCGGGCGAGACATCTTTGTGTGCGACGATGACGAACAGTTTGCTTCATACGTAATTCGTCTCCTGGCAGATTCGGAGTGTCGTTCTCGCATGATTGAGGCGGGAAGACAATATGTAGAGACCTACCACAAATGGCAACCCATCGTGGCTAGGTACCAGTCGACTTTGAAAACTCACATAACTAATAGATGCCAAAGGAAAGTAAAGGCTGGCACCTGAGATGTCCTTTGCTATGTGCATCCAAGCATAAACTCTTGATTAAGAGTTAGCCGGCGCAGCAATATTGCCTCTCGGTCTAAAGTGAGCGGTTCAAACTCAAGCTGGAATTGAATTACTTTGCACCACAAGATGCGGCAAGGAGGATTCAGACGTTATGAAAGTCCTGCAACTTATCAGCAGCTCATTCGGTTTCTACGGAGCGGAGCGAGTCTGCGTCACGCTAGCCTTGGAGCTTGAGAAGATCGGCGTCGATTCCGTGGTCGGCGCGTTTCGCAATACTCACAAAGACGCTCATTTAGAGATATTAGAGCATGCCAATCAGGTCGGACTTACGGCCGAACAAATAACATGTAAGGGGCGCTTTGATTGGAGCGCGGTTGTCGCACTGCGGGCAATAGTGGAGCGTCACAAAATAGATCTCATACACTGCCACAATATCAAGCCCAATCTATATTCATGGCTGGCGCTGCGCAATGGCGGCATTCCAATCTTAAGCACGTGTCACAGTTGGCACACGGGTACCCCAAGAGGCTGGTTCATTTCGGTACTGGATCGCTTGATTCTCCATGGCCTCGATCGTGTTGTTCTGGTATCTGACCATATGAAACCGCAGGTGCGCAGGTTTGCGATTCCCGCGGACATCATCTACAACGGGATAGATCCGAGCCCATTTTGTATCCCAAAGTCAGACTTGCGCGAGAAAATGAACTGGAGCCAGCGTCCGCTGGTCGGTGCAATAGGCCGTCTTTCCCACGAAAAAGGGATCAAATATCTCCTGCGCGCTGCCGTGACGATTCTTGAGGACTTTCCCAACGCATTGTTTCTCATTGTCGGTGACGGGCCTCGTCGACAAAGTTTAGAAACTGAGGCAATCGCTCTGGGCATTCAGGAGTCTGTACGCTTTCTTGGCGTGCGAGAAGACATCCCCGAGATCCTCTCATGTCTGGACGTGTTAGTAATGCCATCTCTCATCGAGGGGATGCCAATGGCGCTTCTTGAGGCGATGGCTTCCGGTTTGCCCGTCGTCGCTTCGAGGGTCGGCTCAATTCCCGCGGTGGTCGAGAACCGGACGAACGGGATCATGTGCACACCCGGGGATGCAAGCACACTGGCTGCTGAGGTGCTCGATCTAATCGAGGACAAGGAACTACGATCCAGGCTTGGGAGAAAGGCCAGCAAGGATGTCGAAACGAACTTCTCCGCGGCCTCAATGGCAAAGAGATATCTGCAGGTCTATCGAAGCATGACATCTAACTGATGTATGTCAGATCGTTCTTGATGAGTAAAGCTGAGGGCAGCTCCAGCCTGCTGCTCGATCGACCTGCCGAGGAAAGAGCCGGCAATGAGTGTCAAGGGGACGTTTGTAGGCGAAATGACTCTTAAAATCTGTTTCATCGTCGGAGAGGAATATGCGAACCATTGCGGCGTCAAGGATTACGCCATCCGTCTCGCCGACGCGCTCGAGCGCATGGGGGCCACGGTCAACGTTTGCGCTGCGCCAACCTGGGGCGCAAAAGATTCATTGTCATTTTGTCACCGCTTGCGGGCAACGAATTACGATATCGTTCATATTCAATATCCATCCATCGGGTACAGATCGTCGCTTTGGCCGCACATCTTAGGTTGTTTTACTGCTAAAAAAAGAACTGTTGTAACGGTCCACGAATATTCCGCGCTTCGATCGGTACAGCGGCTCTCGACTCATATTTTCCGCTGGACTACCTCTCAGTTGCTTTTTACGACAGAATTTGAAGCAGGCAGGTTTAGAAACTCAATTGGAGTTCGGGATCAAGTCCAAAAGGTTGTTCCGATCGGCAGCAATGTTCCGACGTATTCATTGGAATTGGAGCGGGCGCCGAATGTGATCTACTTCGGTCAGATCAGACCGGAGCGGGGCATTGAAGAATTCCTCTCACTTGCCCGGCTATGCCTTGCGCTGTCGCGGCCATTCAAGTTCATGGTGGTCGGAAGTGCGCCCAAGAAGCACGCTGATTACTCTCAAAGGCTCCGCGCTCAAGCACCATCAGGAGTGGAGTGGCTGGTTGATCTGGATTTGAACGAAGTCGCGAAAGTGATGGCAGGTTCGCTTACGGCCTATCTTCCGTTTCCGGACGGGGCGAGCTATAGGCGAGGCAGCTTGCTTGCTGCAATGAACAACGGCCTGCCTGTCATATCGCGAAAGGGCGCCGCTACGGCGCCGGAACTACTAAATGGCTTGATGTTTGCTGATAGCGTCGTTGAAGCTCTCGCGCGCCTTGACGCTCTATACGTTAACCCGGCATACGCGCGGAGCAAGGCCTCGGAGGCGCGAATCCTCGCTCGCAAATTCGCATGGGAAGTGATTGCGCTTCGTCATGCAGAAATCTATAACGCGATGTTATCCCGCCGCGAGCTAAGCACTGAGTCAAAGTTAGCTTTTTAGAGACTGCGCCATGGCGATTAGAAGCAGAGTGATAGAGGAAAGCTATGAACGGTAAATCCTCAATGGAATCATCCGTACGACCGACTTCTATAGACGACTTGAGCAGGTTGAGCAGTTTCTTGCGTCAAGCCTTCAACACGAGCCGCGACGCCTATTTCCTGGATCCCGCCGTGATGGCATGGAAATACTGGGATCGCCGCGGTGACTGGGAGGGGCCGCGCTCCTATGTATTGGAATGGGACGGGGTTATTGTGGCTCATGCCGGCATCTACCCGTTGACCTTCAGCGCGGGCCAGGTGCGTGGGGCTCACCTGATCGACTGGGCTTCAGCCCCGGGATCGCCGGGCGCCGGTTTCGCCTTGCTGAAGAAGATGGGCACGATGTTTGATTTCTTATACGGGATCGGCATTTCAGAGAAGACGCGGAAGATTTTGTTAGCTTCTGGATTTCAAGAGTGCGCAAGGCAGTGGCGAGGCACTCGCACGGTTCGGCCCTTCCAGCAAATCTTGAAATATCAGCACCGAGGCTGGAAGGGAACCTCCCGCCTCGTCAGGAATTTGTTTCGTTCCTCGCCGAAAGCGGCGCAGTGCTGCTTGGAGGAAGGTTGGACTTCAAAAGAAATCAAATACGATGCGGTCTCTGAAGAGTTGTATCTTCATTGCTTTTCCGGAACCTGTTTTAGCCCGCGACCGCCAGAGTTCTTCGAGTATCTCTTACGCTGTCCAGTTATGAAAATGCGTCTTTACAAAATCCAGGCCAAGACTGGGCCGAAGGGACATTTCGCGATCGGAGTTCTGCGCGGACAGGCTCGGGTGGCCGGTGTATGGCTCCGGGATCCAAATCCAGAAGGATGGCAAGCCGCCTTCTCTCTCGCTCAGCAGGTTGCGATGGGAATTAAAGATGCCTGCGAGATCGTGATGGCGGGTACCGAAGGACCCAGCGAGAGAGGAGCCACAATGTCGGGACTGCGTATTATGGGGCACACTCCAATCTACATTCGGAATAAAAAAGGAAAGTTCGCGCTCCCGCTAAATTTTCAATTCCAACTTTCAGATGACGATGGTTTGTTCCTTGACTCAGCCTAACTGCTCAAATCGGATTTCGACTGGGCAATTCCGCGACCGATCGAGGTCCAATGCGTTCTTGATTGGACATGTGCGGACGCGCCCAGAACTCGGCGAGCCTTCTGGTGCGCAGGTCCCGCATAACAAAGCGAAAAACACCCAAGGTAATCGCGCGTAAGTGGAGATTTGCTTTCTTTTCCTGAGAAAGCCTACAAAGGAGACTTGCAATGAGTGTTGCGATCATTACCGGCGCAGCCGGACTTATCGGTTCAGAGGCTGCCCGTCACTTCACTTCGCTGGGAATGAAGGTTGTAGGAATCGACAATGACATGCGGCGATATTTCTTTGGCGATGAGGGATCTACGAAGTGGATGCGGCAACAGTTGGCTGGACTACCCGGCTATGAGCACCACTCCATTGATATCCGCGATGCAGAATCCATTTTTCGCGTGTTTCGCCAATATGGGAGCGATATCAAGCTTGTCATTCATACCGCGGCACAGCCATCGCACGACTGGGCGGCGAGAGAGCCATTTACCGATTTCTCGGTGAACGCGACAGGCACACTTACTCTTCTGGACGCGACGCGCCAATACGCATCCAGCGCTGTCTTCCTTTTTACCTCAACAAATAAGGTCTATGGGGACGCTCCAAATCTTCTGCCGCTGGTTGAAATGCCGACACGATGGGAGATCGATCCCACCCATGCCTACAAGCGTGGGATCTCGGAGGACATGTCCATCGACCAATCCACTCACAGCATCTTCGGCGCATCGAAGGTTGCTGCCGACCTGATGGTTCAGGAATACGGACGCTATTTCGGAATGAACACTGCCTGTTTTCGCGGAGGATGTCTGACGGGCCCAAACCACTCAGGAACGCAACTGCACGGCTTCCTGGCTTACTTAATGAAGTGCTGCGTTACTGGGGTCCCTTATAAGGTTTTCGGATACAAGGGGAAACAGGTAAGGGATAACATTCACAGTGCGGACCTGATCTCGGCCTTTGAGTGTTTCTTCCGCGCTCCTCGTTCAGGCGCCGTTTATAACATGGGAGGCTCACGAGTCAGCAACTGTTCCATGCTGGAGGCCATTGCGCTCTGCGGGGATATATGTGGACGCGAACTCGAGTGGCAATATGAGGCCGGAAATCGGCAGGGCGATCACATCTGGTGGATCAGCGACGTCTCGCGTTTTCAGGGCCATTACCCGGATTGGAAACTTACTTACGACGTGCCTGCAATCCTGCAGGAAATCCACGAAGCCATGCAGGATCGTTGGGCGCACAAAGTGGTGGTGAATGCATGATCGACAGAGGGAAGCATAATCTTCTCGGAGTCCAGGTGAATGTGGTGGACTATGAGGCTGCGGTGGGCGCCATTATGGCCGCGGCACGCGAGGGGCGTGGCTTTGCGGTATCCGCACTGGCCGTTCACGGCGTAATGACCGGAGCAATCAACGCTCAGCATCGCTTCCGGCTAAACTCGTTGGACCTGGTAACGCCTGATGGTCAGCCCGTGCGCTGGGCTCTGAATCTACTGTATAAGGCTAAGTTGACCGACCGCGTCTACGGACCAAACCTCACGCTCAAGGTAATGCAAGCATGCGAGCGGGAGCGCATCCCCATTTATCTTTATGGAACAACAGAATCGCTCTTGACTGAACTGCGCAGGGCACTCGCGGGGAGATTTCCCGATCTTGAGATAGCTGGCTGTGAACCGTCGCGCTTTGGGCCGATCTCCAAAGAAGAAAGGGCTGAAATTGCCCTTCGGATTCGCGCTTCAGGCGCAAAGGTCACTTTTGTTGGCATTGGCTGCCCACGGCAGGAGATTTGGGCCTGCGAACTTCGCAGTCTTCTCTCCATGCCAATCCTGGCCGTTGGGGCCGCTTTCGCATTTGTTGCCGGGCTTGTGCCTCAAGCTCCAGGTTGGATGCAGAGCCGGGGGCTCGAATGGCTATTTCGTCTGGCTGCGGAACCCACCCGTCTATGGAAGCGATACATTCTGCTGAATCCACTGTATATCGCGATGGTGGTTCTGCAGGTATGCGGAAGAAGGTTTTCAAATCAGGGAATCCCTCCTGGTTCAGGACCTATCCCAGGTTAGCGGCCTTCCTAATTGTGTACGCATTTAGCAGATCGAATAAGATTGTTGGCCGCAATTGTTATTAAGTGCGACTTAGTCGCTGCAGATTTTGGGAGACTCCGCATGGAAAAGGGGATGCTTAAGATGACAACTAGCCTCCATCTCCGTCGAAAGCGCGAGCTGCTGGCATCTGCATTGTTCTGGAGCGGATCCTCTCACGTGGTTTCGCGGCTTCCCGAGCAAGATTCGCTGGTAATTTTGAATTACCACCGGATCGGGAATGCGGATGACGATCCATTTCTCACCGAGATGTTTTCGGCGACCGCAGATCAGTTCCACGATCAAGTTTCCTGCCTCAAGCGAAGCGCGTCCCTTGTCTCGCTCGAGGAGGCGTTGGCCTTTGCCGACGGCACCATAAAGGAGAAGTCACGCCGCTTAAGAGTATTGATCACTTTTGACGATGGGTATCTGGACAACTACGAGATAGCTTTTCCGATCCTGCGCTCTTACGGAGTTGAAGGAGTCTTCTTTCTCGCCACGAGCATGGTTGGATCTTCGCAGATCCCTTGGTGGGATCGTATCGCATATCTAATCAGGAATTCGCGGAAGCGCCGGTTCACACTCCGCTACCCAACCGAGCTGACCGTAAATCTTGATCAGAACAGCTTAGCTGAGAGCTTGGAAGCTGTTCTCGACCTCTATAAGGGTCCCAGGAATTCAGACCCCACGCAGTTTATCCGCGAGCTCGAAGAACAGACTCGGGCAAGGGAGATACCTAACACATCGCGACGATTTCTAAGCTGGGAGGAAGCGCGCGAGATGACCCGATGCGGGATGAAGATCGGCTCTCATACACATTCGCACACTGTCCTGAGTCAATTGAGTCCGGCCCAACAACTTGAGGAGCTAACGAAGTCCGGGACAATTCTAAAGGAGCGCCTGGGCGCGAAAGCCGAAGTATTGGCTTATCCGGTAGGGAGCAGGCACAGTTTCAACGATGAGACAAAAAGAATAGCTCGAGAAGCGGGATACCGTGCCGCATTTTCCTTCTACGGGGGCACAAATCAACGGGCGAACACTTCTCCATACGATATAAAAAGGATTTTCATAGGCCCGCAAAGTCTTCGCCGCTTCAATGTCCAAACAAAGTTCTGCAGGCACCTGGGCAAGTTCTGGCCCTAATCCACCATGACGAAACAAGACGGCTCAGCCAGCCCGCAGCGGATGCAGCGCTGTTAGCCTAATTGGCCAGGAAGTTCGTTCAACCGGTAACTGCAGAGGAGGTCCTAACACACCCGAATTGCGAAGCACAGTGCCCGCCTGCACTGACCGCTACTGTGGCCGCATTTTGTCACAAAGCCCCACGCCTCGAACATCGCGAGTCGTGGGGCTTTGCTGTCTGCGGCGATTTGATTCTTTGATGACATGAGGCCGGACGAACGCAGAGACTCTCTGCTGCTCAGACAACAGGGCAGGTTTTCTCCCGAACGGCAAAACAAGCCAAATTGCATCTTATTGTCGAAGGTTCTTGAATCGGGCGCGCCTGCCATAGATCGCGTACAAGGCTGTATATCTTCAGAAACCAGGTGTACCATCGGAACTATACCCCCGGTAGACAATGGCCTTACATTGCCATATGCCGCAACGCGGCGAGGAGGGAATATGCACACTTCGAGTTGGGCCAGGCAGGTGTTATGTCTTTTCCTGTCATGTGTGATCGCGCCAGTCGCCCTACCTGCACAAACGCTCACCACCCTTCACAACTTCGACGGCTCAGATGGCAGTCAAGCCTTCGGCAGTCTCATTCAGGCGAGCAACGGCAACTTCTACGGGACAACCTATTCGGGAGGGGAGAACCGCGATGGCACCGTTTTCGAGATGACTCCGGCGGGCACTCTGGTTACCCTGCACAGCTTCGATGTCACTGACGGTTCCTTCCCGGAGGCCGGGCTTGTCGCGGGTGCGAACGGCGATCTTTACGGAACAACCTATGCCGGCGGGTCCAACTTGAACGGCACAATGTTCGAAATCACCTTGGGTGGCAAGCTGACGAAACTGCACAGCTTCGGCAGGTACAAGGACGGCGCCGAACCCTTCGGGGCCCTTGTCCTGGGCAGGGACGGCAACTTCTACGGAACGACATCTCTAGGCGGGCCCTATGGCGGAGGCACTGTCTTCAAGATCACCCCCGAAGGTACGGTTACTACGCTTCACGGTTTCTGCGCTCAAATAGCCAACAACTTCTGCGTTGACGGCAACGGCCCACAAGGGGGACTCGTCCAGGGCGCCAACGGAAATTTTTACGGGACAACCTATGCCGGCGGTGTGAACGATGCGGGCGCGATCTTCGAAGTCACTCCGGATGGCGCGTTTACCAATCTGCACAGCTTTATCGGCATGGGCGACGACCCGGACGGCCACCAGCCTTACGCCGGCCTGGTGCTGGCCAGCAATGGCAACTTTTACGGGACCACCATCAAAGGCGGGAAGTACCTCGATGGCACAATCTTCGAAATGACTCCAGGTGGCACTCTGACCACCTTGCACGATTTCGGCGGCGCGGATGGCGCGAACCCCTGGGCAGGCTTGGTCCAGGCCACCAACGGGAATCTCTACGGGGTGACTCTTTCCGGCGGGATTTATGGTGAGGGCACGATCTTCGAAATCACCCTAACTGGCGTATTCACCAAACGACACAGTTTCGACGCGCTGAATGGCGACGGCGCGAACCCTTTTGCAGGCCTGGTGCAGGGCAAGGACGGCAACCTGTACGGAACAACAACGGGACGTGGCGCCTACGGTTTCGGTACGGCCTTCAAGTTCTCCTTGGAATAGCAGGTGTTTTCTCGCACCACTCGCGCAAAGCGATGCGCATACCGCCTTTCTCCGGTCAATGACCCGTGTTTGAGCGCGGTGCGCTCATCCTCACCCGTTTTGTGCTGCCTGCTTGGCCCTGCGACTCCAAATCTCTGCCGTCTACCGAATGGCACTGCGGATCAAAAGCTGAAACGGGCCTGCAGTTGAATTGTCCTGCTGCCCAGCGCGCTGCGGGCCACGCCAAAATCAGTATTGACCGACTGGATCGTACCGTCTGGATTCACCGAACCGAGCGTGTTATCAATGGTCGAAGTATTGAGGTTCAATTTGTTGAACAGATTGTAAGTGTCGACGCGCACTTCGAGCTTGGCGTTTTCTCCCAGGAAGTGCATGCTGGGCAAGCCAAACCCCTTGCTCAATGAGGCGTCGACATCGTTGTATCCGGGCCCATTCAAACTGTTGCGGCTGATGCCCGGAACCGGCGGCGGCGCCGCGCTTGGAAACGCGGGTCCAACCACGAACGAAGATGGTGCGAAGTAAGCAGTCCCGTTCCCGCCGTAGTTAGGATTGACCGTCTGCTTGAACACGCTGTTGCCTGTACTCGTGCCCGCCCCGCCCAGGTAGGCCGCTGGGCGAATCTGATCGTATCCGCTGCCGTTGTAATAGAGCGCCGAGCCGCTGGTGTTGGCGTTGTAGACGGGGTTCCATGGGAAGCCGGTATGCCAGTTATAGATTCCGCTGAGCGACCATCCGCCCACAACCTTCTCCGCCCACCCGTTCGTTCCACGGAATAAAACAGGTTGCCACATACCGAAGAGCTTGAATGCGTTTCCTATGTTGTAGTCAGAGCGCCCATAGGCTGCATGTGAATCGTACGGGTAAGGATCTTCGGAGTACGGGCCGGAGTTTTCGTCCATCGCCTTTGCCCAGGTATATTGCCCTTCAAGGTTGAAATGGTTGGCAAAGTTGTGCCTCAGGGTTGCGATCAAGGCGTTGTAGTTTCCGGTTCCGGTATTGGCGTAGTAATCGATGAAATTGGCAACCGGGTTCAACGGCACTCCATCGCCGACCGCGATAGCGTTGTAATTCGACTGCACCAGCAGGTGGCGCGACTCACTCCCCTGGTAGCCGAGCGTAGCCACAATGCTCCGCGGGAACTGATATTCCGTGTCCAGCGAATAGTGGTAGTTGGTGATGGTCTTCGGGTTCGATGGGAAGGCTGTGACAGAGATGGGGCTGCTGCTCGTGGGCAGGTTATTGGACCCGAAGGATGTGATGGCCGCAGGGTTGGGCGCATACCCAAACAGAGAATTGATGCTCGTCGCCGTCTCGTACAGAATGCCGGGGATATTGGTGGTCGTAGTCGAGCAGCAGAAGTCCTTGTTCACTACGTTAGGTGGGTTGCCGAATCCGTTGGCGAGAATCGCTATCTCGTTCTGGTTGTAATTGATTCCGAAGCCGCCGCGCACTACTAATCGGCTCTCCGATTGAATTGGCTGCCATGCGAATCCAAGCTGTGGGCCGAAGTTGCTTCTCTGTGGGGTATAAAGCGGTCCGCCCACGCGAACGCTTAGACTGCTCAGTGGATTGGCGCCCGGCGAAAATTGCAGCGAGTCGAGGTTGTTCTCCTTGGAGTCGAATGCCCCGAAGTAAGACCAGCGTAAACCGGCGTTGATAGTCAAGTTAGGGCGAATTTTGTAGTCGTCCTGGACAAACACACCCCAAATATTGACGCGGTTGTCTTCGCGGTTTGCGGACGGAATGCCGGTAGCGGAATCAAACTGGCCGCTCTCGCTGTCCGGCGCATCATTGGCGAAGTCCCACATGTTATAGAAGCTAAAGTTAGGGCGTGCCGCATAAACTGCATTGTTGAGATAGTAAAGCCTGGTAAGTCCGCCGCCGGTCTTGATGTTATGACGGCCGATCACTTTCGTCAGCACGTCGTTGAAGTCGTAAGTCCACTGGTTCAGATCTGTCGGCCCCGGAGCGCCGAAATAGTTCGGGCTCGCCGTGCCGATGCTGCCGATGTTGTCCGCAGGCAAGCCAAATGGCTCTTGTGGATTGCTTGCAATCTCGTTCCATCGATAGCCCGCGGCGTTCGCGCGCGCTTGATTCAGCAGACTTGCAGAGAAGGTGTGGTTCCATATACCGGAGAATGCATCGTTGACCTGGGAGTGATGCCAAAGATTGGCCGATCGTATGGGGCCCTGGAAGTCAGTGGTGGTTTGCGGAACCCAGTAAATCGCAAAACTCAGATGATCATTCTGTCTTGCTTGAGCATCGAGACGGCCGTTGTACTGTTGCTGCGAAATCGTTGTAGGGTTCACGGTATTGAAGTATCCGATGTCCGGAACACCGTCGAGGCCGCCTCCTACGCCTGGCGAGTTAGACGAGGTGTAAGTGGGGTCCTGCGCGCCGAGAGCCACTCCTTTTAATGGTGACCCCACATCCAGGCCGGCAGTCGTGGTGTTGCAGTTTATGGCTTCCTGCAGCCCGATTGACGCACAAGTTTCCTGGATCAAACTGCTGGAGGCAACGCCTTCACCTTTATAGGATAGATACTGCGAAGCAATGCTTCCGCTAGGTCCGGCCGTACTGTCGAACTGGGATGTCTCATACCACCCTTGCGCCGTGGTGCTGTTAGATTCCGGGCTCTGCTCATAGTTGAAAAATGCGAAAATCCTGTTCCTCCAGATTGGTCCGCCCAGGCTGCCGCCATCGTTGTTGGTGCGGGTGTCGTCCCTGTTCAAGCCACGGGATGCGGGCGTACCGGGAATGTCGGACCCTACACCGTTCCAGCGTTGATACGCATTGAGGCCGGGCCGCGAAGCTTTGAAAAACAAGCTCCCGTGAAAATCATTCGTACCGCTCTTCGTAGTCACCTGAATCTGTCCGCCGCTGAAGCGACCGACCGAAGCGTCATAGCTGTTGGAGACAATCTTCATGTCTCCCACGGAATCCTCGCTGGGGGTGATGACTGACGTGCCGCCCCAGACTGCGCTGACGGTGCTGATTCCATCGACTGTAATGCCATTTGTTTCATATTGGCCGCCGCGAGTCTGAATCTGCGGACCGTTTTCCGTCTGGAAAATGCCGGCCGATCCGCTGCTCGAACCTCCAGGCCCCTGGTTTCCCGGCAATTCAAGGCTCCCCCCGCCACTGCCTTGCGATGCATCGCCGAAGACTCCGGGCGTGAGCTGCGCCAATTGGAATACGTCGCGATTGTAGGAAGGAAAATGCTGGATCTCATTGCTGTTGATTGTTGCGCTGACTGTCGCTGTGTCTGTGTCGAGCAGCGGCGCAGCCGATCCATTTACAGTCACTGTCTGCTGAACATCACCCAATTCCATGCGCAGGTCAAGCGCATTTGGTTGCTCTGGAATGAGAACAACCTGGGCGATCTCTTTTTTCTTGAACCCGTCCCGCTCGACTACTACGCGGTAACTACCGGGTGCCAGGGCATTGAAAGTGTAGATCCCGCTTGCGTCAGACTGCGCCGTCCGGGTCTGGTTCGTGTCCTTATTACTCAATGTCACGGTTGCGCCGGGTATCACTGCTCCGGATGGATCGGTCACTGTGCCGCGCAATGATGCGTCGAACTGTGCATGAGCGGCGGTTGCATAAGCTGCAAACACGAAAACTAACAGTGCGAGAGATCGAAGCGCTATGACCGGTGCAGCAAATATGTTTCTTGATTCCTGAGGGAACGACATGTCGGCATCTCCTATCAAGTTTGTTACCTGCAGAAGTTAGCTTGCGACTCCGGATCATCCCCGCTTTCACAGTGAGGGCGGGGATCGACCGGAACAGTCCTTACCGCTGACGACTCACCCGAGCGCACCCCTGCCTCGGTAATTGCGGCACTCCCCCAAGGTTGATATTGATTCCTGTTGAGCGCAAAAGGTTGGCCGAATCCGGCTCGCTCACTTTGGCTATGTAGGGTGAATTAAATCGACTTATTAGTTTTCGATCTAGCATCCATGGAAAACCCGAAAGGAAGGAAAGAGGGCAGAGGGCAACCTCCATTTTGGATCATTGCATCTTATCCAAGCTGATTGATGCGCAGTCAACTCCGGTAAGCGACCCGGCAAGCCCAATCCGTTCTCGACTCCCTGGAAGGAGGAGACCTCAATGATCTCAAATACTTTGTCCAGAAACATTCTGCTCATTACCACTTCTGTGTTCATGACAACGGCTACAGCTTTCGCGCAAGCCAATCCGGGGTCGATGCCGCAGCCAACCACGTCCAGTCAACTGCCTTCGACAAACACAGGACTACCCGCAACTGACAACAGCCAGTTGAATATGCAGGCGATTGACGATCAGGATTTTGTGAGAAAAGCTTTGCAAGGTGCCGCCGCCGAGGTGCAGTTAGGACAGTTGGCAGAACAGAAGTCGCAAAGCTCCGACATCAAGCAATTTGGACAAAAGATGGTGCAAGACCACTCGCAATTAGGCGATCAAGTTATGAAACCGCTGGCAAAGCAGCTTGGCGTGAAGGAGCCCAATGGGCTTTCCAAGAAGGACAAGCAGTTGGTGGCAAGCCTGGAAGGGCTATCGGGTCCGCAATTTGACCAGGAATACATCAAGGCCATGGTGAAGGATCACAAGCAGGATCTGAAGGAGTTCAACGACGAAGCGCAAATGTCGCAGGATCCGAATGTGAAGAAGGCCGCGCAAGTAGGTAGCAACGTGATCTCTCAGCACCTGGAGTTGATCCAGCAGATTGCCCAGACTCACAACGTGCCGATCGACAGCAAATCAAAGTAGCAGGAGCAAACACGTTCGCATTGATTCTGTCAGAGTCCCGTTCCGTTGCTGATGTCAGAGCGGGCGAATAAGCGGGCAAGTGGAAGCTTGAATCGGGTTGATTGCAAGTGTAAAACGATCACGCTTGAAGGCTCCGGGATCGAGTAGGAAGACCCCGGAGCCCTCGGTGGTCATCTCTCCATGCAGCGCAATAATCCGACGGCACGGTTGAGAGGCCTTCTGGGCGAGGACCGAATAGAACGAAAAACGCGGGACGATCCCGGAGAATCTTCACTCCCGCACTGCAGAAAATTATCTGGTCTTCGCATGAAATTCAAAGTCGCAAGAAGCCGTAAGCAGAAAACCGCTTGATCCATCCTTTTTGATCCTTCCTTTCGCACCGGACAGCCAGAGCGCTCCGTGAAAACCCGTCATTCCCAAAGTCGCTTCCGAAAGATCTCTTGCCAGAGCCGCTTGGACAAATTAGACGCCGGGCCAGCAAATCAATTACCCATTGACGATTTGGATACGCCCAACCGCAATCAACCATTCCAGGCAACTTTCCATAAAATCACAGCATCCTACCCCACGCGATTACCCGAATTGAACCCGACGCCGAGCCTTGCAAACCACTGGATCGCATCACATGCATTGCCGGCTTCTGAGTGGGCTAACGCCTTCTATCCAAACAAGTTCTTGTTGTTCAAGGAGAGAACAATGAGCAAGGCTCGCCACGCAAATGCCGGCACGGCGCTTGCAAATCACACACCTAGGAACGGAAATTCCGCCGTTGCTGCGCCCGAAGAGGGCCTCGCCCAACCTGCAATTGGTGAGTCAAAGGCACTGCAGTCGGTTCTTGGCGCCCTGCAAACCATGCGTGACGGAGACTTTTCCGTTCGGCTCCCCGTAGTGTGGACCGGTTTGGAGGGGAAAATCGCTGACACGTTCAACGACATCATTGCCGCCAACGAACAGATGGCGCGCGAGTTGAACCGCGTGGGCCTGGCGGTGGGTAAAGAGGGAAAGACGCGTGAGCGGATCCGCTTTCAGCAACTCCGCGGCGCCTGGGGGGCCATGGAAGTCTCGGTGAACACGCTGGTTGAGGATCTTTTGCGGCCCACGACGGAAGTGACTCGAGCCATTGCCGCGGTCGCGCAGGGCAACCTGACCCAAACCGTGCGGTTAGACGTTGATGGGCGACCGCTGGAAGGTGAATTCCTTCGTTCAGCCACAATCGTCAACACCATGATTCAGCAACTGGGCGTGTTCACTGCCGAAGTGACGCGCGTGGCGCGCGAAGTGGGAACCGACGGCAAACTTGGAGGCCAGGCGCAGGTACCCGGTGTAGCCGGAACCTGGAAGGATCTGACAGACTCCGTTAATTCGATGGCCAGCAATTTGACCGGCCAGGTCCGTAACATCGCGGAGGTCGCAACCGCTGTGGCCAGCGGCGACTTGTCCCGGAAGATCACCGTCGATGTCCGCGGCGAGATTCTCCAGCTCAAAGAAGCCATTAATACGATGGTGGACCAGTTACGGTCGTTCGCCTCGGAAGTGACTCGCGTCGCCCGCGAAGTAGGCACCGATGGAAAGCTCGGTGGACAAGCGGTCGTGCCCGGCGTTGCCGGCACCTGGAAGGATCTTACTGACTCCGTGAATGCGATGGCCGGTAACTTGACGGCCCAGGTGAGAAACATTGCCGAGGTGACTACCGCCGTGGCTCGCGGCGACCTTTCCCGCAAGATCACGGTCGACGTGAAGGGCGAAATTCTGGAATTGAAAGACACCATCAACACGATGGTAGATCAGTTGAATGCATTTGCAGGCGAAGTGACACGTGTAGCTCGGGAAGTTGGCACGGAAGGAAAATTGGGCGGCCAGGCCCAAGTGCCCGGTGTCGGAGGCACCTGGAAGGACTTGACCGATAACGTAAACTTCATGGCCAGCAACCTTACCGGCCAGGTAAGAAACATTGCAGAAGTCGCGACCGCTATCGCAAACGGAGACTTATCCCGCAAAATCACGGTTGATGTGAGAGGCGAGATCCTCCAGTTAAAAGAAACACTGAATACCATGGTGGACCAGCTCAACCGCTTCGCCGGCGAAGTTACGCGCGTCGCGCGCGAAGTGGGTACGGAAGGAAGATTGGGCGGACAGGCGAATGTGCCCGGCGTCGCCGGCACCTGGAAGGATCTTACTGACTCCGTAAATTCCATGGCCGGAAACCTGACCGGCCAGGTTCGTAACATTGCCGAAGTTACAACGGCCGTCGCCCGCGGCGATCTCTCGCGCAAAATCACGGTCGACGTGAAGGGCGAAATTCTCGAACTGAAAAACACCATCAATACCATGGTTGATCAGCTCAATGCCTTCGCCGGTGAAGTTACACGCGTGGCACGTGAGGTAGGCACCGAAGGCAAGTTAGGCGGGCAAGCTCAAGTGTCAGGCGTCGCCGGCACATGGAAAGATCTGACCGACTCTGTAAACTTCATGGCCGGTAACCTCACTGCGCAGGTAAGGAACATTGCAGAAGTGGCCACAGCGGTGGCGCGCGGCGACCTTTCGCGTAAGATCACGGTCGACGTGCGCGGCGAAATCCTCGAATTGAAAGACACCATCAACACCATGGTTGACCAACTCCGGGCTTTTGCTTCGGAGGTAACCCGCGTGGCGCGTGAAGTGGGCACCGACGGGAAACTCGGGGGGCAAGCGCAGGTTCCCGGTGTGGCCGGCACGTGGAAGGACCTTACAGATTCCGTAAACTCCATGGCTAGCAATCTTACTGGCCAGGTGAGAAACATTGCTGAAGTCTCGACAGCGATTGCAAGCGGCGACTTATCCAAGAAGATCACGGTGAACGTCAGCGGAGAAATTCTCCTGCTCAAAG
>JBEKVS010000049.1:0-23412 GCA_049513795.1 Occallatibacter sp. | reverse complement strand
AATGGTTATTTCCCGAATGCTCAAGATGGGTTCGCGCCGAGAAGATCGGGGCGGGCATGGAAGCTCTGTTGCGCTGCGTTATTCGCGGCAGCGGCAGCTTGCTTGGTAATCCCGGCGCAGGCTGGCGAGAAAGATTGGGCCACCAGCGGATTCGACAAGACGAACACTGCGCACAATCCCCTCGAAGCAACAATCGGGCCCGGAAACGTCGCGCAGCTCACGCCGAAATGGACGTTCACGACCGGAGGCGATGTATCGGCCCGCCCCGCCGTCGCCAATAACATCGTCTACTTCCCTGATTGGGGTGGGAACCTCTGGGCGGTCGACGCCACATCGGGAGCTGAGATCTGGGGGAAGCAGCTATCGACCTACATCGGTAGCGTATCGCAGGTCAACGCTCGCGCAACGCCAACCATCTCCAATGGAGTCCTGTTCATCGGCTTGCAGACCGGGGCGTGGTTCCTGGCCATTGATGCAGCCAACGGAAAACTGATCTGGAAGAAACAGCTGAATACCGTGGATCCGTATGCCATTGTGACCACCGCCGCCTTGGTGAAAGACGATGTTGTGTACACCGGTACGGCCTCGACCCAGGAAGCAAATATAAGCGGCGCACCCGGAACGGCTATGGGCAGTGTCGTTGCATTGGACCGCTGGACTGGCGCCATTCTCTGGCATTACTACACCACGGTGCAGGGGTACACCGGCGCCGATGTCTGGGGCAACAGCCCGGTTGTGGATGACAAGCGCGGCCTGCTCTATATCGGTACGGGCGACAATTTCAATACGCCGACTGACCCCGCTTACCTTGCATGCAATCCCGGCGCGACCGCCGAACTCGCTGCAGTTTGCCAGTCTCCCCATAACCATGTCGACTCCGTTCTGGCCATCGATATTTACACTGGAAAGCTCAAGTGGTCGTATCGCGCCCAGACCTGGAATCAGCAGGATACTGAAGGGGTTCAGAACGGGAGCGATTTCTTCAATCTTTCCTGCCTCTACGGCATCGGCACCTGCCCCACCCCAACTGGCCCCGACTACGATTTCGGACAAGGCCCGAGCGAAATTACCTATAGCACCAAGCACGGGACCAAGACCATCATCGGCATCGGACAGAAGAGCGGCATTTACTATGCCTTCGATCCGGATAACGGAAACCTGTTGTGGGCGACTCAAGTTGGCCCGGGTTCCTCGCTCGGAGGCATGGAATGGGGATCGGCGAGCGATGGAAAGCGGATCTATGTCGCCATCACCAACTACTACGGCATCCCGGTGCCAGGGGTTGGCAGCGCAGGATTCTGGGCGGCTCTCGATCCTGAAACGGGAGCGATCCTCTGGCGGACGGCAGATCCCAACGGCGCCGTCGATCTCGGACCACTTACTGTAGCGAACGGCGTTGTGTACGTGCCTTCCACGGGACAAGAAAACACCGTAGCCGGCGGAACGGGGAATGCTGCAACGGCTCCTACCATGCTGGCACTGGACGCGGCCACGGGCAAAGTACTGTGGAACTTCGCTTCCGGCTCATCGACAATCGCAGGTGCAGCCGTTTCGGATGGCTCCGTCTACTGGGGCACGGGATACACCCACCTCGGAGTCCCGGGAATTACAGGGGGTAATAACACCTTCTACGCCTTCAAGATTGGCGCGAAGTAGCAGCAAAGGATAAACCAAGTGGGGCAGGTCCGCAGCGAGTACAACAGCTGTCGGTCTGCCCCGCTGTAGCTATACATTCTGGTCCCCTCAACGCGCCATCGGAATTAACGGTTGCGGGCATCAGCCCGAAAGTTGTGGTAGCTCGTCTTTCGCCCAGTGATGAGGTGGAAGCGCCACAACAACAACTGAATTTGCACCCCCAAAATGATTTTTGCCCCGGAGGCACGATGTTCAGGGAAGAGAAGCCGGCTTTGAAGCCGTGCGCATTCCTGCTGTTGGCACTTGCGTGTGCCGTCGCAGGAGCAGCTCAAAGCGCTCCGAGGATGGGAGCAGACCAACCAAAGCCCGCAGGTGTCATTACCGCGCAATATGTCGAAACAGGGCTCTTCTGCCTCTCGGGGGGCGGTGGCAATTCGGTACTCCGCCTGAGCGGTATGGGCTTGCTTCTTGTGGACGGGAAGACTGCCGGCAACTATGACGAGCTTCGTCAACGCGTAAAGAAGATATCCAACCAGGTCGTGCGAGTCGTAGTGAACACCAGCCATTACGAAGATCACACCGGCACCAATGCGAAATTCCTGGCGGACAAGACGCCGGTGCTTGGACAACAGAATGAAAAGCAGATTCTGGCTTCCTACATTTCGCCCGGCGAGAAAATCGCTCCCCCATCGAACACTTACGATCACGATCAAACCCTGCATTTTGGACTTGTTGAAGTCCAGCTCCTGCACCCGGGTAACGCGCGAACCAGCGGCGACACCGTGGTGTACTTTCCCGACAAGAAGGCAGTCGCGTTGGGAGATCTTTACTCCAGCGCTCCCGACCCGGATTACTCGGCAGGAGGAAGTCTGCTCGGCTGGGGTCCCGCGCTGGGTGAGGTTCTGAAGCTGGATTTCACTGTCGCGGTACCGGGCAATGGACCGCTCGTTTCCCGAGCCGATGTCGAAGCCTTCAAGACGAAGGTCGATACGCTGGTTTCCCGCGCCGCTCAGTTGGTGAAGAGCGGCGTTTCGAAGGATCAGCTCATGACGCAGCTCAAGACAGACGACCTCGGCTGGAAGCTCAACTTCTCTCCAGAACAGGTTGATGGATTTTACGCTGAGCTATCGAAGGCAAAATAGGGCAACGCGTTGAAACTGGCACGGGTCTGCGCTAGCGACCTGTGCCGCCCACGGTCATCTTGTCCAGCTTGATGGTGGGCATGCCTACGCCGACCGGCACGCTCTGCCCGTCTTTGCCGCAGGTGCCGATGCCTTCATCCAGCTTCAAGTCGTGGCCCACCATCGACACGTATTTGAGCGCCTCGGGCCCGTTGCCGATCAGCGTGGCGTCGCGCACGGGAGCCGTAATCTTGCCGCCTTCAATCAGGTAGGCTTCTGAAGCCGAGAAGACGAATTTGCCGTTGGTGATATCCACCTGGCCGCCGCCGAAGTTCACCGCATAGAGGCCGCGCTGCACAGAGCGCACAATGTCGGCTGGATCGTCGTCGCCGGCAAGCATGTAGGTATTAGTCATGCGCGGCATGGGGATGGATTGATAGCTCTCGCGGCGTCCCGAACCCGTATTGGTCGCGCCTGTGAGCCGGGCCGATAATTTGTCGGTGAGATAGCCCCTCAGAATGCCGCCCTCAATCAGGGTCGTCTCCTGTGTGGCCGAGCCTTCGTCGTCCACATTCAGCGAACCACGGCGCCCAGCGATGGTCCCATTGTCGACGACAGTGACTTTCGAACTGGCGACCGATTGGCCTATAAGCCCTGCAAAGGCGGAAGTCTTTTTGCGGTTGAAATCGGCCTCGAGCCCATGACCAACCGCTTCATGCAGCAGAATGCCGGGCCAGCCCGGTCCAAGCACGACCTCCATTTCGCCCGCCGGAGCAGCCACTGCGCCGAGTTGCAGAATCGCGCCGCGAGCGGCCTCGCCGGCCAGGCCCTCGGGGCTTTTACTCCCGGTGAATTGCTCCAGACCCGCACGTCCGCCGCCGCCGGCTGAACCCTTGGTGGTAATCCCGTCTTCCTTGGCGATGACAAAGACATTAAGGCGACAGAGCGGCTGCGTGTCCGAGGCGAATGCGCCGTCGGATGCGGCAATGAGAATGCGGCGAAGCTCCTCTGAATAGCCGGCTCGCACCTGGACGATGCGCGGATCGAATGCGCGTGCGGCGCGATCGGCGCGAAGAATCAGCTCCAGGCGCGCCGCCAGGTCAAGGTCGAATCCGCCCAGCGGAACGGGATAAAGATCGGCCTTGGGTGCTTCAACGAACCCCTGCACGGTTTGCTTTGCCGGGCCCGACGCGATCATGGCCGCAGTGCGAGCGGCGTGCAGCAAGCGCTCCGGGCTCAAATTGTCGGTGTAGGCGTAACCGGTACGTTCTCCGGAGAGGACGCGAATACCGCACCCTGCGCTGGTTCCCTGACTTGCCGACTTCACGATCTGCTCGTCGACGCCAAGCGAGGTAGCCGTGACCGACTCGAAGTACAGGTCAGCGTAGTCTCCTCCGGCAGCAAGCGCCTCGCCCAGGCAGCGCTCCAGCAAGCGCTCGGTGATGCCAAATTTTTCAAAGAAAAAGCGTTTGTGGCCGAGGTTTGGCGACGGAGACGAATTGGTCATCGTACCTCCAGTCTACGCTGATAAACGGATTTCAACCAAGGCCTGTGTCATCAACCCGATCCGTCTTTGGGCCGCTTCCCATCACATGCTTCTCTTGATTCACAGTGCCGAATTGAACTTCCCAAGCCGAAAGAACAGTGTTAAATTCGTGGCATGAAAAAGATTCTCGCAGCAACCGTTCTTCTCTTGGTGTTTGCAAGCCCTGCGTTCGCGGCTTCGCATCACCATCATCGTCACCACCACCACCATCACGCGCACGCCTAAAACGGCTCCCGGTTCCCTGCAGCACCATCGCGGGACCGGGCCGCAAATTCCTCCACTCTTTGCCGCAATCATGCGAAATGAAAGCTGATCGGGTTCATGACCGATTTGGACGATCTTCGCTTTCCCATTGGCCGCTTCAGCCCTCCCGCCAGCAGCCTGCCAGGTGTTCGCGCAGCGCACATCCAGACATTGCGTTTGCTCACCAGCCGCCTGCGCACAGCAGTGGCCGGCCTGGATGACCAGCAACTGGACACACCTTATCGCCCCGATGGCTGGACCGCGCGCCAGGTCGTGCACCATCTCGCCGACAGCCACACAAACTGCTATGTTCGCTTCAAGCTCGCCCTCACTGAGGATTGGCCGACAGTCAAGTCATATGACGAGGCTGCCTGGGCCAACCTTGAAGATAGCCGCCGGCTGCCTGTCGATGTCTCCCTCAACATGCTTGAGGGGCTGCACGGCCGCTGGGTCGGCCTGCTCGAATCACTCTCCGATGAGGACTTCCAGAAGGGCTACGAGCACTCGGATATGGGCCGCCAGAACCTGGCCAAAGTTCTGGCGCTTTACGACTGGCATTCGCGCCACCACACAGCCCATATCACTTCACTGCGCGTTCGCCAGGGCTGGTAGTGGCCCCATTGGCCGCCGAGGCAAGGCCATCTCAAAAACCCTTGGCTGCGACCAGGCTGGCGCAAAGCATTGAAGACTACCTGGGCGATCATTCCGCCGCTGCCGTGCTCGAGGACGGGCGCGTCTTGTTCGACATGCGGACTGCACGCTACTCGGTGGGCGAGCAGCATGAGCGCTGCCTGCTGCAATTGTGGAGCGAAGAGCGCAACCTGATCCGCACCGTCATCGATATCGAGCAGCGGGCCCAGTGTATGCGACTGATCACCCGGCGCATGGGCGCGCCCAAGCCGCAAGCCCTTGAACTGGTACCGACCAGCGACCGCCGCACGCCGACGGCCCGCGAAGCGGCGCGGAGGAATTATCAGCGCCTGCTGGAGCGAGCTCTTGCGCGGAAGTTCATCGGATACAAGGTGGAAGGCTTTCGCTCGGCGATGGACCTCGAACATAGCTTCGGCCCCGCCTATGTGCGCGGACGTTTGCTCAAAGGCACGACTGCCGAAGCGGTAATCGGCGTGAGTGCGGCGGAATCTGCCGCCACTGCAGACGGCATCTTGACGCTGGGGATTCTGTGGCTGGACCACTGCCGCCAGAAGGGCGATGGACGGCGCCACTTTGGCGGATTGATGGCGATTGTGCCAGCTGGAGCCTGGCGGACGACGGCCGAGCGAATGGCCTGGCTCAATCATGACGTTGCCGACTTTCAGCTTTTCACTCTGGATGAGCGAAGCGAAGAGCTGGAGTCGATTGATTTCCGCGATATCGGCAATTTGAATTCGCGCCTGGTCCACGCGTTTTCTCACTCCGCTGCGGTTGATCGCTGCCGGGCAGGGATTGCACGGATGATGAGCCTGGTTCCGTCCACGGCAACAGCGCGAGTGGAAGTCCGCGCGGGGTCGGCCACAGAAGTTGGCCTTCGCCTTCACGGCCTCGAGTTCGCGCGTGTGCGTCACGGGTTTGCCGCCAACTCTTTCGCGCCTCAGCATGAAATCACATTTGGCGTCGGAGCCAACGAAACTCCGCTGACGGATGAGAATCAGGGCTTGTGCCGCGAACTTTTTCTGCGCCTCTTCTTGAGCCGCCGACCCGATGGATCGCACACCGATCCGCTCTACCGTTTGCAGCCTGAGCGATGGCTGGAATCGCAGCTTCGCTTGGGCATTGCGGAACTCATGCCGGGACTCCGGCAGGATTTGCTCTACACGCAGGTGCCGGCGCTCTCAACCGGCGACCGCGGCCTGCTGGACATGCTCACGCTTGACCGCTACGGACGCCTCACTGTGGTCGAACTCAAAGCCGACGAAGACCTTCACCTCCCGCTCCAGGCGCTCGACTATTGGGTGCGCGTGCGCGCTCTGAACGACGACCGGCAGCCAGCAGCGGGAGTCGGCGGCGGGCGACCCTTGTCGGCCTTCGAGCGTCAGGGGTACTTCACCGGCGCCGAAGTCTCGACTCGGCCGCCGCGACTTCTCCTGGCAGCTCCAGCCTTGCGGATTCATCCCGCCAATGAGCCGGTCTTGCGCTACTTCTCCTCTCAAGTCGACTGGGAGTTGATCGCCCTCAGCGAGCATTGGCGACAGGACATGAAAGTGGTCTTCCGCAAGCACAGCGGTGATGGGCGGGTTTAGAGCCGACTGTCGTCTCCTTCGATTCATCACATCACGATCAAACGGAGACATTCAGCCCTTCCACATTGATGCATGAGCGCACGTTCTCCGCACTCGCCGGCCTGCGCCTTTCTGGATCTGTTCGGCCCTCGGCTTCGCGTGGAGGGTACGGGCTTCAGCCCGTACATCAATGCTCCCAATTGACTTGGGCTTTAGCCCCTGAGGGCGCTTTTCAGGAAGTTTCAATTACCCCAGGAGAAAAGCTGTGAGTCAAAATCCCCGATCAATGCGCGGGCCAAGGCCCGACCCCATCACCCCATCACGCTTGAACAGCCACTCAGAATCGTTCGCCCATGGCCGAGTTGAGACCGTGAAACGTCGCGTCGTAGCGTCCTTGCCGCTCGGCGAGGCGCAATCCATTCACGTTTTCAACGCATATTTCAGCGGGCGTGGGCTGAATCTTGAGGATCTCCATCACCTCGGCAATGAAAGCGGCGAGCGGCATGGCGCGCGGGTCTTCGGCTCCATCCATTAAATTCGTCTGCACATAAGGCGGAGCCAGCTCCAGCACTTCAATCGGCGTGCCGCGCAGTTGATAACGCAACGATTGCGTGTAGGAGTGGATGGCTGCCTTCGTCGCGCAATAAGTCGGCGTGAAGGCTAAGGGCACAAAGGCCAATCCGGATGAGACGTTGATGATCGTTGCCGTCGGCTGCTTCTGAAGATGTGGCAGTAGAGCGGCCGTCAGGCGGATCGGCCCAAGCAGGTTGGTTGCTACGATGGCTTCGGCATCGGCAAGATTGGGCTGCTGGGCCAGAAGCTTCTCCGCCCGCATGATGCCCGCGTTGTTGATCACCACGTTGAGGGCAGGAAATTGGGCCGTAATCTCCGCGGCAAATTTGCGGATCGCCGCCGGGCTCTCAATGTCCAGCGTCATCGACTTCATGCCGGGATTGGCCGCCGATGTCTCGTCAAGCGCGTGCTGCCGCCTGCCAGCGATGACCACCTGGTTGCCGAGCTTCAACAGTTCTTCCGCGAGTCCGCGGCCAATCCCAGATCCGCCGCCCGTGATGAGGATCGTGTTGCCGGTAAGGTTCATCGGTCCTATGTCTCCATCCGTCATTTTAAAGGGTGAGAATCAACGGCCCGTGAACGTGAGTGTCAAGCTCCTCAGGCCATCGGGCAGCAGATGGAGAATTACGAACCGGGCGTCAGCACGATGTTGCGGAAAGCAACGTGCCCTTTCTCGCCGCCCTGCAGGTAGATCGGCGCCGGCATGGCCTCATGGCTGTCCAACGCGCCGCCGGTAATGCCGGGAATCTCTTGATTGTCGATGATGGTCTGTCCATTCTGAACCACGGTCACCCTCCGCCCAATCAGCGTAATGTCGTATGTCTGCCAGGCATCCGCCGTGCGCGGCAGTTCCGGTGAGGGCGCGATAAAGCCATAGACGCCGCCTGTGTGATGGCTGGGCGGCTCGGCCACCGAGTCAGTCTCTACCTGCACTTCATAGCGACCACGCAGGTAGACGCCACTATTCGATTCCTTGCCGCAGTTGAACTCGATGTGCAGCTTGAAGTCCTGCACCTTCACGTCGCTGATGAGCTCCGGTCCGTTGCCGGGGGTCACAAGATTTCCATCTTTCACGGTCCAGTCGGGCGGGCCGGGCCTGCTCATCTTCCAGCCCGCCAGATCGGTTCCGTTGAAGAGCTTGATCGGCTTGCCCCATTTGGTTGGACTGGTCCTGCTGAGCGCAGGTGCTCGCACACCGGTCCATGTCCAGGGTGTTCCGTCCTGGCCGGTCGTGGTCCCGGAGAGCGTCGTTCCTTTGAGCGACCCTGTAAAGACCATATCGTCCTTGCGATCTTCTTCCTCTTTCGGCGAAACAAATGAAATATGCGTTCCTTCGATTTCAATCTTGGGCAACGGCCTTGCATTGCCCCAGCGGCTGACGAATTGCGCGCTGACCTGGCCATCCTTTTCGTCGATTTCAATCCATGAGGGCCATTCACGATCCGGCGCCTTGAGCGTCAGGTCCCACCGGCCGAGGAATGCTTTCAATTCCGCGGACGATGCGGCAACTGTGCTTGCTCCCTTCGCCTGCGAAATCGCCGGCAAACCGCAATACGCGCACGCGAAAGCCAGCGTTGCACCTAAGATAAATCTCTCAATTTTCACTGCGCCTAACTCCTCTTGTTCCTGAATCGGCCCGAAGCTTCAGGGAAAGCAATTCGAGCCATCTCCGGTATAACTCGCAACTTACTCTCGTCCGGAAATGCGCCTAACTCATCGACTTGATTGTCCCGGAGGCCTCATCCCAGTAAACCGGAGCTTTGCGGAAGTAAGATTCATTCGCCAAATGGCAACCCAGCGCAGCATGGTGGCCGAAGACCGCATCCTGCACCAGCGGCTTGCGCGACCGCACCGACTCGAAGAACTTCCACAGGTGCGGCTTGAGATCGTCATAATCGTTTCCGTTATACGTGATGGTTTCCGGCGCCGGTTCCATGCCTGGTAACGGATCGTGTTCCTGATGCCATTGCTTCGCATAGGCCTCGCGCATGGCCGCCGGGAATGAGCTCGAATAGTAACTCGGCGATAAGTCGACCCCGGCTTGGGGGATGTAAGTCACGCTGAATTCGCGTAACTCGACAGCCCCCTTCGATCCCTGGAATCGGGTAACTTCAGCTGATTCGCAGCCTAATGACAGCCGCATGTACACCGGAATATTCCCGTATTCATACAATGCCGGATGAACGTCGGGCATGTTGCGCCCATCCTTCCACCGGTAGATGCCGCCGAATGCCGAAACTCGCTTCGGAGCTTCATTGATGCCCATCACGAATTGCATGCCGCTGATGAGATGCACGAGCAGGTCGCCTGCCACCCCGGTGCCATATTCCTTCCAGCAGCGCCAGCGCGCGAACGCATACGGATCGAAAGCTTTCTTCGGCGCAGTGCCCTGCCACGTCTCCCAATCCAGATTCTCCGGCGACAAATCGGGTGGGATCGGATACTCCCACGCGCCATTGGGATCGTTGCGTCCATAACTCGCTTCCACCAGGTTCAGTTCGCCAATGGCGCCCTGCTCCAGAAGCTCCTTCGCCTTGGCGCACAGCACTGAACTGGTGCGTTGCGCACCGATCTGCACCATGCGATCCGTCTTCTTTTGCGCGGCAACCATGGCCAACCCGTCTGCGGGATTGTGCGACATCGGCTTCTCGCAATACACATCCTTGCCCGCTGCCAGCGCATCGACGACCACTTGCTTGTGCCAGTGGTCAGGCACTGCCACGATGATGGCGTCAATGTCTTTGGCGTCGAGCAATTCCTGGTAGCGGCGCGTGGTGCGGATGTTCTTGCCCGCGATCTCCTTGGCCAGATCGTGGCGCCGATCGTAAAGATCTGCGGCGGCCACGCACTCAACGCCGGGCAGTTGAATGGCATTCGAGAGCAGGTTATTTCCCTCCATGCCCACGCCCACAATTCCAAATCGAATCCGATCGTTCGCGCCTGTGAGCGAAGCCGCCGCCCGCCAAGGCTCCGCATCGAGAAGAGTTGGCCCGGCAAGCACGGTTGCACCGGCTACACCGGCCGTGGAGCGCAGAAAAGAGCGGCGAGAAAAAATGTTTTTGGTCATGCTTCGTGTCCATTTCCAGGCAGTTGGAGACTACCCGTTCAGATTCCTTGCCTTCATCCCCGCCATGCACCATCGTGCTCTGGCTCTGAGGGCCCAGGCTCAAGTTGAAACCGCTGCACAACCCTTCTAGTCCCGCAGGATGCAGCTGTCAAGGATACGGCCGTCAAGGTGTTCGGGCGGCCATACAATGGCGTCATGATGCGGATTCTCAGCACAGCGGTCTGGCTACTGTTCGTGGCCGTGCTTTATCTGCTCCTCGTCGAGGCCGCGCGCCCCTGGCTCACGCTGCCGGGGTTGGGGAACATCGGCTTCACGCTGGTGTTCGTGCTGTTTGCGCTGCTCCACTGCGCGCTCGTCAACGGCTGGAAGCGCACCGGCCTCTTCTTCGCCGCCGCGGCCGTCATCAGCTATGCGCTCGAAGAGACCGGCGTGCGCACCGGCCTTATCTACGGCCCCTATCACTACAGCAACATGCTCGGCCCCAAGCTCGGGCACGTGCCGGTGCTCATCCCGCTGGCCTGGTTCATGATGATTTATCCATCGTGGGTCACGGCCCGTGCCCTGCTGCGCGGCGTAGACACGCTCCGCCCCGCGGGGATGGCCGCCCTGGCCCTGGTTGCCGCCATGGTGATGACCGCCTGGGACACGGTGATGGACCCCGGCATGGCCGCAGCCGGTAACTGGGTCTGGGAGCAGGGTGGCGCCTACTTCGGCGTACCTTTGCAGAATTACTTCGGCTGGCTCGTGACCACATTCCTCGTCTATCTCGCCGCCGCATTCATCTGGCGCGCGACCAATGGACGAGTTACAAAATCGGGAGGGTCGTCAACCCGAGTTACAACAGGATTTGCAGCTCTTCCCGTGATCGTCTACACAGTGCATGGCATCCGCTACGTCACGGCAGGCAGCATCGCGGCGCTGCACGTCGTCGCACTCTTTGCGATGATCTTACCGGGAACTCTGGCCATCATCCAGCTATGGGTGGAAAGAGAGCCTAATTAACTTCGCGGCTTCCGCCATGGAAGAGACAGAAGCCGCGCGGAGGGAGTTATTTACCGGCCGGCTTCTTCTCAAGCTCCTTCGCCTGATCCAGGTGCTTGTTCAGCGTAGGAAGGGTCGCGCTCGCGTAGGACTTTACGTCTGCGTTCTCCGCGTCGGCAGCTTCTTTTTTGTAGACCCCGATCGCTTCTGTGTGCCCAGCCACCATCTCATGCACATAGTGGGAGTCGAACGCGGCACCCTTCAGCTTATCGAACGGCGCGATCATTCTGTCGTGGGCCGCGTCAAGGCCCTTGGGCACGGTGAGGTTGTCCTTCGCCGCTAGTGCGGTCAGCTGCTGATAGTCCGCCGTGTGGTCGGTAACCAGCATGCTCGCGTAGTCCTTTACTCCCTGACTCCCGGCCTGGTCTGCGGCCATCTGCCCCAGGTGCGCTTCGAGCATGTCGGTCTGCGCGGCCATGTCGATAAACTTCTGGTCCGACATGGCCGCTCCTTTGGCGTGCTCTTTCTGGGCGGCGGCGGTGAGGCAGCAGAGAGCCAGACAACAGACGGTAGAAACAATGTTTCTCATTTCGAACTTCCCTCCTACATATCTGAAATGCACCATAGTAGGTTTGGGTTTCCCGGCGGTGCAAAAAATGGCGTTTAAATGTTCGGCCCAAAGGGTAATCCGACCGCAACGAATCTGTTCAACACATCGCTTGCTTGCAAGAACATGAAGGGGTGCGGTTGCAGGTGGTGGCGTGAGGCAGCGGTGGACTCCCGGGCCTCAGAATCGAGACCTGGGGCACCCGGCACCCGGCAAGAGGCCAGACTCAGAACGGGATGTCGTCGTCAGATATCTCTGGGGTCGGGGAGGATTCGGCGTATGCGTCCTTCAGGGCAGCAATCCATTTCTCGTGATGCTCGGACGCGAAAACGTCGTCCCCGACGAACCAGAGTGCGTTGTAAGTCTGTTGGTCATTATTCCTAAGAAGTTTTTTGAGATGATTCACAATCCAACTGGGAGGGTCCAGCTGCATTTTCAAATAGGTATCAAAATGGAATTGATATGCATATGCGCGAGCATGATCTAGGTCCGAGGTAATTCTCCCAGCCACCGCGGACCTATATTCTTTCCTCAGGTCCATCTTGTCCGCGAATTTGACGGCCCAAGTACCTAGAACGCCCTTTGTGCAGATTTTCTTGACGGGGTTGTACTCTCCCTCGCGAATCGACGCCAAAAGCCGATACTCCGTTCGAAGTCGCGCAATTTCCGAAATCTTCTGCCAGTTCTCCTGGACGATAGTTATCACTGTTCTGAATTCGATGTCAGATGAGGCCCCTTCCAAAGACTCGGATATAACCTCCCAGAAGCTAGATTGTTCATCCGCCGAGAGAGTCTTGAGCGCCGAAGCGGTGAAAAGTTCAACGTTTCGCCCGGGAGACTCCGTGCGGCGATGGAAAATTTGGATGAGAACGTCGAGCAACTTGCGCGCCGGGACCTTCGCAACAACTAAGTCAGCGTATTTTTCACTTTGCCCGAAAAGCGGATCGAACACTTTGTTGATTGTCTGATCGGAGTCGAATGGGGAGCGGGCCTTGTCAATCAGTCCGAGGAGAAAATCCACAAAGTGGATGACCGCATTTGCAACCTCGGCGGAGTCGGACTGCTTACCATGGCTTCTCGGATTACGAATTCCGGAATAAAGCCCCATCAGCAAGAAGTGCACGCCCTTTTGTTCATCTTGATCAGATGGTGTATGCAGTGGGTTGACCTTAACGATCGGATTCGCGCCGGAAAACGCCGCGCTGGCGAGCTGGGTCCCATCGGATTCAAGGCCGCTCTTATCTCTAATCACGTCGCTCAGAAGGTAGATGCTATCAAGGATTGCGCCGGAATAGTTGCCTGCTTCGTAGGTCCCGCGAACAGCGATCCAGAGCCGCTCACTGATTGTCGATGAAAGATTCAATCCGTGCTCCTCGCGAGAGCTAGAGCGAGTTTAGCTCCCAAATTGGGCCCTGTCCAGGTTCATGCTGAGGATCCGGCCGGTCGGATGCTAAGGACGACATAGCGGTGAATCCGCAACTCAATTCGATCGCGCCCCCGCGTCATTTATCGGATTCTCGTCTCAAGTTGCGCTCCCATTTGGCTACTTCTTCAGCGGCTTCCTAGCAAAGTAATAAAGCGCAAACGCCAAAGCCGCAAACGCTAACACACTCACATAATCGTTATCCAAAAACGTATGCGGGAAGTTAAGAATATCGCCCTTATCGAAAGTGGACTCATAACCCTTCAAAGCCACGCCGATTAGTCCCACAATGCCGCCGGCAGCGATAAGTCCTGAGGCAAACAACGATCCCGGCGAGATTTCGCTTTCAGTGTCCACAGAGTCACCGCCAGCTTTCTTCACCGCTTCATCCACAAACCAGCGCACCATGCCGCCCACGAAAATGGCCAGCGTGGTTCCAATAGAGAGATAGGCGCCGACAGCGAAGCTGAGCGAGCGAATGCCCAGCAACTCGACAGCGATGACCAGCGAGACGCCCAGCAGCACCAGCCCCCAGGGCAATTTCCGGCTCAGGATGCCGTTGATCACCGTGGCCATGAGGCGCGCCTGCGGGGCGGCGGCCTTCTCGCTGCCGATGCCCTGAATCCACTGCACTTCAATCTGGCGGCTCGCGGGCGAATAAAGATACTTGCCATCGGCCAACTCGGGAGATCCGAGCGCATTGAGAATGACGTATTCACCTTTGTGGTGGACGCTGGAAGCCTTGTCGGCGCCAAGAACGCGAATCGTCTCCGGCAGGCGCTGCGCATCGTTTTGAACAGCGACGCCGGGATGCGGTGCGTTAATTTCCCATGGCTGCGCGGCGGCACGAAACTGCTGCAGGCCGGTGTTCATCAGGTTGAGGGTGAAACCAATGGCGACAGTCGAAACCACCACGCCAATCATCAGCGCCACCTGCTGCTTCCACGGAGTTGAGCCGACCAGATAGCCGGTTTTGAGGTCCTGCGATGTGTCGCCTGAATTAGATGCGGCGATGCAGACCACGCCGCCGATGGTGATGGCCAGAGCGCCGAATGCGGGAGCCGTCCAGCCTTGCACGAGAAAGATGGCAGAGGTGGCCATCAGAGTCGCGATGGTCATGCCGGAAACAGGGCTGGCCGACGAGCCAATCAGGCCCACGATGCGCGAACTCACAGTTACGAAAAGAAAACCGAAGACGACCACAAGCAGTGAAGCGGCCAGGTTGGCGGCCCATCCGACGAAGGCGCCGGGCACGGGCTTGAATTGAAGAAACAGAAACATGATGACTACCAGCGCAAGCGAGCCGAGGACCACCACGCTCATGGATAAGTCATCCTCAGTCCGGATGGGCTTGGCCTTCGATGCGGTAGAACCAGGCCTCATGGTGCGAAAGCCGGCAGTGAGCGCGTTCACAATGGTGGGCACAGTTTTGAGCAGAGTAATGAGTCCCGCCGCGGCCACCGCGCCCGCACCCATGGGGCGAATGTAAGTGGACCAAAGCTGACTCGGGCCCATGGCCGCGATGGGGATGGTGCCGGGATAAACGGGCGTAGCAAGACCCTTGCCGAAGAAATAAATCAGCGGCATCAGAACCAGCCACGAGAAAACGCCGCCGGCAAAGATGACTCCGGAAACGCGGGGCCCGATGATATAGCCCACACCCAAATATTCCGGTGTCGCGTCGGCCTTGATGGATGCGCCTTTCAGAACGTGTTGCGGTCCGAAGTCAGGCTGAAACTCCGGCGTGCCCGGCCACGCCTTGAACAGATTTTCGTTCTGAAAGAAGGTATAGAGCGCGCCCAGCCCGAGACCAAGAAACACGCGGCCTGCAAGCGATCCGCCACGCTCGCCGGAGATCAGCACATCGGCACAGGCCGTGCCTTCTGGATAAGCCAGCGTGCCGTGTTCCTGCACAATCAACTGCCGGCGCAGCGGAATCATGAACAGGACCCCAAGCCAGCCGCCAATCAGCGCCAGAAGAAAGATGCGCGAGTATTCAAGATCGAAGCCGAGAAAGATTAGAGCGGGCAGCGTGAAGATGACGCCCGAGGCGATGGATTGGCCTGCGTTGCCCGTCGTCTGGACGATGTTGTTTTCAAGGATTGACGCACGCCCGAATACGCGCAGAATGCTGATCGAGAGCACGGCAATGGGAATCGACGCTGCGACGGTGAGTCCGGCGCGCAGACCCACGTAGACCGTAACCGCTCCGAAGATGATGCCGAATATGGAGCCGAGAAGTAGGGCGCGAAAAGTGAATTCGGGCCGGTTATCGCTGGAGGAAACAAAGGGCTGAAATTCGGGCATGGGTCATCTCCAAACGGGCGCAAGCTGAGTTTGATGGAATTTCCCTGAAGGGGGAGTGTAGCAGTCGAAGCGGCAAAACCGATAGCTTCGTCTCTTGCGGACGATTCGAGTCCGTACCGCAAGGGATGCCAACATCTTGCAAAACTGGATTAGGCTTTAGGCAAACCTGGAATAGGCTTGAGAATGCAAGCCTGGCTTGGAACTCACTCAAGCGAGAAAGGACAAAGCTAATGATCTTCGGTGCGCATGTGATTGTTTACAGCAAGGACGCGGACGCCGACCGCCGCTTCATTCGAGACGTCCTCGGGTTCCAGTCCGTCGACGCTGGACACGGCTGGCTGATTTTCGCTCTGCCGCCGGCAGAGGTTGCGGTGCACCCCGCCGAAGACAATGGGCGGCATGAACTCTACCTCCTCTGTGACGATCTGCAAGCTGAAATCGCGGCGCTGAGCAGCAAAGGTGTAAAGTGTTCGGCAGTCCATAACGAACGTTGGGGATCAATTACCAAGATTGGCCTTCCCGGCGGCGGTGAACTCGGGCTGTACACGCCTAAGCACCCGGTGGCAATCAAGCAGGGTTGAACCTGCTCCGTCGCATCCGGCTTCAATCAACTGCTGCACACCTCGCAATCCCCCGCAAGCGGTTCCCATCACCCGCCGTAGACCGGTGCTTGGCGAACCGGGGCGTGAGCGCGTAGGGTAGAGGGCATCCCCGCAAGTGGAGCTTCTGGAGAACGAAACGGCATGACGAACCCGACATTGACTTCCACCCCGATGCAACGCCTTTTGTCATTGGATGTGCTGCGCGGTATAACCATCGCGTTCATGATCATGGTGAACAACAACGGCGGCTCAGGATCATGGGGGTTCATGAACCACGCGCAGTGGAATGGTCTCACTGCGACGGACCTGGTCTTCCCGACTTTTGTGTTTGTCGTCGGCGCCTCCATCGTGTTTGCCTTTCATGCCCGCATCAAGCGTGGTGCAACCCGCGCCGAACTCGCCCGGCACACAGTGCAACGCGCCGTGATTCTGTTTCTGCTGGGCATCGTGGTCAATAACTTCCCACTCTTCCATTGGCAATACATGCGCTTCTACGGAGTGCTGCAGCGGATCGCCATCTGCTACCTCGTTGTCGGCCTGTTCTATTTGTGGGATCAACGGGTCTGGACCAAGGTTGCCGGCGTAGTTGTCGCGTTAGTCGGCTACTGGATTTTGCTCCGCTGGGTACCGGTGCCCGGAGCCGGCATGCCCGGGCGGGACATTCCCTTCATGGACAAAGGGATGAACCTGGTGAGCTGGCTGGACCGCCTGCTCATGCCGCACCACTTGTATCTCGAATACCCTGGCCCCGGCATCACCGACTTGCACAACCTGCGCGACCCTGAAGGCCTGCTCAGCGATCTGCCCGCCTTTGGCTCCACGTTGCTCGGCGTGCTCACAGCGATCTGGCTGCGCGGGCCAAGTGCTGCGAAGACGAAGGCAATGGGGCTGGCTGCCGCTTCCGTCACTTGCCTGGCATTGGGTTATCTCTGGTCGATGTCGTTTCCGCTGAACAAGAATCTCTGGACAAGTTCGTTTGTCCTGGTGGCTGCGGGTTATTCGCTGGCCGTGCTCACCCTGTCTTATTGGATGGTGGACATGCTGGGATGGGGCAAAGGCCAAAGCAAAGGCCTTGCATACCCGTGGCTGGTGCTGGGCTCAAATGCAATTACTGCTTATATGTTCAGCGAGCTTGTCCCCGGACTCCTCGAGCGTATCCACTTTATCTCTGACGGCAAGAGAGAAAATCCACTTACCTGGATGGCCGATCATGTCTTCATTCACATGCCCACACCGGGGTGGGCAGCCTTCGCGTTCTCGTTTTTCACCCTGTGCTATTGCTTCATACCAGTGTGGATTCTCTATCAAAAGAAGATCTTCGTGAAGATCTGAGCTGACATAGAGCCAACACCCGAGGCGCAAGCTTTACGGCTCGGGTTGAACAACAATGTGATGCGGTTGAGCGATGGTGTAAGGCGAGCCAGGCGCCTGTACATAGCTTGTCGGCGTAATCGTAAAGACGTATAGCTTTCCTGCATTGCGGCTAATGGAGTAAAGATGGTTCTGGTTATCCCAGAAACATTGGTCGATCTCATCTTTCGTTAACAGCCCGGTGTAACGCGTAATCGGAACGCTGCCGTTGAAACGAAAGACCTGCAGGCCGCCATTTCCCGCCACGGCGAGCAAATTGCCGGAAGGTGATATTTTCATGTCCTTTACTTTTACTACCGAGCTTTCGGGCATGTTGCTGTGCGTGCTCGTTGTGCTCAGATTGCCCTTGTCATCTGCGGTATAGGTAGCCAATTGCGGGGGGCGATCCGGTTCGAAATCCGATTGATTGACGGGCTGCATCGCGATGACTACGTGATTGTCCTGCCCGGTCGCAGTCTGTGAAGGGCAGTAGAAGTATCCATCCGGAGGTGTTGGGGGATCCGCATTGATTGCGATCTCGGAAAGCAGACCGCTGCTGCCCCGCTGGAAACCGTAAATCCCCCAGTACATGTCCTGGAGGCACGATGCCGTATAAGCAAATACGTTGTTACCGATGAATGTTGCAGGAAGAGAAAGCCAGCTGTTGTCGCTGCTGTTTCCCATATCGTCCAGCGCCCCAACGGGTGCGTCGACCGTAAACGACTGATAGGTGTTGTTGTTGTAGCCCCCGCCATTGATTTCCATGTCGTACAGCGTTTCCCCGGTACGGTCGAAGAACATCGGCCCTAGAGCGCCTGCGCTATGTGGCGCCGCAATGCTCGTGGTTGTCGCATAACTGAGTGCGCCGGTGGGTGCGATCCGGTAAGAATCGATGTCGACCTTGTTCGAATTCGCGGCGAAGAGGAATTTTCCGTTCGCGGCCATACTGGTGACGTTCTCTTGAAACGGCGAACCAGAAAGTGGGGTAAGCTTTCCATCCGACGCCGCAGAGAAAGCTGCTATCTCATTCTCACTCCCGCCTGGCACAGTTCTCGTTACATAAACATAGGCGGCAACAGGGTTGCTAACGGCTCGCTCACTACTACTGGAAGGGGATTGTGCGAATACAGGCGCATAAAGCGCCGCCGTTAAACACAGCGAAACCTTGAAATGGTACTTCATAAGGCAACTCCAGTGCTCAGGCAGGGCAGCGGGTCAAATGGCAGGACCAGATGTTCTCGCGAAGGCGCGGGCATTTTCCCCGCTGTTTATGAGATGCGGAACCGGTGGTAAAGGTGGTGCGAGATCCACAAGAGTTTATTTACCACATATCTGGTAGTAATCTAATCCCAATCCAACTTAATGCACCCGCTATGTTACTGCCCTCCCGCAAAGTAGCCATCGACGGATAGGTTACATTGTTCCTGCTACCCCCAGCGGCCGAGACAACTTATTGATTCGCCTCATCCCTGCTCGGCGCCGTTGAGATCTTTGCCGGCTTGAAAAGCCATAGGTTTAGCAGGGTAAACAGTAACCCGCCCACCGTGAACTTTAGCCAAATCGGCGCATGGGATGGAGAGAAAAAGCCCTCAAGGCACCCTGCAATCACTAGCAGAGGGATAATCCCGGAAACCAGGCGCGTGGCCTCAATGCCCCCTTGCGCAACCGATTCCTTCCAGCGCAGAGAGCCTGGAAAGAGCATTGCATGGCCAAGACGGAAGCCCGCACCGCCGGCAATGAGAATCGAGGGCAGCTCAAGCGAGCCATGGGCAGCCACAAAGCTCCAAAGAGCCAGCGACATGCCATACTGATGGCAAGCTGCGCCCACCACCCCGAGCATCATGCCATTAAAAAACAGATAATAGAATGTGCCTAGGCCGAAGGTGATTCCACCCGCGAAGGTGACAAAGCTCACAGTAAGGTTATTCGTCATGATATGACTGGCCTCACGGGGAGCGACACTTACGATCGACTCTGTCCACATTTGGTGCCGTTCCATGGTGGCAATCATCTCCGGACCGACAAAGTGGCGCATGAACTCCGGCCGGGCGCTGGTCAGCACGGCGCCCAGCAGCCCAAAAGCAACCGACACGATCAGTGAAGCGAGGACATAGCCGATCTGGCGCTGGAAGATTGCCGGATACTCATCGCGCAGATAGAGGAAAAGGGTGCGCAGATTCGTCTTGCGGCCCGAATAGATGATATGGTGAGCCCGAGCCAGCAACTGATTGACGTGCGCCGCATAGATGCCGGCGGTAGAATCTTGCCGCAACACGGAGAGGTCGGCAGCCACTTGCCGGTAGAGCAGGGCCAGCTCCTGCAACTCAGCGCGGGAGAGCTGGGTGAGACCACTGGAGTCGGATCTCGCCAATAAGGAAGATAGCCGGTCCCAGTGGGCCCGTCGCTTCGCGATCCAACTGTTGGAGAGGATTTGAGCCATGAACAGGGGTGAGGACCTGAGTTCTGAACAGCTAAGCGGAGCCCGGATTATCCCGAACCAGATTATCCAGGATCAGATTATCCAGGATCAAAATATCCAGGATCAAAATATTCACGATCAGATTAGCATTGACACTCCCGAACTGGTCAGCATCGAAATGCCGCTCGCAGGCATCGGCAGCCGCTTCATCGCCCTTCTGGTCGACTATCTTATTTGGGGTGCGGGCCTGGTGGTCCTGTTGATTCTTGCCCTCTTGACCTTGCCCGCCATGCGCGCTTTCAACATAAAGTCGGCGCAATGGGCTGAGGCCATCGTCATCTTCCTGATCTTTCTCTTGAACTGGGGCTACTTCACGTTGTTTGAGGGATTGTGGAACGGGCGTACCCCAGGCAAAAGAGTCGCGCGCATCCGTGTCATTCAGCGCTCGGGGCGTTCCATTGGATTGCTTGAGTCGATGGCCCGCAACCTGGTGCGCTATGTGGACCAGATTCCTTTCTTCTATGCGGTTGGAGTGATCACCATGTTCGCCACCAGCCAGCACCAGCGCCTGGGAGATCTCGCCGCGGGCACGCTGGTAGTCCGCGATCGTGAGGAAGAGAGTCCGCTATGGGGCGAGTCGGCTTCGCGGACGTTCACCGCCGAGCTCTTCACACAATCTCCCATCCCCGAGCCTCATTTGTCGGTCACGTTGTCCGCGGCCGGAATCGCCAAGCTCTCCGCTGCGGATCTGCAGGTGCTGGAAGGATTTTTTTCGCGGCGGCTGGACATGAGTTCCGGAACCCGGGAGATGCTGGCCCAGCGCATAGCAAGCGCCATCCAGGCCAAATCAGGGCTGGAGACGCCGGTGGGGGCCAGTGTGGAGACATTTCTCGAGGCTACAGCGCGGCAATTGCGGGACCAGGCGCGACTGCAATAGAGCAGCTAATTCAATAGACAATAAGCAAAGGGCATTTCACGACCGTGACGGAGCGCGCCGGCTGACTGGAATAAATCGTGCGCATAAATCGCCTAATCTTGCTGACTCTGGCCAGATGTCTGGGCAAGCCAGCGAGCGGGGTGTGCTCCGCGGCATGATTCTATTACCAGTGCCGACGCAGGTAACCCGGCAATATATTGAGTGGTTTCTGGCACTTCCAAACGGTCGACGTCCTGCCTGGCAGGAAATATGCGGGGTCCGCGGCGGCCCTGCGAAGGAACCACTTGACAACTGTTCCTATGGGGGCATTAAATGTCTCCCGGCTCACTGCCACGACTCTTGTAATCATTCCGCTTAAACGTTTGAGTGGAAAGATTCCAAAAAACGGAGAAATGGGGGTTTTCACCTTCCATACTCTGGAGAATGAGCGGCCGTTTTGTGCATGAAATCGGGATGAACCGAAGCCCGAAAAAGCGGGCCAGAGCCAAAAGATTGCCGGAGATCAAGAGGAGCTCTCCGACAGGTAAGTGAATGAAAACAGCACCCCGCGAACCGGTGCGAAGAAGGCCGGCGGCTGAATCGGCGGCAACGCTGAGGAAGACGGAAAAGACGGGTCGGGCGAAGGGAAGGATTGTTTAGTAAATGGATTTTCTGCTTGACAATTCTCAATTCGCGCGCGTTAAATGGCTCGGTCGCAAATCCAGACCTCCAGGTAAATCGGTGTATTTGAGCAATTCTGTGCCAAACCGCCTGCAACCCTTGCGAGCTTCCGTGAATGCGGAAGGATCTGCAAGGGGTTCACTGTGTCTGGAAACAGGCACGCTGAACTGGTTTAAAGGTGGGGAACAGCAAGCGTTCAATTCGTCTCCGTTCTACCCCGAGTCCGGTTCCATCTTCACGGCCTCACTGCGTGGCGATGGCAAAGCGACCGAAGAACCAATCTCCAACAGCAACAAATTTGAAAAGGAAGGTCACATGAGACAAGCGAGATACAGGTTTTTCCTGTTGCCGTTGTTCTTCGTGATGGCATGCGCAGGGGCATTTGCGCAGGCTAACTCGGAGGTCACCGGAATCGTCACAGACCAGACGGGAGCGGTCGTTGCGGGAGCAAAGATCGTCCTCACCGATCCTGGCACTGGCGAAGCGAAAACGACTGTCAGTGGCGGCACCGGGTTGTATGACATCGCCGGCTTGAACCCCGCCAACTACAACATGAAGGTTTCGGCCAAGGGCTTCGAGGCGTACGCGCAGAACGGCATCGTGGTCAACGTGTCGCAAACCGCCCGCGTCGATATCAAGCTCACGGTTGGCGCTGAAACGCAAACCGTAACCGTTGAAGCGGACGCTCTGGCTGTGCAAGCTGACTCGAACGTAGTCAGCACCCTGATCAGCTCTGAGCAAATCAGCGAAATCGCTACCGAGAACCGCAACTTCGCGGCCCTCGCGGCCCTGGGCCTGGGCGTAAGCTCCGACCTGCCTGACAGCAACACGCCGACTTCAGTGGCGGCCAGCTTCACCATCAGCGTCAACGGCCTTCGTCAGAGCCATAACATCTGGCTGATTGACGGCGGAGAAGCAGATGACCGCGGCGGCGCCGGCGGCATGGACATCATGCCATCGCAGGATGCCATCGCCGAGTTCACCATGCTGAGCTCGAATTATCCTCCGGATTACGGTATTTCTTCCGGCGCCACCATGAGCCTTTCGCTCAAGAGCGGCACGCAGAAGTTCCACGGAGAAGTGTTCGAGTTCAACCGCAACACCGATTACGACGCCAACCAGTACTTCAACAAGCTGTCGACACCGGTTACGCCGCGCTCCTCGACGCACTACAACATCTTCGGCGCGAATGCCGGCGGTCCACTGTTCATTCCTCACGTCTACAACCAGAACCGGCAGCACACCTTCTTCTTCTGGAACGAGGAATGGCGCAAGATTCTGTCTGGCGCGGGCACCAACGAACAGGGTACGATCGATCCCGCCGACCTCCCAGTGGCTGGCCAGAACCTCACCTACGTCGCGCCGCTGTTCGACGCGGGCAACAAGCTGGTGGTTCCCAACATCGCCACCAACACCTCTTACTACATCAACAAGCTCGCGCCTTTGGGACTTGTTCCGAACACACCGTTCCCCAACAACACCATTCCGGCGTCGTTGTTCGACTCGAACGGCATCCTCTACCTGAATTCGCCGGTGTTCCCCAAGCCGAACGTGACCGGGCAGGACAAGAACATCACCAACGTGTCCAACCCCATCAACGTTCGCGACGATGTGGTCCGCGTGGATCACAAGTGGAACGACAAGTGGCAGATCCTGGGTCACTACATGCACGACAACGTGGTGCAGGGTTATGCGCAGCCGGAACTGGGATGGCTTTGGGCAAGC
>JBEKVS010000048.1:0-23506 GCA_049513795.1 Occallatibacter sp. | reverse complement strand
GATCAGCGCATGAGTCCGCCGCGGTCTGAGCGGCCTCGAAGCAGGTTGGAAGCGCGAATTGCCATTCAGACTATCGGTCGGAAACGTCGATCCAATAGGCCAAATCATGCGGACAATATCGGTCACGAACAGGAGGCGAAAAAATAGTTTGTGCGGTTCGCTTTTTATTCGCTATAATCCCGCCATGGCTGTCACGCGCAGGCAAAAAGAGATTCTCGACTTCCTCGAATCGTTTGTGACCCGCAACGGCTACTCTCCGTCGTTTGAAGAGATCGCTCGCGGCATGGGGCTGAAGAGCCTGGCAACGGTGCACAAGCACATTACCAATCTTGAGAAAAAGGGTCATCTGGACCGCGTCCACAACCGCAGCCGTTCCATCGATGTGGTGCCGCCAGGCACGCGCACGCGCACCAGCGACCGCCTGCCGATGGTCGGCCGCATTGCCGCCGGCCAGCCCGTCGAAGCCTCGGAGACCGAGGAGACCATCTCGCTGCACGACGTGGTGGGCAACCGCGACGTGTTTGCTCTAGAAGTCCGAGGCGACTCCATGCGCGATGAGCACATTATCAGCGGCGACTATGTTCTGGTCGAGCGCACGCGCACCGCCCGCCAGGGGGAGATCGTTGTTGCCCTGGTGCACGGATCCGAGACCACCCTCAAGCGCTTCTACGCCGAGGGCAGCCAGGTGCGCCTGCAGCCCGCCAACATTGAGATGGAGCCTATCTATGTCCGCGCCACTGACGTAGCCATCCAGGGCCGGGTGTTAGGCGTGCTGAGGAAGTATAGATAAGAATTCTCAAAGGAAGTTGCAATTTGCGATGCTAAGCCGCTAAGGTACGACCGAGGGTTTGCTCCTTAGCTTATCGGGCCTCACAGGGCTAGTGACCTCGCACTGCAACCGAGCCAGTCGAGTTATGGCTCTTAGCCTTCTGCTTTTACCAACTATTCATGTACATACCCTGGCAATGGATAAAGGCAATCCGCGCGCGTTAAGCTATTCAACAGAAAACATACCTGGACACAGTAACTCCAATAACAATAAACGAAGCCGCGGATCAGTTTACAAAGTACGAATTGCCTGCCAAGAGGCTTGCTAGTTATTCCGGGCTGAGGTACCATGCCTCCGTGTTGTCAGTCTGATCTCAGTTGCCTTTACATCCAGCAGAGTTCCACCCAACTGCACTTAATCGATTGCAAACCTAATGGGAGGAGCATCCAATGACAAAGACGGTCCGAAGCCTCAACTTGGCTTTCTTTCTAGCCCTGCTCTCGGCAGGGCCAGCTTTCACCCAAACCCCTGAATCCACTTCAGAACCAACCGCCGCAGCGCCTGTGGCCTATGTCTATGTGCAGACGACCAAAGGCGTCAATCTGTACGACGCAGCGACCGATGGCAAGCTCAGTTTGGTCAAGGGATCACCATTCCAGACCTCGGGCGAATTGATCGGCAGCAACGGCAAGTATGTGATCACATTGGGCACCCACGACGTTTACTCCTACGTTGTCGAGCCCGACGGGGCAATCGGGAAGCTCGTATCGGAGATCAATACCCAGCAATACGCCGGCGCCCAGTGCGGCACTGAAACCGTAACGGACGGCGCCAATCTAGGCCACACCGGCCAAAATGTGTACGTGGTCCTTGTCAACTTTGGTTGGTGCACGGCCATCCAAACGTTTGACATCGCAAAGTCCTCCGGTGATCTGACTTTCAATGGTCAGGCCACACCCGGCGGCAGTGCAGATGCTGGGCTGTCTTATCCGCCCTCGATCCTCGGGAATGACACATTTGCGTATGCTCCAAGTGATTTCGGTTGCTGCGGAAGCCCTCCAGGGTGGTCCGGCTTTATGCGCCAGAGCGATGGCACCTTGGAGGATATGATCTGCAGCGTAAGTTATGACAGTGGACTTACGCTGCCCTACGGTTATGTTCCTTTTCTTGCCGCCTCGGACCCAACCAATCACTTGGCCGCAGTCGTCAGTTACAACACCGGGGAGTCTGAATATGGCCCTCTTCAGCTGGCGAGCTATACCGTGGACAGCAAGGGAGATTTTTCCACGACGAGCACGCGGAAGAACATGCCCTATATGGAAATCTCCCCGACGAGTATGAATATGTCGCCCGCGGGCAACTTGCTCGCGGTTGGAGGGTGGAGTTCCAAGAGCAGTGATCCTGCCGCGCAAGGGTTACAAGTTTTTCACTTCAACGGAGCAGATCCGGTCACTCCATATACCAAGGCGCTTACAAAGTCTCAAATCTACCAGATCCGCTGGGACAACAACGACCACCTGTATGCTCTGGGCGGTCCTGGACTCTACGTGTACACGATCACGCCGACCAGCATCGCCGAAGCGCCTGGCTCACCCTACAGCATTTCGATTGAAAACAACCAGATATGTCAGCAAGGCTCGTACTCCTGTCCGTATGGCCTCGTCGTCGTGACGCGGTAGAGGCGGATGTTCCGCGCTCTTGACTGACCCCTATGATGGAGCAAATGGCAGATCGTTAGAATTCATCATCATCCCCAATCGGCATGCCCGGCGGCGTTTCGACTGGCGGGGTGGGCACGAACTTGCCCGGCTCGCGCTCGAACTCCTGCAAGCGCTCAATCATAGCGGCGCGATGGATGGCCTCTGCGGTGTCTTGCTCTGGCGGAGCCGATGTCAACTGTTTGAGTACATCTGCAATGTGCCAACGCCCAATGGCGCGCGCCTGGCTCGACGCGGCCGGATTGACGGCCAACGCCAGCTCGGCTTCCAAGGCGCGAAACTCCACTGCCCGTTCGACCTCGGAAGACATTGTGTGTCCTCCCTCGGGCCGCTCGGCTACCGTCTTCGAGATCGCCTCCAGCAGCTCGCGCAGTCCGAAGGTGCCCGGCACGCGCATGTGGTATTCGATAAGGCGGCTGGCGCGTGCCGGATCGAGAAGCACGCCAAGAGTCAGGTCGGCGGAAGATTCGGCCGCGGCCACTGGGTCAAAGGTGAGCCCGGTGTGCGAGGGAAACGACTCCTGGTTGCGTGGATAGCCGGGCGGAACCGGCGGAAGCAGATGCAGAATCGATTCGGGCAGCGTCAACGTCTCCGGCGTCAAGGTCTTCAGCACGGCAGTGAGCGCCTTTCGCTGCTCCGCTGGGTCGACGATCGATGGGTTGGCAAGCCCGTCGCTGCGCAGGTTATAGCGGTAATCGAGCCCGCCAATCTCCTTGATGGTTGCCTCGGTCTGGTAGCGGTGATAGAGGTAGAGCGGCACCAGGGTCTGCTCGAGCTCAGCCATCGGCATGCCCGGCTTGATGGCGTTTTCTCCGAAGGCCTTCAACGCAGCCGCGCGCACGGTGAGTACACGATCAAGCTCGGCTGCCGGATCGGCTCCGTTGTCCCAGAGATGCGCGTGCGGGTGCGCGGAACCAAATGGCCGCGCGTCTTCGTCCGTGATATACACCTGGCCGGCATGATCGGCGTCGCTCAGAATCTTGTTCAACGCGGCGCGTTCCCCTTCGGCAGTCGTGTTCGGTGCGAACTGGCGGTAGCCGTAATTGATAGCGACCTTATCCCAGTCGCCAATCCCGGTGGTATAGGCATGGGACAGATCGACACTGCCGTCCGCGCCGAGAGCGATGTAGGGATGCGGATAGTCCATTACGCTGTCGCCTTGCGACACGCTCGACGCGGCGAAGTTATGCGCCAGTCCCAGTGTGTGGCCGGTCTCGTGGGCCGCCAGTTGGCGAGTGCGCGCCAACGCCATCTGCAGCATGGGATCGCTGGCTGCGTTCCATCGGTCCGTGTAAGGCGATAGCAGGGCTTCGGCAATCATGTAGTCCTGCCGGGAGCGTAGAGAGCCCAGGGTGACGTTGCCTTTGATAATCTCGCCGGTCCGGGGGTCAGAGACGGCCGCGCCGTAGCTCCAGCCGCGCGTATAGCGGTGCACCCACTGAATCATGTTGTAGCGCACGTCCATGGGGTCCGCGCCTGCGGGCAACACATCAACCTGGAATGTACCTTTGGCCCAGCCGGCGGCTTGAAAGGCCTGGTCCCACCAGCGCGCGCCCTCCACCAGGGCCGCGCGGATGGGCTCCGGTGCGCCGCGATCCACATAGTATTGAATCGGCGCGATGGCCTCGCAAGCATTGATGCAGCTGGAATCCTTTTTCACCAGGCGGTGGCGCAGAATGAAGAGCTGATCGAGCGGCTCGCCCAGAGGCGCTGTGTAATCGCGATAACCGCTGGGGAAATAACCGGCACGGGGGTTGAAGCGGCGCGGCGTGAAGCCCGGTGGAGGCAACTCGATGAACGAAGTTCGCTCGCGGATCGTGAGGGCATGCGGGTCGGGAGTCACGTCGCGCACAAAAATGCCCTGCAGCGGGCCGTCGGCGGTGAATGTGAGTTCGCATTCGACCTCTGTGTTCTTGGGAAAAGCCTTGGTGTCTTCCAGGGCTATGGCAGAGCGGCTGGCATCCAATTTGTATTCGCCTTGCTTCAGCCGCTTGAGCGTGTCGGAAACCCCGTGCCCATCGTGGAGACAGAAGTCGGTGGCGTCAATCAGCACCGACCCATCTGGCGATTCTGCGATCACGGTAAAGCCCCAAAGAACCGACTCGGGAAACGACTGCGTCACGGCGAGCTTCTCGTCTGTGTCTTCGCTTGAGGCGCGGAAGCCCATGTTCCGCTCGATGAGCAGGACTTTGGGGCCGCTGCGCTCAAAGCGAACAATCCGTCCCTGGGCAATCTGTCCGCGGTCGAGGCCGAGGTCGTTCGAGCCGGTGCCATAAGGCAGCGAGTTTGCATAGAGCAGGTCTTCGCTCCTCCCGTCCCGGCCGAGGCGCGGAATCTCCACATAGAGCTTTCCGGTTTGGGCATCCCAATCGAGGGGAAGGAATCCGTCGAGATGCTTCATGCCCGCAGTCTTCACGCTTATGCTGGGCGGAGAACTCGCGGCAGACGAAGACACAGGCGGGTTCGAGTTTTGGGCGGGAGTGACGATGGATGCGGTGAGCAGACCCAGAAGAACCAGTTTGCGCATGTTCCCTTCTATCATGGCCCGGCCATTCGCGGCCCGATTATGGCGCCAGGGCCAATCGGCGTCCATTGGCGCGGCATCGGCTGTCCTGGCCGGCAACCGACTGGGGTCAAGCCTGGATCATTCATAAGATTGCCGGCAGAAGAGTCCCGAGAACGACGATTCCCAAGATGGATAAGTCCCAAAATGATCAATATGTATTCAATGTCCGCGCGGAACTAATGCCTGGGGTTGTTGCGGTGATCGACAATATCGTCAAAGGAGATCCGCTGGCAGTGCGTCAGCTCTCCAGTTGTCGTAGATGGGGAGCGAAGTCCCTGAGTGGCCACACATTGTGAGATACCAGTGATCGAAAGAAGTTTGAAGTCGTTGGTGAAGTCCACCTTTTCCGAGAGCACATGCAGGAGCATTGGATCAAAATATTGGCGCCTCTGGGATCTCTGGCATGGTGTTGAGACCAGCCGCATGGCCGAGATATCTTCGTTGAGCGTGGTGGGAGAGAACCGGGTCAATGGGTCTCGCTATGAGCCGTCAGGATCTATCCGCCCAATCCTGGAAAGCCTCAAAATTGACTTAAGAGAATACGGCTTCGTTGACTACGGATCCGGCAAGGGGCGCGTCCTTCTTGAGGCCTCCGAGTTCCCTTTTCGATTGGTTGAGGGCGTTGAGTTTTCGCCTCAGATGCACGAAATCGCGACCAGGAATATCCGCAAGTATCGATGGAAAAGGAAACGGTGTGTCTCCGTGAAATCCGTCCTCGCGGACGCCACGCAGTTCGCTCTTCCCGCGATTCCGCTGGTGCTCTTTTTCTTCAACCCGTTTACCGGGCCCGTCTTGTCTGCCGTTGTGAGCAATATTCGCGAGTCCGCTATCAATCACCCAAGAGACATCGTGATCATTGCGGCAGGCAGCTGGATGCCGCAAGAAGAAATCGACGAAATAGCTAACCTCAAGATGCTCTCGAAGCAGGGTTATCGCACCGTGTACCGTCTGGGTCCCTAGTTATCCATCGGACATCAACCGGCCCGCGGATCGCGAAGATGCGGGCAAAGATAATTCCCGGTGTAGTCGAAGGCTGAGCTTTTGTCCGATATTATCCAGATACTATACCGAAGCACTCTTACCGGGTTTCAAGCGGAACGGAATTGTGCGCATCGTCGCTCGTCGCAGAGCCTATGATCAACATTTGCGCAGTTCGCGAAAAAATATACAACGACCCCTCTTACAGGAATTGCCATGAGGATCGGGTTTCTGGGACTAGGCAACATGGGGACACCGATGGCTCTGCGGTTGCTTGCCGCCGGATACGAATTGTCGGTGTGGAACCGGAGCGAAGAGCGTACCAAGCCGCTCATCCACGAAGGCGCAATTGCCGCCGCGACCCCGGCTGAAGCCGAACTGGGTTGCGACGCTGTAATCACCATGCTCCTCGACGATGCGGCGTATGAAGAGGTGCTTTTTGGTGTCCACAGGCTGATTGATGCGCTCTCACCGGGAGTGCTTCACATCTTGTGCGGCACCATCAGCATGGCCCTCGCCGAGCGGCTCACGGTGGAACACGCGATCCGCGGCGTCGATTTTGTGGGAGCGCCGGTGTTTGGCCGCGCAAGCGATGCTCAGGACGGCCGGCTATGGATCGTGGCGGCCGGAGCCGGCCAAGCGGTGGACCGTGCCCGTCCCCTGCTTGGTGCATTTTCGCGAGGGATCACGGTGGTCGGCAAAGAACCGCAGCAGGCGTTTGCGATGAATTTGGGGGCAATTTCCCGACCGGCGCCATGATTTCTGTTTCGCTGCGAAGTGCTTGTCTCGGCAGCCCCGCAGCAGGCGAGAACGAGACATTTATTAAGTTCCGGTTCGTTCCTTTGCAACGGCATGGCGTAGGGCGAAGATGAACGCCGATGAAGCCTTGAGAATCGCAAAGAAACGGACTGTTGAACAGTGGAAGAAGGCAAAGGAGAATACCCACAATGAATATTTCCGATGGCATGACATGAGGCTCAGCGCAGTATCCAGGTTGGCCGCTGGTGGAGTCAACGATGGAACCATTCAAGAGATTGCCCGTTGGATGAGCCTAAAAATGATCAAAAAGTATTCACTCGTTCGGGCGGACGCGATGCGCAGGGCCGTTGCAGTGTTTGACAATTTGGGTTAAGGAGTTTCCGGCAAAAGAGCAATGGTATCGATGATGTAGGAGCTCGGAACCACTACTGCCAAGTCTAAAGGAAGGTCTTTGTAGCTTGGTTCAGACGAACTACCTTGCTGGCTCACCAATCCAATCACTGCTTGTTCGAGGCTCCCAAGATGCGTGACGCCACCGTAGGTTCTACTCTCAAAAGAGAAATACACGGGGCCGCCGCTATTTCCGGGAAAAATATGGAAAGTGAACATGAAGGTACGAATTGTTTTGGTTGGCGTTATAGGGTATGAGGCGAGCGTCCCGGTTCTCAAAACAGGAAAGCTGTTCAAGTCAACAACAAGTGGGAATCCAAGAGCGAAAAGTTCGTCTCCTGGATGAATCTCTAGACGCTTCAAGGTATTGTCGTCGGCCAAAAGTCCAATTGGCAACAATTGAAAGAAAGCGTCTTTCGGTACGGCAAGGTACATTGCCACAACATCTGCGTCTGGGTTGGTGACAAATAGGTTTATGCCGTTACGCCGAATCTTGATCGGATAGGGGTATTTGCTGAAGGTTCCGTCGCTGCCCTTTTTCCGGAGTACCAACGTCGCCTCGTCACCCGCTATCTCATTTAGAACATGCGCAGCAGTGATTAGAACCGTGTAGCCTGTTGCCGGATCTTCTTTGCGTGGCTTTCCGAGGATGAATATTGTGCCGGTCGTTGACGTTCCCGCGTTCACGGCGCTGGGGCCAAAAATTTCAAACGTACTGTTCATTAAATTGGTGTTCAACTCTTGGGAATGCGCTTCCGAAGACGTTAAACTGATTGCAACTGCGAAGCACAGACTTGCAAGAAAAACCCGCCTAACGATCTCCATTGGGACCCTTCTTTCGAACTTCCCCGTGAAGTCTTGCACTAGTATGCCATCGATTGAACCTTCCAATTGAAGCGTCGAATCAGCGTACTTATATGTGTAGAAATCAACATCACCACGGTAGAGCATTCAAGGCCAAAGAAATATCGTCTGGAGGTTTTCTAGTCATTTTTGGTACAAATTGGAAAGGCTTTTGTTCAGTGATCTCTGTAAAGTATTGATTTTAATGGTGGGCGGTCAGGGACTTGAACCCCGGACATCCTGCTTGTAAGGCAGGCGCTCTAACCAACTGAGCTAACCGCCCACAGGCGGCGAGAAGGCGACAAACGCCTTTTCCTGATGATATCAGCGCAAGTGCCGAGGCGGGGAACCGCTGGGCCATCGGGTAGTGGTTCACTTTGACAGTCTGTTCCCTCAGGGGCTAAAGCGCGGACTCATTTTGCGGGCCTTTACGTACGGGCTGAAGCCCGTACCCTTCAACTTGAGCCATTAGGGACCATCGCAGGCGTCGCAAGCAGAGCGCCACAAGCGGGACACCCCCGGGTTGATAGACTTGGCCGGTGCAACGCTTGATCGTCAATGCGGATGACTTCGGCCTTACGCCCGGCGTAAATCGGGCCATCGGCGAACTGCACGACCAGGGATTGTTAACCAGCGCGACGCTGATGGCCCGGGCCGCGGCAACGGATGAAGCCGTTGCAACAGCGCTTCGCTCGCCATCGCTGGGTGTTGGGTGCCACCTGGTTTTCGTCGATGGCGATCCGGTGCTGGCTGCGACTGAAATCCCGTCGCTCGTCGGATCCAGGACGGGGCGTTTTCATTCCACGCTCGGGGCTTTTCTACGGCGTGCGCTGGCAGGAGACATTCCGGCGGCCGAGATCGAGGCTGAAGCCGCCGCCCAGATTGCTTGCCTGCATCGGCGCGGCGTGGTGCTCACCCACATTGACACGCACAAGCACACGCACATGTTCCAGGCCGTGTTGCGGCCCGTGCTCCGGGCGGCACGGGCCGCGGGCATCGGCGCCGTTCGCAATCCTTTTGAACCGGCATGGAGCCGGCGCGCCACGCCGAACGCCCCGATCGTTAGAAGACTGGAAGTGCGCCTGCTGCAGCTGCTGGAACCTGCCTTCCGGCGGATCGTCGCCGAGGAAGGCTTTATCACCACCGATGGGGCAATCGGCGTTCTGGCGACAGGAACACTGGATACGACGACCGTCAATTCCCTGCTCCGGCATATGCCGCCCGGAACCTGGGAGCTTGTCACGCATCCGGGCTACAACGACACGAGCCTGGGACAAGTCAGGACGCGCCTCAGGGAATCGCGCGAGACAGAGCGCCAGGCGCTTGCGGCTTTACTACAGCGAGACGGAGTCGACCTGGTAAGCTTCGCCCAACTTGTCGCAGATGGAACCGCACTCGCGCGTTACACGTAGCGAGGGATTATTGTGTGCCGCCTTGCTTCGTGACGAATCTTGAGTTTGTGCGTCATGCCCTTGAGCAGTGTAGATCCAAAAGAAATCGGATATCCAAAAGAAATCCAGGAGACGCCTTGAGCATCGCTCTGTTGTGGACGATTTTGTTTTATGGATGGACGGCCTCCGAGGTCTGTCTCGTCTTAGTCACGCGCACCCGCCGGAGCGGCGGAAAGATGCGCGATCGAGGATCGTTGCTGGTGCTTTGGGGGACGATCCTTTCCGCGATCACGGTGGCGGAGTGGCTTGCCCCCAGCCTGCCTGGGCGAATGTTTCCCGGAGCGCATTGGGTCAAGTATGCCGCCATCGGATTGATGATCGCAGGCCTCATGGTGCGCTGGACGGCAATCGTCTCTCTGGGCAAGGCATTCAGCGTCAACGTGGCCATTCGTCCGACGCAGACGGTGTATCAATCGGGCCTCTACCACATCGTCCGACACCCCTCCTACTCGGGAATGCTTCTGATTTTCGCCGCCGTCGCGCTGGCAAATCGAAACTGGATTGCGGCGGCCATCGTCCTTCTACCTGTAACCGCGGCTTTGCTCTATCGGATCCACGTGGAAGAAGCGGCGATGCGCGAAGCATTCGGCGAGCAGTATGAAGCCTATTGCCGAGCCACCAAGCGGCTGATTCCGGCGATCTACTAGAGGCCTTTCAAAACAAGGGACGGGAGAGATTCATGCGCATCGGCATCACGTGTTATCCCACCTACGGTGGTTCGGGCGTGGTGGCCACCGAACTGGGGATTGAACTGGCGGCGATGGGTCATGAGGTGCATTTCATCTCCTATTCACAACCCTTCCGTCTGAGCGGGCGCGACCAGGGAATCTTTTATCACGAAGTGCCGGTGTCGAGTTACCCGCTCTTCGAATTCCCTCCCTACGACCTGGCGCTCGCGTCGCGCATGGCCGAAGTGGCGGAGTTCAACGGCCTCGATCTGCTGCATGTGCACTACGCTATTCCTCACTCGGTGAGCGCCCTGCTGGCGCGGCAGATGCTGGCTGCGCGCGGCCGCCGATTGCCCTTTGTGACCACGCTGCACGGCACCGACATCACGCTGGTGGGCCTCGACCGCAGCTATCTGCCCATCACCCGCTACGCCATCCAGGAGAGCGACGGCGTCACGAGCATCTCGCAATATCTGAAGGACAAGACGCTGCAGGATTTTGACGTGACGCGCGGCATCGAGGTGGTCCCGAACTTTGTGAACTGCGATGTGTACACGCCGATCAAAGATGAGCAGGCCCGCGCCGAAGCGCGCCGTCGCCTGGCCTGCGCCGATGAGGCCATCCTGATGCACTTATCGAACTTCAGGGCGGTCAAGCGCGTGGTCGACGTGGTGAAAATATTTGCTCAGGTGGTGGCAGAGACGCCGGCGCGGCTGGTGCTGGTGGGCGACGGCCCCGAGCGATCGGCCGCCGAGTGGCTGGCGCGCGACCTGAAGATCCATGAAAAGATTCACTTTCTGGGCAAACAGGACCGCGTGAACGAGCTTCTGCCGCTGGCTGACCTGCTGCTGATGCCGAGCGAACTGGAGTCCTTCGGGCTGGCCGCGCTCGAAGCCATGGCCTGCAAGGTGCCGTCGATCGCCACCCGCGTCGGAGGGGTCCCCGAACTGATCGACGACGGAGAGACCGGCCTGCTGTTCAAGGTGGGCGATGTGGATGCTATGGCAAAGGGAGCATTAGGGTTGCTCAAGAATAAATCCCGCTTGGAGGCAATGCGCGAAGCCGGTCGCAGAACCGCGCAAACGCGCTTTTGTTCGACGCTGGTGGTGCCGCAGTATGTGCGCTACTACGAATCCGTGATCGCCAAACAATAGCCGCTTCGCGCAGTTGAGAAATAAATTATTGGCAAATAATATTCGTAGGTCCCAATTCGTTGCATAGTTATTCATTTCTGATGTATATTTATTCAAGCGCGGCCGCGAACCAGCGAGCCGCGCTTTCGATTTGTCCGGCCATTTGGGCGATTCGAAGAGCACAGGAAAATGAAGTTTCAACGCCACAATGCGATTCGGGATCTGCTCTCGAGCTCCCTGGTCACCAACCAGGACGAGTTGCGCCGCAAGCTGCGCCGCCGCGGCTTTGCCGTGACGCAGGCCACGCTCTCCCGCGACATCCACGAGCTGCGCCTCTCCAAAGGCCCGGCCGGCTACTCGCTGCCCAACGGCAATGGGAATAACGGCGCCCCCCTTGAGGACGACGGCCCTCCCTCGGTTGCGGAGATGATCGAGAGCTTCGGTCTGCGCGTGCAGCAGGCCATGAACCAGGTGGTTGTGGTGACCGTCATGGGAGGCGCTCAGCCTGTGGCCGCTGCGCTTGACCACGAAGCTTGGCCCGAAGTGGTGGGCACCATCGCCGGCGATGACACCGTGCTGGTCATCTGTCCCGACCCGCGCCGTGCAGGCGAGGTGGATGCACGCCTGAGGAACCTTCTCGAGTCATGAGCAGTACGATCCAAACCGCCGTGGTGGGAGTCACCGGGTACGCAGGCGCAGAGTTGGCGCGCCTGCTGCTCCACCATCCTCGCCTTAAGAACACGCCCCCGGTGTTCGCCGGCCGCGTAGACGCCAAAGACGAGGCGCGCGGTGGAGTTCCGCTGGGCGAGATTCATCCTCAACTGGCAGGCGGGCATCGCGGTAACTTGATGCTCGAATCTTTTTCGTGGGAGCTGCTGGCCAGCCGTGGAGTTGAAGTGCTGTTCCTCGCCACACCGCATGAGCAGTCGCGCGAGTGGGTGCCGGAGGCGCTGGCACGCGGCCTGCGTGTGATTGACCTGAGCGGCGCATGGCGGCTGGCCGAAGCGGCCCATCGAGCTGTATATGCATTCGAGGACGAGAGCGCGGAGCTAGCCGCCGCAACGCAGGCGCAAGCGATGTATGGATTGCCCGAATTGCATCGCGCGCAAATCGCATCGGCGCGCCTGGTCGCCAATCCCGGCTGTTATGCAACCTCCATCATTCTCGCGCTCAAACCTCTGGTCGCCGCGGGCGCGGTCGATCTCCATCGCGGCATTGTCGCCGATGCGAAAAGCGGCGTTAGCGGAGCCGGCAAAGCCCCGACAGCCAAGACGCACTTCATGCACGCGGCAGACAATCTCTCCGCCTACGGCGTCTTCACGCATCGCCACACCGGCGAGTTGCTGGAACAAATCGGAATTGATGGCAGCCAGATCATTTTCACTCCACACCTGCTTCCCATTCCGCGCGGAATTCTGTCCACAATCTACTTGCATTTCAACAACGAGCAATCCGCCGCAAGCATCTCACGCGTGTATCACGATTTTTTCGCGGGCAGCCCCATGGTCCGCCTCTACGAGAAAACGCTGCCGCAGATTCAATTTTCCGTGCGCACATGTTATGCCGACATCGGCTTCCAGATTGCCGCCGACGGTCGCCGTGCGGTCATCGTCAGTTGTCTTGACAACTTGCTCAAGGGTGCGGCGTCGCAGGCAGTGCAGAATCTCAATGTTATGCAGAGCTGGTGTGAGTCGGAGGGCCTGGAATGAAGTTCGTCATCAAATTGGGCGGCGCCGGTCTTGAAACTCCGACACTTCTTGACGGCTCCATGCGCGCCATCACCGAGCTTGTGCGCGATGGCAATCAGGTCGCCGTGGTGCACGGCGGCGGCGTCCAATTAACGCGCACTCTGAAGGCTCTGGGCAAGGAGAGCCAGTTCATCGATGGCCTGCGCGTGACCGATGCCGAGACGCGCGATGTGGCCCTCATGGTGCTCGCCGGGAAGGTCAACAAGGGGCTCGTCGCTTCGCTCGGCGCACTTGGACAGCCTGCCGTTGGAATGTCGGGCGGCGATGGCCTGATGTTTCGCGCCCGCAAAAAACGCACGGATCCAGACCTCGGCTTCGTCGGCGAAATCGCCGCCAGTGATACGCGCTGGATTGAGGCCATCTGGCAATTGAATGGGGTTCCAGTCATCTCTTCGATGGCGCTTGGCTTCGACGGCGAATTTTATAACATCAATGCCGATGAAATGGCCGCAGCCTGCGCCATTGCCTGCCGTGCCGATGCGCTCGTCTTTCTTACCGATGTGCCCGGCGTGAAGGGTGCAAACGGCCAGGTGCTGCGCTGGCTCTCCATCGATCAAATTGCGGAGATGGCCAAGAGCGCCGTCATCTCCGGCGGCATGCTGCCCAAGCTCAGCGCCTGCCGCGAAGCCTTATTGAACGGCGTGAAGCGCGTACGAATTCTGCCCGCCGAAGCTGCCGGTTCTCTCCCCGACTTGTGCAGCTCCCGCGTGGCGTACGGCACGGAAGTGATGGTGGCCTAGTGTTGTCAAACGTGAGCAATCATCGAGAGCGATACTGTCATCCTGAGCGAGGTCGAAGGACCTGCTTTTCTGTCAGAGATGTTGCATGAAGTGATTGCGAACAACCCCAGGAGAGATGAAATGACTCAACTCGATCAAATTCGCGCCGCGGAAGCCAAGCTTCTGCTTTCTACGTATGAGCGCAACCCCATCCTCTTTGTCGGCGGCAAGGGCGTTCACATGGTTGACGAGAACGGTACGCAGTACCTCGACCTGCTCAGCGGCATCGGCGTCAATGCGCTGGGATACGGACATCCGGCCATCGAAGAAGCCATCGCTCGCCAGAGCCGCGCGCTCATTCATACATCGAACCTGTTTTATCACCAGGGCCAGGCGGAACTCGCGATGCGTCTCACCGAACGCACCGGGCTCGATCGCGTTTTCTTCGCGAACACCGGCACCGAGGCATGGGAAGGGGCGATGAAGCTGGCGCGCGCACACGCCGGCCTGCTTCGCTCAGAAGGAAAGCAGATCGGAACCAAGTTCCTCGCCCTCGAGCAAAGCTTTCACGGGCGCACCTTCGGCTCCGTCTCGACCACTTACAAGGCCAAATATCGTGAGCCCTTCGGCCCCGTCGTTCCCGGCGTAGAGTTTGTTCGCTTCAACGATGTCGCCGATCTGCGCGCCAAGTTTTCCAATGAGGTCTGCGCCATTCTGGTTGAAGCGATTCAAGGCGAAGGCGGCATTCGTCCGCTTACGCAGGAATTTTTCGCCGAAGCGCGAGCGTTGGCCGGCTCCACTGGCGCTCTGCTTGTTGTCGATGAGATTCAAGCCGGCATGGGCCGCACAGGAAAATGGTGCGCCTTTCAGCACTATGGCATTCTTCCGGACATCACAGCGCTGGCCAAACCCCTCGCCGGCGGCATCCCGCTGGGAGCCATCCTGTGCACGGAAGAAGTCGCACGCGCCATTCACGCCGGCATGCATGGCACCACTTTCGGCGGCGGACCGTTAGCCTGTGCGGTCGCTATCGCCGTCATCGACGCCATTGAAAAAGAGAACTTACTCGCCCAGGCAGCTGAAGTCGGCGACTACTTCCAGCAGCAGCTTCGCTCACTCGCTCAGCATCACTCGGCGATCATCGATGTGCGCGGCAAAGGCCTGATGCTCGCCGCTGAACTCGATTCGGCCGATCTCGCCAAACTCGCCGTGGCCGAGATGCTCAAGCGCAAGATCCTCATCAACTGCACCAGCGACACCGTGCTGCGATTCTTGCCGCCTTTTATTCTTGAGCGTTCTCACGTCGACACCGCGATTGCCGCGCTCGACGAGATTTTCACAGAATTTGCAGACGCCGCAAACGCATCGCAAGCCACAGCAAACGCCAAAGGAGGAACCACCCATGTCTAACCGCGCCACCGTTGAAATACCGGAGACCGCTGTGCCCGTACAAAAGGATCCCGACATTCTTGCCGCGGCAGCGCGCCTTGCCGGTGAAGACATGTGTTCGATCGCCGACCTCTCCAGCTCCGAGGTCCGCGCCATCCTCAAGCTTGGCCACGACGTCAAGCGCAACCCGCGCGAGTATCGACATGCCCTCGATGCAAAGCAGATGGTGCTCATGTTTGAGAAGGCCAGCCTGCGCACACGCCTGGCATTTGAGACCGGCATCAACACGATGGGTGGCAACGCCATCTTCGTGGACCAAACAAATTCTCCCCTCGGCGAACGCGAGTCCATCGCCGACGTGGCGCGCAATGTCGAGCGCTGGGTTGACGTGATCGTGCTGCGCACCTACGCTCATGACACCATCACCGAAATGGCCGCCAACTCACGCGTTCCGGTTATCAACGCTCTTTCCGATTTCGAGCATCCTTGCCAAGCGCTCGCCGATTTCATGACCCTCGAAGAACACTTCGGCACGGCTGCCGGCCTCAACTTCACCTATGTTGGAGACGGCAACAACGTATGCCACTCGCTCATGCTCACGGGTGCACAACTTGGCGCGAACGTCACCGTCGCCACGCCCCGCGGCTACTCGCCTGACATCGAAATCGTCACCCTGGCTCGCGACATTGCGCAGGCCAATGGATGCGAGGTGCGCTTGTTGCAAGATCCGAACGCCGCCGCTGACGGAGCCGACGCCATCTACACCGACGTGTGCGTCAGCATGGGCATGGAGCACGAATCGAGCAAGCGCGCGCCCATCTTCCGTCCCTTCCAGGTCAACGAAGCTTTGATGCAGAAGGCCAGCAGCCATGCGGTGTTCATGCACTGCCTGCCCGCGCGCCGCAATGCTGAAGTTACCGATCAAGTTCTCGACGGCCCGCAGTCGATCGTGTTCGACCAGGCTGAAAACCGCATGCATGCCCAAAAAGCATTGCTTCTTCTGCTCCTGGGCGGGCTGGCCAACGTTGAAGCTTTTCGCTGCTAGCTTGGGGCCTCTAGCTCTTTTATCGAGGCGCGCGCAGCATTCGCCGCAAAAAACTGGACCAGCTGGAAGCTGGCAGCTAGAAGCTCAATTGAGGTTTTCAAGTATGTCCGTAATTCTCGAATCTTTGCCCGTCGGCCAAAAAGTCGGCATCGCCTTCTCGGGCGGACTCGACACCTCCGCCGCCCTCCACTGGATGAGACAGAAGGGCGCCATCCCCTATGCCTACACCGCCAATCTGGGCCAGCCCGACGAGGCCGACTACGACGAGATTCCGCGCAAGGCCCTCGAATACGGCGCGGAAAGAGCTCGTCTCATTGACTGCCGCGGCCCTCTCGTTCGCGAAGGCATCGCTGCGCTCCAGGCCGGAGCCTTCCACATCACCACCGCCGGCGTGCCCTACTTCAACACCACGCCCATCGGCCGCGCCGTCACCGGCACCATGCTGGTTGCCGCCATGCAAGAGGACGACGTCAACATCTGGGGTGACGGTTCCACATTCAAAGGCAACGACATCGAGCGTTTCTACCGCTACGGTCTGCTCGTCAATCCTGATCTCAAGATTTACAAGCCCTGGCTCGACACCGCGTTCATCGACGAGCTCGGTGGCCGCGCCGAAATGTCCGCCTTCATGGTGAGTCACGGCTTCGCCTACAAAATGTCGGCGGAGAAGGCCTACTCCACCGACTCCAACATGCTGGGAGCAACGCACGAAGCGAAAGACCTGGAGCATCTTTCCACTTCTATCAAGATAGTCAATCCCATCATGGGCGTGGCCTTCTGGCGCGACGATGTCGAAGTCCAGCGCGAACAAGTCACCATCTGCTTTGAAGAAGGCTTCCCCGTCGCGCTCAGCAGTCGCGAATTCACGGGGCGCCGCTTCGATGATCCTGTCGAGCTTCTTCTTGAAGCCAATCGCATCGGCGGCCGCCATGGGCTCGGCATGTCCGACCAGATTGAGAACAGAATCATCGAAGCCAAATCCCGTGGCATCTACGAGGCGCCCGGCCTCGCCCTTCTCTTCATCGCCTACGAACGCCTCATCACCGGCATTCACAACGAAGACACCATCGAGCAGTACCGCGACCATGGACGTAAACTCGGCCGCCTGCTCTACCAGGGCCGCTGGTTCGACTCTCAGGCCATCATGCTCCGTGAATCCGCGCAGCGCTGGGTGGCGAAACCCATCACCGGCGAAGTCACCGTGGAACTGCGCCGTGGCAACGACTACTCCATCCTCGATACCGAATCGTCCAACCTCACTTTCCATCCCGAGCGCCTCAGCATGGAGAAAACGGAGTCCGCGTTCTCTCCACGCGACCGCATCGGCCAGCTCACCATGCGCAATCTGGATGTCACAGACACGCGCGAGAAGCTCCTGACCTACGCCGCGGCCGGTCTGCTCACCCTCAGCAAAGGCAGCGAGATGCCCAAATTGAACAGCACAACGGAGAAGGAATAAAGGGAGGTACGCCTGAATCAATGCCCAATGAACCACAATCCGGAAAGATGTGGTCGGGCCGTTTTCGCGCCGCGCCCAATGCGTTCTTTGACCACTGGCAACGCTCGATACGCTTCGACTGGCATCTGCTTGACGCTGAGCTCACCGCCAGCAGAGCCCATGCGCTTGCTCTGCGCGCGGCCCGCGTACTCACCGAAGACGAGTGCCTGCGTATCGTGGAAGGGCTCGAAGACATAGGCCAGTCCTATGCAAATAAAAAGGACGAAGCCCGTGCCGATCAACAAGCAGAGGACATACACCACTTTGTCGAGTTGCGGCTGACCGAGCGAATTGGCGACCTGGGTCTCAAGCTGCACACCGGGCGAAGTCGCAATGAGCAGGTTGCAACGGACTTGCGACTCTACATCCGCTTCCGCATCGATGTGCTTCTAGCTCACTTGGGCGCTTGGGCACAGCAACTTGTCCAGCAGGCCGATGCCGCTGGCGGGGCAGTCATGCCGGCATACACGCACCTTCAACGCGCCGAGCCAGTCCTGGTTGCCCATTGGTTGCTGGCATACGTCGAGATGCTGTTACGAGACGCATCGCGGCTTGAGGACTGCTCCAAGCGGCTGAACTTCTGCCCTCTCGGATCAGGCGCGGTTGCCGGGGCGACGCTTGCCCTCGACCGAACGGTTCCGGCAAGGGATCTTGAATTCTCTGCCCCCACTGCCAACTCCATTGACGCTACCAGCGATCGGGATTTCGTTCTTGAATACCTCCATGGGCTTACGCTCTTGGCTTTACACGCCAGCCGGTTTGCGGAGGAAATTACGCTCTTTGCGACTGCCGAGTTCGGCTTCGTCGATCTACCTGAAGCTTTTTCGACTGGTTCGAGCGCGATGCCGCAAAAGAAGAATCCCGATCTCACCGAATTGGTTCGCGGAAAAGTTGGACGTATTCACGGCGCAGCAGAAGCTGTGACCATGCTGCTCAAGGGCTTGCCTCTGGCTTACAACAAGGACCTGCAGGAGACTCAGGAACCGGTCTTCGCATCTACTGGTGAAATGCATAAAATGCTTTATGTGCTCGCGGCTTTCACACGCGCCCTTGAGTTCCGCACCGATCGTATGCGCACGGCCTGTGAGACTGGCTTCCTTAATTCCATGGCGGCGGCCACGTACCTGGTGCACAAAGGAGTTCCCTTCCGCAAGGCTCATGAAAAAATCGGCAATGCCGTTCGATATTGCCTCGACAAAGGCTGCGAACTTAGCGACCTGTCACTCGATGAACTGCACGCTTTCGGCGACGAATTCGCAGACGACTTCTACGCTGCCATCACGCTTGAGGCCACGCTCGATTGCCACGACGTGATCGGCGGAACCGCTCGGTCTCGCGTCCGTGCCGCACTGGATGACACTCGGCAGCGCGTTGAAGCGCTCGTCTCAAAGTACGGCAGCGTGACGCTGGGCGAAACGGAGGCCGTCCATGCTGGTGCGTAAGGCCCTTCTTCAGGACGCCTCCAACGTCTACGACCTGGTGAATTCGCTTTCTACCGACGGCACTCTTCTCCGCCGCGCCTTCGCCGAGATATGCGAAAACATCCGCGACTTCACGGTTGCCGAATCCGATGGCGGCGTGTTCCTGGGCTGCGGCGCATTGCACTTCTACGGTCCCCATCTGTGCGAGGTTCGCTCCATCGTCGTCAAACCTGAGGCCAAAGGCCAAGGCGCGGGCGGCCGTATTCTTGGCTCACTTATCGAGGAAGCCGAGTTACACGGCATCCAATCCGTGTGCCTGTTCACGCGCATTCCCGACTTCTTTTTCAAATACGGATTTCGCACCGTCGAAGACAAGTCCGAATTACCCGATAAGATATTCAAGGATTGCCAGAATTGCCCGCGCCTGCATCGCTGCGACGAAGTCGCGATGGTCCGTGGGCGCATTCCACGCATGTCCATTCTTGGTCCACGGCAGGAAGCGCAGCAGTTAGTCCGGTTCTCCGGCTGACTTCTACTTACGCAGCATCGCCGCGCCAACCGCCGCCTGTCCATAACTCAGGCCCCCATCCCCAGGACTGACGCGGCGGTGATGGAACACGTCGAATCCCGCCGACTCTAACTTCATTCGCAATAACCTTGCCAGTCGCCGGTTATGCAGGCATCCGCCGCTCAGCACCACCTGGGCCGGGCCAGTTGCGGCACGCGCTCGCATAGCGGCTCTTACAAAGCCGTCCGCGACTCCCGCGTGAAACCGTGCTGAGATAGTTGACTTACTGGCCCCCGCGTTCGTATCTCGAATCAACTCTAGCCATAACTCCCGGGTGGAGATGATAGCCGGTACTTTTGCAGCCCAATCTCCGCCAAGCAGGCCCACCTCATATCCAGTGACATCGTCCGCTTCATCCACGGCGAGCCCTTCCAGTTCGATCGCCGCCTGTGCCTCGTAGTCCACGGCGCGTCGTCCCAGCACAATCGCCGCGGCGGCATCGAACAGCCTTCCGCAGCTGGACGTCAGCGGCGAGTTCAATCCGCGCTCCGTCATTTGGCGCAATATGCGTAATTCCTTTTCTTGTGCACCAAGCAACCCCATCACTTCTCGCGATGAAACATCGACTCCCGCCGCGAGCAGAACCGCCATAGCCATCCGCCACGGTTCCCGCACCGCCGCATCGCCGCCGGGCATGGGCACGTATTCCAAATGAGCAAAGCGCTCAAAGCTATCGAGACCGCCCACCAGCACTTCACCGCCCCAGATGCGCCCGTCAGTCCCGTAGCCGGTCCCATCAAGAGCTAATCCAATCGCCTGACCAGTGAGCCCGTGCTCCGCCATGCAAGCCGCGACGTGCGCATGATGATGCTGCACTCCGATTAGACGCAGTTCACGCTCGCGCGCCCAATCCCGGGCAAGCATCGTCGTCAGATACCCGGGATGCAAATCGTGGACAACAGTTTGCGGCTGAATCTCAAACGTGCGCATCAGGTGGTCGAGCGACTCCTTGAAGAAGTTCAATGCGGTGAGATTTTCGAGGTCGCCGAGATGCTGACTTTGGTAAACAAATCGCCCTCGCGCCAGCGCGAACACATTCTTTAGGTGCCCGCCGACAGCGAGCAGGGGTGGCGCATCTATCGGCAACTCAATTCCCAGTGGAACAAATCCACGAGCGCGGCGTATCACCTGCGGTGCGCCATCGACAAGCTCTGCGACCGAATCATCGCACCGTTGCAGGATCTCGCGGTCATGCATCAAGAAGCAATCCGCAATGGAGCCAAGACGGGCCAACGCCTCGTTGTTATCGATCGCGATGGGCTCCTCGCTCAAGTTAGCCGAAGTCATCACGAGCGCGGGAAGTTGCCCTGATGTAAAAAGTAGATGCTGCAGCGGCGCATAGGGCAGAAAGATGCCGAGCCAAGGAATCCCAGGCGCTACACTCTCTGCGATTCCATTGGCAGCTCTTTTGCGGGCAATCACAATTGGTCGCGCAGTTGTCTGGAGCAGCTGTTCCTCAGCGTTAGTTAGCTCGCACAACAGACGAGCTTCTTCCAGATCCTTAACCATCACGGCCAGCGGCTTACCGTAACGTCGTTTGCGCTCGCGCAGGCGCAACACCGCAGCTTCATTGGTAGCGTCCACGCTCAAATGGAAACCGCCGATGCCTTTGATTGCCATGATCTGGCCGGCCGCCAGATGGTCGATGCACTCCGTCACCGGATCATCACAATCGATCGCTCGCCCATCCGCTCCCGTCAGCCGAAGTTGCGGCCCGCACTTCCAACATGCATTCGGCTGCGCATGGAACCTCCGATTCATGGGATCGTCGTACTCAGCCTGGCACTCCGCACACATCGTGAATTGCGCCATCGAGGTTTGCGGACGGTCGTATGGAATGCGCCTCGTGATGGTGAAGCGGGGTCCGCAGTTGGTGCAATTCAAAAATGGATAGCGATAACGCCGGTCCGCCGGGTCAAGCAACTCGCGCAGGCAATCCGCGCAAGTGGCTGCGTCGGCTGGAATTCCCGTGCTGACGCGGCCCAGGACTTCACTGGCAACAATCCGAAAGCCCGTCTCCTCAACTGACGGCAACTCGCTCACGGCGATCGAGTCAATGCGCGCCAGCGGCGGCGTTTCGGCGCCGAGCCGCGCGACGAATGCGTCCAATTGTGCAACCGATCCCTGCACTTCAATCGTTACGCCGTCCGTATCGTTGCCGATGAAGCCAGACAGTTTCTCTTCCATTGCCAGCCGGTAAACGAACGGCCGGAACCCAACGCCTTGGACCACACCCCGCACAACCACTCGACGCCGCGATATGCCTTCATCGCGCGCATCGAGTTTGGAATGCGGTGTGTTGCTCAAAAGAAGCCCTCGCGCCGCTCTCCAGCATAGCTCATGAGAGTTGCGCATCGCCCTGTCACCGGGCATCGTCAAATCGTCCCAGACTTCCGCCCAGCTTGCGAGGCTTGACGGGAAAGCGGCGCTTTCCTGTAGAGTGGCTCTTCAGTGTTGGTCGCCGAACGTTGGTGTGAATCCAACGAACCTGCGGCGGCACACGCGCTTATCCAGCAAAGGCATGCCTATGGACACCCGTTCCCTGCGCCTGAATTCAATTCTCGGGCTCGATGTTGGAGGTACGAAGACCGCTTGCGTGGAAGGTGCACCCGACGGAGGAATTCTGCAGCGCAGCGAATTGCCCACGCGCGCCGACTCGCCATTCGAGGATGTCTTCCCCGAGATCGTAGACCATCTGCGATCGCTGCTCAGCGCGGCTCATCGCGCCGGTCGACTCCCCGTCGCACTCAGCGTTTCCATTGGCGGTCCACTAAGAATTCAAGAAGGATTTCTCATCAACCCTCCGCATCTGCCGGGCTGGCATCAGCTTCCATTGAAAGCGCGCCTGATGGGGGAATTTCCGGCACTGCCGGTCTATGTGGAACATGATGGCAACGCCGGCGCGCTGGCGGAGTTTCACTTCGGGGTGGGCAAGAATCGCACAAATCTGCGGCACCTTATCTTTCTCACCTTCGGCACCGGAATCGGCGCCGGCTTCATTGTCAACGGGCAAATCGTGCGCGGGGCCACGGACACGGCCGGCGAAGTGGGCCATTGGCGTTTGGCCGACGATGGACCGTCAGGCTTCGGCAAGCGCGGTTCGTGGGAATCGTTTGCCTCGGGCGCTGGGTTGATCGAGCTAGCCGCACAATTGTTTCCCGCTCGCTGGAACACTTCAACACCGATCTCTAAACTGGTGACAGCGATGGTTGAGAATGATGGCGAGGCCCTGCAGGTGGCCGAGGTGGCCGGAACTTGGATGGGCCGGGGTCTCGCTCTCTTGATTGACGCGTTGAACCCTCAAGCTATTGTCTTCGGATCTCTGGGAGTGGTGCTGGGCGAACGCATTTTTGCTCCGGCGCGTAGAGTGATCGAGACGGAAGCATTGCCACAGGCCGCTTCTGCTTGCGAGCTGCTGCCATCATCGTTGGGCAAACACATTGGCGATGTAGCGTCGCTGATGGCCGCACTTACTGATCCTGCAGCGCGACAGATGCTTGATACCAAGCACATCAATCAAATTCAGGGATGGAACTCATGAACAGAAGAGCGAGCAGAATCTCCAGGCGGGATTTCCTGGTGCAAGGCGCGGCCTCGCTGGGCGCAATCGCTGCGCCGGGCCTGGCTCAGCAGGCGACGGATGATGCGTCCTCCACCGGCAGAGTCATTCACATCATCGGTCACTCGCATATTGACGCGGCGTGGCTGTGGCCGTGGCGTGACGGAGCTGACACCGTGCTCACTACATTCCGCAGCGCCTTGAATCGCATAAATGAGACGCCGGGCTTCTGCTATACCCATTCGTCTTCGGCTCATTATCGTTGGGTTGAGCGTGCCGACTCT
>JBEKVS010000047.1:0-48641 GCA_049513795.1 Occallatibacter sp. | reverse complement strand
GGCCCAGCAGAGACAATAGGAGAGTTGCATCCCCGCAGCACGTGGGCCTGTGGCGCAGCTGGGAGCGCGCTTCCATGGCATGGAAGAGGTCATCGGTTCGATCCCGATCAGGTCCACCAATATATCAATAACTTACAGAATCTCCTCTCTCCTATTTCGTAGCATTTGGTAGCAAATTCCAAAAAAGCCTTTTCTCGGAAACCGGCGCAGATTTTTCCGGCTTGCTGAGTTCAAGCGGGCGCTCGGTTCAGCTCGAGATCGTAGAGCAACATCACAGTTTTTGAATCTGTTGCGAGGATCCTGCCCACCAGCATTCCTTCTCCTGATTCTCAGTGGATGCTGAGAATTGTTGGCAGTTGATTGTTCCTTACGCGCCCTCGGCGCAGGCAGGGCTTACCTGGAAGCTGTGCCACCATCGACAGGCAGGTCGATGCCTGTGATAAAGCTGCTCTCGTCGGACGCGAGGAACACCGCCGCCGATGCAAGCTCATCCGCCGTTCCATGGGGATCATCTTGCGGAAATATTCGCTTGTCCCCTCGGGAGATCCTTTGGATCCGACATGGATCATGGGCGTCTCGGTCGGCCCAGGACTGATCACGTTTGCCCGAATGCCACGGTCGGAAAGCTCTGCGGTCCAGCTGCGGGCAAAGGAAACCAGCGCTGCTTTCGTAGCCGAACAGGCGCCGTAGCCCGGAATCTCCATCTGCCATGCCGCCGAGCCGGATAGGATGATTGACGCTTTGTCGGCGAGCAGCGGTAGCGCTTTCTGCACGGTGAAATACGCCCCGCGCGCGTTCGGGTTAAAGTGCTTGTCATACGTTTCCGGCGTTGAGTTTGCGAGTGAAACAGGATCGACCACTCCCGCGTTCGCAAAGACGATATCGACTCGTCCCTTCTTCTTTCGCACCACTTCGTAGAGATGGTCGAGATCATCCGGTTTCGAGACATCTCCCCGAACGGCGGTGACATTTTTCCCGATCAAAGAGACCGCCTTGTCCAATTCGGCTTGCCGACGCCCGGTGATAAAAACGTAGGCTCCTTCTTTCACGAATCGCTGGGCAGTAGCCAAGCCGATCACGCTATTGCCCCCTGTGATTACAGCTACCTTGCCTTCAAGCGCACCCATCGATTTCTCCATTAACTGTCCGCTGTTCACTCGGTTCGTAACACGAGCAACACTGCCGAAACGCAGATGGCCCAACGCGCCGCAACGGCAGCCGTGTTCCAGAACCTTGAGCCCCTTGCCGCTCCTGAGTTTGATACGAACTAAAAGGGGCGATCATGCACTCACCGAGATGCGCGGATTTCAGATGGCCGACAAGCCGCCGTCGACGTTCAACTCCACCCCGTTCACGAAGCTCGAATCGTCTGAAGCGAGAAACAGCGCGACCGTCGCGATTTCCTCAGGTTGACCCATCTTTCCCCGCGGGATCAGGGACTCGAACATCTCCTTCGCATCCTTGGTCAGAACTTCTTCCTGCATCGGTGTAGCGATCGGCCCCGGGCCCAGCACGTTCACCCGGATATTTCTGCCCTTCAGTTCGTTGAGCCACGTGCGCGCGAAGGAGCGCAATGCCGCCTTGCTCGCCGCATACACGCCGAAACCAGGAAAACCTTTCAGTGAAGCAACTGATCGGGTCATGATGATCGATCCACCATCGTTGAACAACGGCAACGCCTTCTGGACCGTAAACAGCGTTCCGCGCGTATTCAGGCCGAAGACCTTATCGAAGTGCTGCTCGGTAATCTCGCCCAGTGGTACGGCTTCTCCCCAGCCGGCGCTCGCATACAGGACGTCGATCTTCCCCTTTTCCCGCTTGACCGTATCGAACAGGCGGTCGAGGTCGTCGAGATTGGCCGCGTCACCGCGCACGCCGGTCACGTTCCGGCCAATCAGCTTGACGGCCTCATCGATCGCCTCCTGCCGCCGGCCCGTGATGAAAACGTAGGCGCCTTCTTCAACGAACCGCTTGGCGCTCGCCAGCGCCATGCCGCTCGATCCACCCGTGATGACTGCAACCTTTCCCTCAAGCTTTCCCATAATTGCTCCCTTCGTGATGGTCGGCCACGCCGTGTTCGCATAACAGACACGCCGCGCGCGACCCACTCCTCAATTTGATTTCCAACGCACCGGATCAACCTTATGTGGGCCGTCCCGGTAAATACGGAACACTTGTTACAGATGTCGGCGGAGCGCATCGGATGCACGATTTCGGAATCTATCTATTAGAGTGGTGACAAAGATCATGAAAACAACGAACGGAAAGACAGGACGACCGATCAGTTTCGATAAAGACGCAGCTCTAGAGGCGGCAATGCTGCTGTTCTGGGAGCGCGGCTATGAAGGCACATCTATGGCCGATCTGACGCAAGCAATGGGTCTCAACCCCTCAAGCATCTATGCGGCTTACGGTGACAAGCATGCGTTGTTTCAGCTCGCGGTAAAGCGCTACATGGAAATGCGCGCGCAATACGCAGGTAAGGCCCTGGAGGAACCGACTCTCGAAAAGGTTGTTCGCGCACTCTTCGACGAAACGGTTGCGTTCCTCACCACGCCCGGCCATCCGCCGACATGTATGACGCTAGCTGGCGCGGTGGGCTGCAGTGTCGAGGCTAAACCGGCGAGAGATCTCATGACGGCGATACGGAAACAGAATCAAATCGCCATCCGTAAGCGTCTTCTCAAAGCCCGCCAAAGCGGAGAGTTGCCGAAGGGCATCAATTTGGACGACTACACCCGGTACCTCTCAACCATCATTGCCGGCCTTTCCATCCAGGCCGCGAATGGTTCCACGAAGCAGGAACTCAAGCGGACCGCGAAGATGGCCCTTCGTCATCTGGGCTACTGAGTTACAGCAAATTGCGGCAATCAACGGAATTCAAAGTGAGTATGGTTAAAAATGCAACGCGAAGCGCCATTCAAAGTTCCTCTCTTATTCTAAGATTCTTTCCTGTTGTAAATGTCGACGATGTTTACAGCTTCTCGGGGGATTCAATGAAGCGATCGGAGAGGAATGAGCCAACCCGACCGCTTTCTGTGAGCTGCCGGATCGACGTGCAGGGGCCTCTGGTCGAGCTTGGATGGCCCAGCTTTGTTGGTGTAGCGCGGCGGGGTATAATTCGGCGCATGTTTAAGACTCGTCTCTCCGCCGCAGCGTTCTTAGGCATAGGAATGGCTCTTGGATTCGCTCATCCATCGGCTGTTTCTCAGACATCCGCTCAGCCTCCGGCTTCGCTCAAAGAGATTCACGTTGACCGGAGCTGCAAGATTTTGCTGGATAAGAGTGACGCGCTCTCCGAATATACAGATGCGGACCTGGAGAACGACCACGTTATCTGCCACCTCGAGAGCCGATTCAAATCGCACCATGTCGAGGAGGCTCTAAAGGATGGTGCCCGGCTGCGCAGCAAGGTCACGATTGAGGAGCAGGAATATCTTCTTCAAAATGTGACGGCCGCGTCGGTGGCATTCGTCGTTGAGCACAAATTGAACGGCGACGACTGGACGATCGATTCCGATCCCCAGCCGGTTAAAGTCGTCGATGGGACGGCCTTTTTCCGCGTGTATGCGGAGCCTGGCCAGATCGTGCGATTGCATGTGGGCGAGCGCCACGCAGACCCCATCGACGGCGACTAAGTCAACCGGAAGGCTATCAGGCAACAGCCAAACGTGTTGGCAGGCTATTCTTCGATCTGCGCATAATCCGGCAGGTTCGCCGAACCCCAATCTTTTTGCGCTGATCCACTTTTTCCGCCGAACAGTTCACTCCTCCCGCATCAGAATCATCGGATTGACCGCAAGGGCCCTTTGCGCCGGAATCCACGCGGCCGCCAGGCCCAGCAGCAGCATCGTCAGCACCACCCCTCCCAGCACCACCGGATCGCGCGGCGCAGCCTGGTAGACGATGTAAGACAGCACCTTGGACGCCAGCACGCCCAGCGCAATTCCAGCCAGCGAGCCCACTGACAGCAGCACGAATGCCCGTCCCAGCGCCGCCCGCAAGACTTGCTTCCGCCGCGCCCCGAGCGCCATGCGAATCCCCAGCTCGCGCAGCCGTTTGCTCACGGTGTAGGATGCCATGCCGAAAATCCCCGTTACCGCCAGCATCGCGCCCAGCAATCCCAAAACGCCCAGCGCCACCGTAGCCACCCGGGCGGCAAACAAGGCTGAGCCCATTTCCCGGTTCCATGTCCGCAAAGCAATCGGCATCGCCGCATCCAGGCCGTGCAGCTTCTGCTCCAGCGCCCGGGCAATCTCTTCCGGATCGCGCTCCGACCTCACCAGAAGCCACGTACCGCCGGACTTGTGTTGCTGAAACGAAAAGAACATCGCCGGCTGCTGATCCTCTGTCAGGGTGCGGTATTTTCCGTCTTCTACCACACCCACGACTTGGGCCCGATTTCCGCCCCAGAACTTGAAGTGCCCGCCAATGGCTTTCTGCACGGACCCAAAGACCTTCACTGCAAACTGCCGATTGATCAGCGCCACGATCGGCGCCTTGCTGTCGTCGCTCATCGTAAGATCGCGCCCCGCCAGCAGTTTCGTGCCTGCCGCTTCAAGGTAGCCCGGCGAGATTCTGTAGCTCATGGCGTCGGCAGCCTGATTAGTCGGCCGGAAATCGGTTGTGCTGTCCGTAAAAACATACGAATCCCCGCCGCCCAGGCTCAGCGCCAGGTTGCTGGAATACCCTACCGCGGTTACGCCTGGAATGGACGCTGCCGCATCCAGCATACGCCGCTGCATCTGTGGCGCCTGCTCCTCGGTGTAGCCGGCCATGTGCAGGTCCGTCTCCATCAGCATTACGTTCTGCGGAACGAAGCCGAAACTGCTGTGCAGCGACCGCGCCAGCCCCCGCACCGCAACCAGCGAAGACGTCACCAGCACGGCGCAAATCGCAATTTGCACCGCCAGCAGTACATCCCGCAGCGTGAAGCGGCGCAGCCCGGCAACACTCGCCGCGCCAGTGCGAATCACCTGCCAGGGATCGGCACGCATGATCTGCCGCATCGGCAAGATGCCGAACAGAAGACCGCTCGCCAACGCCAGCACCAGCGCGACAATAAACGTTCCTGCATCGGGATTCACGGGCACGTTAATGGGAACATCCGGAATCGGCTGCCATGCGCTCAGCCAGTGCAGGATCACCACGCCTCCGGCGAGCCCCAGCGCTCCCCCAATGAGCGAAACCAGCACCGCCTCGGTCAGCATTTGCCGCAGGATCAGACCGCGCCGCGAGCCCAGCGCCAGCCGCAATGCCGTTTCTTTCGCACGGTCCGCCGTCCGCGCCGCAAACAGGCTGCCCAGGTTGGCGCACGCCGCCAGCAGAATAAGCCCCGCCAGCAACATCAGGCCCCCCATGAACGCCCGCGCCGGCCCGCCCAGCATGTCCCCTACCAGCCCCGGACGCGCCAGGGTAAACTTCACGCCCTCGTCGTCTCCTGGATAGGTCTTGGCCAGCCATGCTGCCAGTGCGTTCAGGTCCTCGGTCGCCTGCGCCACGGTCACACCTGGCTTCAGCCGCCCCACCACGAACGCGGAGTGATTGCCGCGATACTGCAGGTCGTCGCTGCCTTCCACAGTGGGCTGTTCGACCATGGGGATCCACATTGCCGGAGCAAAAAACAGCTCGGTACCGCGAAATGACGGCGGCGCCACGCCAATGATCGTGAACTGGTGCTTGTTGATCCCCAGCGTCCTGCCAACCACGCCCGCATCGTCATGAAAATGCCCGTGCCAGTATGCATAACTCAGCACCACATACGGAGCGCTGTTCTTGCCCTTCTCGTCGGCTGCGTGATAGAGCCGCCCCAGGTAGGGCTGAATGCCCAGCGCGTCGAAGTAGTTTCCGCTGGCCAGGTATGGCCATGCCGTCGAAGCAGTTCCCCCCGTATCCACCCCCACGGGGCCAATGATATTGAAGGTGATCATGCTCTCAAACGTCCGGTTCTTGTCGCGCAGGTCAACATAATCGGGGTACGACTGCGACGGAAACTGGAATCGCTGCACCATGTAGAGGTTTTGTCCATTCGGTACATTCACCGGTCGCAGCACCAACGCGTTCAGCACGCTGAACACCACCGCATTGGCCCCAATTCCCAGGGCCAGCGTCAGGATCGCCGTAACCGCAAATCCCGGCGACTTCAGCAACTTCCGCCATGCAATTCTCAGATCTCTTGTCATTGTGGCCGCCTTTGCAGGCGAATACGACGGCGCCAGGCATTTAGTTCCCTGCCCCGTCCGCTCGTCCATTTCACGAACCGACGGAGGGTTGTCATATACTACGCCGGTGAGAGAAGAATCTAGGGTAATGTTTGCAGTATTACTGGCCGGACTGGCAGCTGCTTCCGGTCTTGCTTCCGGCCCTGTTGTTAGTCCTGCTTCGAATGCTGCAGTGAGTGCCGAGGCCGCCACACAGGCGGCAATTGCGCGGGTGCGGGCCGTGGATCCTCAAGTCCACGCTGTCATCGCTCTCGACCCTACCGCGCTCGATCAGGCCCGCGCCATCGACCAGCGCCATACGGCGCGAGGTCCGCTCTACGGTTACGCAATCCTGCTCAAGGACAACATCGAGGCAGACGGGCCGCTCCCCACTACGGCGGGCAGCATGGCATTACTCGACAATGTGACCCATCGCGACGCGCCGCTGGTGACGCGGTTGCGCGTGGCCGACGCTGTGATTCTCGGCAAGACCAACCTGTCGGAATGGGCCAACATTCGCTCCAATGCTTCCATCTCAGGCTGGAGCGCGGTGGGCGGCCAGACCCGCAATCCGTATGCGCTGGATCGCGATCCATGCGGCTCCTCTTCGGGCAGCGCCGCCGCTGTGGCAGCGGGTGAAGTGGAAGCCGCGATTGGCACTGAGACCGACGGCTCGATCACCTGCCCGGCGGCTGTGAATGGCGTGGTGGGATTGAAGCCCACAGTCGGCCTGGTCAGCCGCACACGGATCGTGCCTATCAGCCACAGTCAGGACACCGCCGGGCCGATTGCCGCCGATGTTGCGACCGCTGCGCGTGTGCTCAGCGCCATCGCAGGCTCAGACCCTGCCGATCCGGCGACCAGGGATGCCAACGCGCACATTGCCGATTATCTGGCAGCGTTGAAGCCCGACGCGCTCAAGGGCGCGCGCATCGGCGTGCTGCGCTTCGCAACCGGCTGGTCCGCCGCGACTGACAAGGTATTCGAGCAGGCGCTCGCCGTGCTTAAGGCGCAGGGGGCAACGCTGGTCGACATCACCGCACTCAAGGACCGCGACAAGATCGGTCCGGCCGAGGAAATAGTGCTTCATTCGGAGCTAAAGGCGGATCTGAACGCCTATCTCACAACCACGCCGGCCGTGGTGAAGACGCGCTCGCTCGCCGACCTGATCGCCTTCGACACGGCTCATGCCGACCGCGAGCTTGCGCTCTTCGGGCAGGAAACGTTTGTGGCGTCCGAGGCGACCAAGGGTCTCGATGATCCTGCCTACCAGGCGGCGCGCGCTACCTCGTTGCGAATCGCCGGCCGCGACGGGATCGATGCCATGCTCGCTGCTGAACATCTCGATGCTCTGGTCTCGCCAACCATGCCGCCGGCCTGGAAGATTGACGCCGCAAATGGCGATCAGATTGGTGGTGGCGGCGCCGGCGGATTGGCGGCGGTCGCCGGCTATCCGCACCTCACCGTGCCCATGGGGTATGTCATGGGGCTCCCAGTCGGCGTTTCCTTCATCGGTCCGGCCTGGAGCGAAGCGCGCTTGCTCGGCTACGGCTATGCGTACGAGAAAGCGGCCAGGGCCAAGGGTACGCCGCACTTTCTGCCCTCAATTGAAGGGGCACTGCCGGTTGCGCCTCTGCTCGAACCACTGCAGCATTGACACGATTGCGCGCACGTAAAGAACCTTGCTTATCGGCAGGCTTGACGGCTGGAATGTGAACCGTGTGAAGTAGTTGGCGGCTTGGTTGCGCCCGGATGGACTGAAGCTAACTGACGTAGCTCCCAAGAGTGGTGCTAACCCCTTTGAAGGCGTTAGTCAGGCCGGTGGCCATAGACTTCATTCCAGCTGTGGCAGCAAAAGCGACCAGGGCGACGACCAGTGCGTATTCAACCAGGTCCTGCCCTTCCTCGGTGGCTAGCAGAACAAAAACTTTGATATATAGCTTCTGAAGCACAAGGATCATCGCGTTGCTCCTCTCTGTAGACTTCAAGGGGAACATGATCCGTACAGAAATATAATCCCCCAAATGGTGTAACACTCTCGGGCAACGCACAAACGCTTGATTCGCCTGACCTATTCACCCGCGCGCCGACATCCGATTTGAGGACCCGGCAGAGCGGCTTGCGGCACTATTGAACGGTCTGACCGCCTTGCTCCGAACCTCCGCAGTGGCCGCCGTGCGAAGCTAATATGCGAAAGGCAAAAGCCGGCTCTTCAGGCTGCGCCTGAGGCAATTCGATGTACAGGCCGTCTTCCTTCTGCGTCCAATGGAGCCCGGCTTCGGACCCCAGCAGCCGCACCGAACAGACAGCGCCGCCCAGATATGGGTTGCCACGGTAGAGGGAATGCACGCGGAGCGCAGATCCGGTAGGCCAACCGAGCGCAATCGCATAAAGTGCTTTGTCGCGCGTCGTGAAGCGGATGTCTTCAGGCGTAAACTCCTGCCGGTCTGTGTTCATCGCCGAACTGGCGACCTTGGTGGGACCCTCGCCGAACAACAGCCAGGGCCTGGTTCCATAAATGGCTTCGCCGTTGATGTGAAGCCACGCGCCGATTTGCAAAAGAATCCGCTGCGCTTCTTCAGGAATGGTGCCGTCGGATTCTGGTCCCACATTCAGCAGCAGGTTGCCGTTCTTGCTGACCACATCGACAAGCTCATCAATCAGAGATTTCGCGTCGCGATACTCGTCGTTCTTGACGTAACCCCAGGAGTGAATGCTGACCGATGTGTCGGTCTGCCACGGCAACAGGCGAATCGCATCCAGCTTGCCGCGTTCGATGTCGAGCACCGCGGCATTCTCAGGAAAGTCCTGCTGCTTGTAGGTAAGAACGACGCCCTGCTTTCGCCGCGCCGCCTGGTTATAGTAGAACGCCGCGAAGCGCTTCAGATACGGCTGAAATGCAGGCTGCCCGACCCACCAATCGAAATAGAGGAAGTCAGGATGGTACTTATCCACGATCTCCGTGCTGCGCGCAAGCCAGTCATCGAGAAATGCCTTGTCCGGGGGCAGCCACGATTCGAGATGGTTCGGGTCAGGTTCCTTGGCATCGTTATCGCCCGGCATCGTTCTTGGCTCCGCCGGGCCGTAAATTCCGGCGTAGCGCTCGTCCTGCACGTCGGAGGGAAATTTCGTTCCTCCGTCGTACCACCACCAGTGTTCGGCGCGGTGCGATGATGCGCCGAAGTGCAAGCCGCGCTTGCGCGTTGCAGAGGCCAGCTCGCCGACCACATCGCGCTTGGGACCCATCCGGGCCGCGTTCCAATCCGTAATGCTCGAGTCGTACATCGGGAATCCATCGCAGTGTTCCGCCACAGGAACTATGTAGCGAACCCCCGCTCGCGCAAAGAGGTCGACCCACGCATCGGCATTGAAGTGCTCGGCGCGAAACTGAGGAATGAAATCTTTGTATCCGAATGTCGATTGCGGTCCATAAGTCTCGACATGATGCTTGTACGCCGCGTTGCCTTCGACCGAACTTGGCATCGCGATACCACTCGGGAACACGGTAGGCTCCGAGCGAATCCCAGTCGGGGGCGAAGGGACCGCCGGCTGATTCGGCCTTCATGCGTTGAAGCTGTAACTCGACATTGTGGTCGGCTTGCGCCAGACAAGTCCGATTGGTTGCGAGACCCAGAAGCAACGCCCCACACCCAACGAAGAATCGAAAACAACTTAATGCGATCTGGTTCCTCCGGTTCCCTGTCAGAACCCAACGCGGGTGCGGATGGCAAGAGCAAAGCCCCTTGGCCAAGCCAGGAGCCGCCTTTCGCCCGAACTGTCTGCGCGTGGACGTGCCAGCCATTCCCATCTTCTCCGAAATCTCGACCCTTTCCAACATCAACGACAATTGCTGTGGCGACTATCAGCGACCTGCGGATTCGAGCACCGCTATTCCTTGCGGCTCGAGAACGATCCCGGCGGTTCCGATTGCAGGACCTATGACTTCTTTCATCGTCGCCGGTAGAGGAATAGTTTCCGGCACAGAACCATGACTGATGAGAATGAAAATATCGTGATCCTTTCCTGAGCGGCGACAAACTTCAACTGATGCAGGCAGTTCCTCGAATTCCGACGTGATCCCGGCGAGGCCAAGCGCCCACTGAACCACTTTGCGCATCATATCCAGATCAACCAAGGCTCCAATATAGGTGATGCGGCCCTTGCCGACCTTGCGCGAGATCATGGCCGGCTGATTATCCAGCCAGCCATTCGACTTGCCGTAGCGCATCAACACCTGAGCGCCGCTGTCAAGCACGGAGAGTTGTTCGGCCCATATGGAAGCGGACCCGGAGCCGAATTCGCCCGTCACCGGAACCGGCGACTCAAGCGCGTAGTATTGCTCGACGCGCCCGCCTAGAGCGTCTGCAAGCGGGCCCGGTTGCCGCTGCGTGTTGAGCGCATCGTATTCATCCTTCATTCCCGAGCGCGGACCGAGAACCAGATGACCTCCATGCTGCACATACTCGAGCAACTTCCTGGCCAGCGCTGGCGCGATCAAGTTGAGACTTGGAGCCATCACAAGCTTGTATGGAAGCGGCGACGACTCCGCGTTGACAATGTCTACCGTGAGCCGCGCATCGCGCAGCGGACGATAGTAATCGAGCAGCACCTCAAGCTGATCGTAGTCGCGGTTGTGCGGCTGGAAGTCGACGGCCCAGCGGCTGTCATAGCTGTGCAGCAGCGCAACCTGCGCGACGGGCGCAGTTCCCGCCAGCGCCTCCGCGGTTCGCTGGAAATCTGCACCTAGCTGGCTTATCTCCGAATAAATCGGCAGTGGCTCGCCATCCGGGCCGACGATGGCTCCGTGATACTGCTCCTGCCCGTTGAGCGCACTGCGCCACTGCCAGTAGAGGACCGCATCAGCGCCGTGACCAATTCCCTGCCAGGCCATGGATCGTGTTTCGCCGCGGTCGAGCATGTTGTTGATGGGCGCCCAATTCACCGAGCCCGGTTGCGTTTCCATCACCCAGAAGTTGGCTCGCTTCCATCCCCGCACAAAGTCATGCATCAGTGCGTTGCGTGCGGCGTTGAGGTGCCCCTGGCCCACATAGTCGTCCCATGAGGCAAGGTCGAGATCGCGCGTGATCTGGTAGTGATCGAAGTTGTCTGACCAACCAAGGCCGCCAATATTGGTGGTGATGAACTGGCGCGGCTCGGCATATTTCCGTATCGCTGCAACTTGAACTTGCTGAAAATCTCGCCACGTGTCGGTGACGAAGTGCTTGTGCTCCAGCAGCAGCCCGGGATTGCCTCCACCAGAGGGAAGCGGAATCTCGCTCCACCGGTCGTAGGTCTGGCTCCAATACGAAGTGGTCCAGGCGCCGTTCAGGGCATCGAGCGTACTGTAGCGCCGTTTTAGCCACGCCTGAAACTGGCTGCGCGTCGCAGCGTCGAACGACTCGTCGGTGAATTCATTGCCGATCTGCCAGCCGATTACATTCGGATCTTGTCCGAAGCGACGCGCCAGTTGATCGGCAATTGCGGCGCAGTACTGACGATAAAGTGGATCGGCGTAGTTGAACTGGCGGCGCGCGCCATGCTCGGCGCGTCGTCCGGATGCATCCACACGGAGGGTTTCAGGGTGGTCTGTCGTCAACCACGCGGGTGGAGCATCGGTGGGCGTGCCGAGCACAACCGCGATGTGATGCTTTTCCGCCAGGCGCACCGCGCGCTCCAGCCAATCGAGATCGAAGTGGCCTTCAGAAGGCTCTTCGCGGCTCCATGCGAATTCGCCGATGCGGACTACGCGAAGCTGAGCCTGCTCCATCAGCGTGAGATCCGCGTTCCAGCGCGACTCCGGCCATTGTTCGGGATACCAAGCGGAGCCCAGCAGCAACGGCGACGCAGTCGAATTCGAAGTCTGCGCCTGCGTGGGATTCGGAAAAAGGCCGAGAGCCACAAAAAGGCTGACCTGGCCCAGGGTGTGCCAAGGCCAGGCTTGGCTACCCGATTTCACGCGCAGGAATCCGCCGATCGGAACGAATCTCATGCGAAGCTCTTGTATCACAACAGGCGTTGAGACCAAAGCCCGTCTTCGGGTTCCCTAGCAACTAGGCCATCGACGAAGCGCTTGCGCGTCGCATTCGCGACCTTCAAGCCCCAAATCATTGCCTTTGATTCGCCACGCAATTCCGCCCATTGGAATTGCCGTGAAGTCGAAGAAAGGCTATAGCGGACGCTACGTCTCTTAGGATAGGTTGTTGGCACGTCGATTTCTGGCTCCTCGGCTTTCACGGAAATGATTGCATTTCTGACCGAGCGCCGAAGCCGGCAAGGATAGTCCAAGGAGAGGCAGAACCGTGCCCACAGAATCGGCTCCCACCCTGGCCCTGGTCCACACCAGCCCAACCCTGACCCCGGCATTTACTGAGCTCTGCCGCAAACATCTTCCCGAGGCCAGGTTCTTTCACATGGTTGACGAGAGCCTGATCCAGGACACCATTCGCGCCGGCACGCTGCGCAAAGTAACCATTAGAAGGCTGGTCGACCAGATTATTTCGGCCGAAGCGGCTGGAGCCGATGCCGTGCTGGTCACCTGTTCATCCATCGGCCCAGGGGTCTCATTGGCCAAGCAACTTTGCGATGTTCCCGTGATACGCATCGATGAAGCCATGGCCGAAGCCGCAGTCAGGCAGGCGCACAACATCGGTGTGCTGGCCACCTTGCGCACCACGCTCGACCCAACCTGCGCCTTGCTGCGAGCCAAGGCCAACGAGGCCGACCGAGCCGTCAAGTTGACGGAATGCCTGTGTGAAGGCGCCTTCCCGGCGGTATTGGCCGGCGACACGGCGACGCATGATCGTCTGCTGCGCAAAGCGCTGCTCGAAGATCTGCGGGAAGTAGACCTGATTGTGCTCGCCCAGGCATCGATGGCGCGGGTCGTGGCAGCGCTTGCGCCGGGAGAACTGCAGACTCCTGTCCTGTCAAGCCCTGAACTCGCCGTGTTGAGCGCGCGGCGGGCGCTCGGTTTGAGCGATGTGGGGAACGGCGCTTGAGACAGCGCCACAAGGTCCTCGGACTTCTCAGCATTCTCTCGATCCTGACCTTCCTCGATCGTTTGGCCATCGCAATGGCCGGCCCGAAGATACAAACCGAGCTTCACATTCCGCCCCAATCCTGGGGATGGATCTTGAGCGCATACGTGCTTGCCAACGGGTTGTTCGAAGTGCCCTCAGGGGCTGCGGGCGACCGCAACGGGCAGCGCAAGGAGCTTACGCGCATCGTTGCCTGGTGGTCCGCATTTACTGCGCTGACGGGCTGGTGCCGCGGGTTCTGGCAACTGGTAGTTGTCCGCTTTCTCTTCGGAGCGGGAGCGGCAGGTGCATATCCGAATTCAGCCGGTGTGATTGCCCGCTGGTTTCCCGCACGGGAGAGAGCGCGCAGCCAGGGCTTCGTTTGGGCAGCGAGCCGGCTGGGAGGAGCGCTTGCTCCGCTGCTGATTGTGCCGCTGGAACAGATGTTCGGCTGGCGGTCAGTCTTCTGGCTGCTCGGCGTTGCCGGGTTTGCATGGGCTGCCGTTTGGTACGCGCTGTTCCGCGATGAACCCGCGGATCACCCCGCGATGACTGCATCCGAATTGACGGCGATCGGAAGTTCCTCCTTCGAGCGCAGTCGCGAGCGCATTCCCTGGGCAAAGCTCTGGCGGTCGCGCCCACTTTGGATGATCACCATCGCCTACGGTTGTTATGGTTGCGTCAGCTGGTTCTATTTTTCCTGGTTTCCGACCTGGATGGTGCACGCGACGGGCCCCTCAAGCAACGCTCTGCTTTTTACGTCGTTGCCCTTCGTCACCGGCATGGTGTGCAATCTCGCCGGCGGGTTGCTGGGGGACAGGCTCTCGATGCGCTGGGGAGCACAAACAGCATTGCGACTTATTCCCGCCGTCTGTCTTACCCTTACTGCCTTTGTGCTTGCGGGCATGGTTGCCTTCCACGGTGAGTTGAGCGCGGTCTTGCTCTCGAGCGTGGGTTTTGGCCTCATGGACCTGATGCTGCCCTCGGCCTGGGCCATGTGCGTTTTAATCGGCGGGCGATTCAGCGGAACGGCAACCGGCGTGATGAATACCGCCGGACAGGCAGGCGGCTTTCTCGCGACGGTGCTCTTCGGATACATTGTCCACGCCACCGGCAGTTACAACCTGCCAATCGTTTTCCTTGCCGTTATGGTCTTGATCAGCGCGCAGCTTTTTGCCCGCATTGACTGCACTCCATCGATGATGTGCTAGACCGCTTGATCTTATAATTCAGCCTACGACTGTGGGTGCCCCAGGTCTCGTGTTTGAGACCTGGGAAATTACCGATCCCTTCTGTCTCGCGGAGCAATCGCGAACCTTGCCTCCCCCACAACTCTTCGGAAGCTGATTCAGCGTCCATCGCGCACTCGCGCGAAAAAGTCTTCAGGGCCAATCTGGCCGCCCTTAAGCGCAATTTCGATCCCATTCAACGGCGAATCGGGTGCGTAAATACAACAGAGGGGAACACCAGGAACAAGGGACGCCGCGAAGGTGAGCGCATTGATTTCGAGTTGCTTCACAACGTGCGTCGAAGTATCTCCGCCGACGATAACCACTCTTCGCACTCCGGAAGCCAGCAGCAGGCGACGAAGCCCCTTGCCGAGGAATGTGCTGAAGCGCTCGCCAAATTGCTTGTCTGCGGCCTGCGGTCCGAGTGCGCTGTAGAGAAGCACGCTGCGGCCATTTGCCAGTTCTCGCAGCGCCTCCGGTTCGTGCAAGCGCCAATCTTCTGCACTGCGGATGCGCCAGGCGGCGAAGCCCTGCCGCCGCGCGCGACGGATCTGCGCGGCGGTTACCGGCGAACAGCTTCCGCTGAGCACCAGCAGGCGATCAGCCGGCTCAAGAGATGGCGGCACAGGGTCGCCCACGAGAATTCCCAATTCGCGCCAGTGACGCATGAGGCCGTAGGTCAATCCCGAGCTGCCAACCGCGAATACTGGCCGCATGAGTGCGCGACGCCACACAATGCGCGCCGTCTCGTCGAGCATGGCGTCGTTCATTCCATCAAAGACGATCGCCTTAGCGTGGGCGACTTCTTCGGCGACGAATTGTTTCTCGGCGAGTCCAGGTTGAAACGATCGCAGATCCACCGATCCGATGCGCATCGTGGTCTGGCGTGCGAGGTGCAGGCGCAGATCCGATTCACCCATGGGGGTAACAGGATGCTGTCGCATGGTGGGGTGACGGTCGATGCGGTGCATGACACCGCGCTCCACGGCGAACAGATTGCTGAAGGCTACTGCTCGCCCCAGATGCGGCGCCCCCACAACTACGGGCACCGCGGAGCCCTTGAAGACGTTGCGCCCCAGTTCCATCGCCCGGCCAATGCTGCCGATGCGCGGTGAACTATCAAATGTCGAGCAGACCTTGTAGTGATTGATCGGCGCGCCAAGTCTGCGCATCGCCGCGAACACTGCGGGCAGATTGCGAGTCATCCACGCCGGAGAACGGCTGCGGCTTTCGCCGGCGATTCCAACGGCCCGGCAGTGCGCGAATGCTATCAGGTCGTCTTCTCCGGGGATTTGGGTGAAGAGAACGGAAGGAACGCCGTGCAGAGCCAGCCCTTCGAGCACATCGGTAGAGCCGGTGAAATCATCGCCGTAAAACGCGTACAGCAGCCTGGATGGAATGTCATCGGTCAATGGGCAAACGCCTCCAGGGCCTGTAGCAGTTCGCGATGCTGCAGTGCATACTCCGCTGCAGGGATGCCGGCGGCCGCAGCTTCCCATGCCTGGTGGAGGCTGCGCACGCCCGCGGCCGGACCGGCGGGATGAGCCAGGATACCGCCGCCGCAGGCGTAGATGAGATCCATCGATCTCATCGCCGCGAACGTGGCCGGTACCTGGCGAGCCGATTGGCCCGAAGAGAAGACCGGCATCACTTCGCATCCGCGATGGGGAGCCGGGAACATTGGCGAGAGGCATGCGCGCGCCGAGACGATCACCGAATCATCCGGCTCACAGAACTTGTTCTCGAGTCCATTGACGTGCAGATGGTCGACTCCGGCGAGACGCCAGAATTTTTGGAACGCAACGAAGCTCATTCCGATCGCCGGCGAGCGGCTGAACATGCCCCATCCGTTGCGGTGGCCGTGAACGGCAATCTGCGCATGCCGCCGCAGGGCCGTCATTGCAGGCAAACCAATGCTGTTGATGCTCACCATCACGCAAGTTCCGCCCGCGGCCACCACGGCATCGTGGCGCGCGCGCATCTCATCGATTTCTCCCGTGATGTTCACTGCATACATGACCCGCTTGCCGATTCTTTCTGCGTGCTCGTTGATGACCCTCATCACAGCAGTGAGGCGCGAAGCAAATGGACAATGCGATCCATCCGACTGCAACTCGTCGTCCTTGATGAAGTCCACGCCGGCGTCGATGAGAACTCGGACCTGGGCTGCCGTTTGTTCAGGGGTCATTCCCACGCTGGGCTTGATGATGGTGCCGATCAACGGGCGCTGAAAGACTTGGGTAAGTTGGCGCGTCCCATCAATGCCGAACTGCGGGCCCTGATATTTTTCAAGAAAATCCGGCGGCAGAGTCACATCCAGAAGTTTCAAACCGGAGAATGGCTTGAGTTCGAACAGGTTGCCCGCGACGGTCGCCATCAGGTTGGGCAGGGATGGCCCCATGTTCTCGATAGGCCACGACAGCGTCACTTCGGCAGCCCGCCGCACAGCCTTGCCAGTTTGCTGCTTCGGAACGCCCGCGCCGGGCAAGGATGGGGTTTCCACCTCGCCAAGATCCTTGATAGCTTCAATGCGTGCCGCATACCGGTCGCGCAGCTCGTCTGTTTCACCGGGCACTCGAACAAATGTTCCAGTCGATTGCTCTCCCGCCATGATCGCGGCGGCATCGGCAACCTCATAGGCTGTCTCGATCCAATATCGCGCCCGCACCCTGTTATGGAAGGCTTCGGTTGGCGCGGTGTGTTGGTTCAATGCAACCTTGCTCATCGGCTCTTTCGCCCTCCACTGGCTGAATATCGGCCCCGGCTATCGGCACCAGCATGAAGCGCGGAGCTCAAGCCTTGAGGCCTTCTTGATTCCGCATGGCGGAATCTATTGCTGGTGACTTCAGCTTCCTGGTTAGTTCGCACCGATCGTTTGAAAAGCGGTGTTTGAGTTGTCGAGAGGGTACACAAGGTCAACGTTGCGCGGAGTGAGTAGCTGATGCTTCACGAAGATCGCCGTCGGCACGGGCTTTTTCTGCAGTATGTTGAGCGCGAGAGGGACCAGTTCGTCGCCATAGCGCTCCGGGAAGTAAGCCACCGATCCGACCAGCCTCGTTCCGGGACGACGCAACTCCGCGCGCGCCTCGCGCAGCGCGTTCTGTCCCATGACGGCGCACTGCTCGGAAGCGCCGGCTTCTTCGAAAACGCGGAGGGCGGCCAGGGCGCAGACATCGTTGACAGTTCCGACAAGAGTGCGGCGAAGTCCCCTGCGGCGGAGATACTTTCGCATCACCTCAAGCACCTGCTCAAAGTTTCCGCGGCCGTTGAGGCGGACGGTTGGTGTCTCGATGATCTTCCGAATCTCCGTTCGCAGTCCGTCGACCAGGCCGGTCAGACGCAATTCGAGCAGCGATCCGGCGATCGGCAATTCAACCAGCACAAGCTGGTCCACCTCGCCGTTCCAGTTTTCGCGCGCCCATCGGCCCAGCGCCCTGCCCCCCATCAAACCGGCCCTGTAGTTGTCTGCGCCGAAGTAGACTGCGCCCGGGTGCGGGACTTCGATAGCGATGACCGGCGTGTTGGCGGCAAGAAATTTCGAAGCAATCACCGGCGCCACACGCTCGTACGTCTGGAATTCGAGGACCAGGTCAACCCGTTCGCGAATGAATACGTCGGCATTGCGTAGAGCTTCGCGGGCGCTGTACCGATTGTTGAGCGTGGTCATCTGCAAATGCTCGCGAGCGGCCGCGTTTTCCATGCTGCGCGTGACTTCGCGCGCAAACTCCGTATCGCCCTGGGTCGCAAATCCAATGCGAAAGGGACGGGCCTTGATGGGTCCGAAACCATTGCGGTAAACGCCGGGCCGGGCGCGCTCAATCAGCCCGCCGTGAATCAGGGTGCGCAGCAGGCGGAAGCTCGTCGTCTTCGGCAGCCCGGTGCGCTCCATCACCTCAAGCAGTGGCAATTCTTCGCCCAGGTGGTGGAACGCCTTGAGCACATCGCAAGCGCGAAGAACCGTCTGGGATTCGCTCCGATCAAATGCGCTCCGGTTCGTTGTCGTCTGATCGTTGTGATCTTTAAAGCCGCTGATGGCCCGCGTGCTCATTCGTCCCCCGTTCTATCAAAATGCAGGGGTAGAGTATATTCCGCATTCCGGAATTGGCAAGATGAATCTGAAACTCCCGCGCGCAAGCTGATTTTGCCTGTTGCTGGCATTGGCCTTGCGCTCCAACGGCGCGTCGGCTAATTGGCAAACAGACTCAGATCAATGCCCTCACCCATTGCCTTGTAACCGGCATCGTTTGGATGCAGGTGATCGCCGCAGTCGTAGAGCGGGTTGAACTGGTTGGGATTTAGCGGGTCGGCGGTTATCTTGTCAAAATCGACAACGCCATCGAATATCCCGCTTTTGCGAATCCAGTCGTTGAGCTCCCTGCGTATCTGCTCACCCTTGTCGGAGTAATAACCGGCTCCTCCGTAGGGCGTCAACGTTGCGCCAATTGCTTTGATTCCATGTTCATGCGCGGCATCGGCAATGCGGCTGAGGCCGAGTTCCAGTTGCTGCGCGGTAATCTCGTCCTCTGGAGTCTGCAGGCGCTGTAATCGGCCAATGTCATTGATGCCCTCGAGCACAATGACGTAGTGAACCCCGTCTTGCCCAAGCACGTCGCGATCGAGACGCGCCACGGCACTGGGACCATAGCCGTTATTCACAATGCGATTTCCGCCGATGCCTTCATTCAGCACGGAGACTCTTCCCAGACTGCGCTTTTCGAGCAGTCGTGCCGCCAGCACATCGGGCCAGCGCCGATTGGCATTCAACGTAGAGTGCGCGCCGTCGGTGATCGAATCGCCCAAGGCAACGATTGCGCGGCCAGCCTCGGCGGCCGGGACGTCGATTCCATCGAGGAAGTACCAGGAAGCCAGGGTCGTTGGCTGCGCCAAGCTGGCCGCTCCGGCGACGTCTCCATTAGAGACGAAGTTGTTTTGATCCGCAAAGTCGTGAAAGGTTTCAGTGCGCATGATTTGCGGCGGAAGATAGAAGCTGATGGCGACATCAGACTGCGCAGGCGTCTCAAGCGATACTGGATCTGAGAACAGAGCCGAGCCCGGCGGAATCTTCACTGTGACCGAGCCGCCAAAAGTGATAGAGTGATCGGTTGCCGCTTGAATCGACGCGCCACCATCGCTGATGGCCAAGTGCGCATCGGCAATGGTGAGAGGGTCGCTTCCAAACTCATTGGTAAAACGAACGCGCAGCTCTTTGCCGCCGATCGAAATGTGGACGATTTCGCGAAGCGTGGTTCCGCTGAAGACATGAACGCGAAACCCGCCGTCGGCATCCATGGGAGAAGTTGACCATGTACCCACCCAGCGAGGAGCTGCACCAGGCTCAGCGAAGCTTCGTTGATGCGCCACCAGCATCAGAGCGGCTAAAACTACAAGAACGCGCAGGCGTGTAAACATGGGCAGTTTTCCTCTCCTTTTGGCTTATAAGCGGAAGAATCGTGGCTAACTTGCATTTCCCGTTTGGTAGCATTTCACAGATGCTTGCGGATGGCAATTGCGTTAGGGGGTGCCATCTTCGATGGACTCGGAGTCTGAGCTCGGGAAATCGGCGCCGAGCCCATCGCGCCCACGTGAGATATATTGACATGCATACCGGAAGGCCCAGCGGGAATCCAAGATGCACTTGTCGAGTCGTCACTGACCATGTGTCGCCAATGGCCGTGAGCCTTCACGGATTGAGGAGCAAAATTGCGCCCTGCCACAATCTGCCTGTCCGCACTCTGGCTTGCGTCCACCCTTTCCGGCCAGCAATCGAGCCAATCCTCGATGCTCGGATTCACACCGGCCAGCGCAAAGGTCGAACTCGACCTTGAAAAGCGATTTCAGGCCATACCCGACCCGGAGCGCATGAAGGCCAACATGCAGTTGCTTGCCGCGCGTCCGCATCACGTCGGCTCGCCCTACGACAAACAGGATGCCGATTGGATTCTGGCCCGGTACAAAGAATGGGGATGGGATGCGCATATCGAGACCTTCTATGTTCTCTTTCCCACGCCCAAAACGCGCCTGCTCGAGATGGGCACTTTTCGCGCCAAGCTTCAAGAGCCAACCGTCTCCGTCGATCCCACCAGTGACCAGAAAGATGAGCAACTGCCCACCTACAACGCATACTCGCCTGATGGCGATGTAACCGCCCCGCTCATCTATGTGAACTATGGCCTGGTGGATGACTATGAGGAGTTGGCCCGCTATGGAATCTCGGTCAAGGGTGCGATCGTGATTGCGCGTTATGGCAACTCCTGGCGCGGAATCAAGCCCAAGCTCGCTGCCGAACACGGCGCCATAGGCTGCATCATTTACTCCGATCCTGCCGACGACGGCTACGTGCAGGATGCTGTCTTCCCTGACGGCCCCATGCGCCCCGCCGATGGAGTGCAGCGCGGCAGCGTGCTCGATGCGCCACTCTATCCCGGCGACCCGCTTACTCCCGGCGTGGGCGCAACGCAGGATGCAAAACGCTTGAAGCGCGAAGACGCCGGCTCGCTTGCGAAGATTCCCACGCTGCCCATCTCCTACGCCGATGCGCAGCCATTGCTCGCCGCTCTTCAAGGCCCAGTCGCCCCGGATAACTGGCATGGCGCGCTTCCATTGACCTATCGCATCGGTCCCTCAGCCGCCAAGGTCCACCTTCAGCTTGCATTCAACTGGGACCTCAAGCCGGTCAACGATGTGATCGCCACCATGCGCGGCTCCGAAGAGCCGGATGTCTGGGTGTTGCGTGCCAATCATTACGATGGCTGGGTCAATGGCGCTGAAGATCCCATCTCCGGCCAGGTCGCGTTGCTCGAAGAAGCCCGCGCCCTTGGCCAGCTTGCGCAAACCGGCTGGAAGCCGAAAAGAACCATCATCTACCTGTCATGGGACGGTGAGGAGCCCATGCTGCTGGGCTCGACCGAGTGGGCCGAGCAACACGCCGACGAACTGCGCCAGCACGCCGCGATTTATATCAACAGCGACAGCAATGACCGCGGCTATCTCTTCGTGCAGGGATCGCACACGCTTGAACCACTCGTCAACCAGGTCGCGCACACCATAGACGATCCCGAGACCAAAGAAACCGTTTGGCGACGCTGGCAGGCGGCCGATCTGGCCTTCGGCAAACCGCAGGACCGTAAAGAAGCCGTCAGCCGCGCCGATCTGCGCATCGGTGCTCTCGGCTCCGGCTCGGATTTCTCCGCCTTCCTCGATCACCTCGGTATCGCCTCGCTCGATGTGAGTTATGCCGGCGAAGATCGCGCCGGCATCTACCACTCCATTTACGACGACTTCTACTGGTACACCCACTTTGGCGATACCACATTCACTTATGGACGCGCCCTGGCCCAGACCAACGGCGCCCTGGTGCTGCGCATGGCCCAGGCGGACCTGTTGCCCTATGACTTCGCATCCCTCGCCGATACGCTCCGCGGTTACACAGGCGAATTGAAAGCTTTGCTCGAAACGCGGCGCACCGAAGCCGCCGAACGCAAGTCCGCGCTGGCATTGAATGTCTACCAGCTCACCAGCGATCCACGGCATCCCACGTTGGCGCCGCCTCCGCTCGAGAATCCTCCATTCCTTAACTTTGCGCCCCTGGACAATGCCCTGCTTGCCCTGGATAAGGCCGCGGAGCGCTACGCCAAGGCCCGCACCGCGGCCACCGATAAAACAATCCCCGCCGCCACTCTGAAGACTGTCAACGAGGAGTTGGCTCACGCCGAACAAAAGCTCACCAGCCCTGAAGGTCTCCCGCGCCGTCCGTGGATGCAGCATCTCATCTACGCACCGGGCTGGTATACCGGTTACGATGCCAAGACGATGCCCGGACCGCGCGAAGCCATCGAAGAACGCCGCTATGCGGACGCCGACGAGCAGGTCGCGCGCGTAGCCCATGCCATCGAAGACGAAGCCACCTATGTCGAACACATCGCCACTGAGTTGGAAGCCGCGGCAAATTCGCCTTCGCAGTAGCGGCAAGAATCGATCGGTGAGGACGCGCGCAGCAAGTGGAGAGCAGCAGAATGACATGCAGAACACTCTTGTTAACGGGAGCGCTCGGTGCGCTCGTTTCCTTCCAGGCAGTTGCGCAATCGGCCACGGATATGACGGCGCTCAAGGGACTCGCGCCAGTAACTGTACTCTCGAAGACGCCGAGAGGCCAGGCGGCTCTCGCGGCAAATTACACCGTGACCGGCGGCATTCAGACCGGCGCGATTCGGCAACCTACCCTACTGCCCTTCGCGGAACAGCAGCAACAGGCACTTCAGGATGCATTCATCACCGGCGCCAATCTCGCCGACCTCGCTGATGGACTTGGGACTACGCTCGGCGCCGCCTATCTCGCGCGGGCACACTACATCGATCAATCGCAGCACACCGATCTATCCCACGCAGTCGCCAATGTTGTTGCGTACGCAACCGCGATCAGCGGATCGAATTCAAACGCCGGCAAATATTTCTTTGCCAACGCAACGACTGACGGAACAACTCCCGTCTCCACCGGGGCGATGGACATCTTGAAGGGCATCGACGGCCAGACAGATGTGTTCGGCAAGAGCTACGGCCTTCCGGCGGGCAGCCCCGGAGCAGGCACATTCGGTGACTCCCGCCCGTTTCAAACCGAGCCGAGTACTTCGCGCATCGTCGGCCCGGACTATTTGAATAACCCTGCGGATAACGGGGTCTACAACCGCGGGCCGGTCATGAATCTCACCAACAGCCCCTCTTACCCGAGCGGCCACACCACCTATGGCTACACTGGTGCGGTGCTTCTCGCCCTACTGGTTCCGGAGCGATACCAGCAAATGATCGCGCGCGGCGCTGAATATGGAAATGACCGCATCCTCATGGGAGCGCACTATGCAATGGATGTTATGGGGGGAAGGACTTTGGCGCTGTACGATTTGGCCCATCTTCTGGCCAACGACCCGGCCTATGTGGACCAGACGGTGAAAGGAGCTGCAACTATCAAGGACTTTCAGGCCGCCATCAAGGCTGCGCGCGCCGATGTGACCACCGCCCTGCAGGCAGCCTGCGCCAGAACGATTGAGGAATGTGCGAGCGAAGACACCGGGCGCCTCAACAATTCTGCTGAGAACGAAGCCTTTTATGCCAGCACGCAAACTTACGATCTGCCCGTTGTTTATCCCCGTGAAGCGAATTCCGTCGAAGATATCTGCAAGCTCGCTCCCGAGGCTGGATATTTGCTCACCGTCGCTTTTCCCTCGTTGACGCTTGAACAGGCCGATCAGATCTTGACCGAGACCGAGGGTCCCGGGGGCGGCTTCCTCGACAATGGGTCGTCATTCGGCGTGTACTCCCGCCTCAACCTCTACGCCGCGGCGGGAAGAGCTGCGGCTCTCGCCTCCGGCCCACGGCTTCATGTGCCAAGCGGAATCTAACGCGAGCTGCCGCGGAATTTCCTGATCAGAACGGCATCGGTTGTTTCGGTGCCAAGAGAAAGCGCCAAGCGGGCATCTCGCGACCATTGAGCCAAAGCGATCGCTGATCTGCGTGAGCGTGAAAAGTCACCGGGGACTTGCTATAACAGACGCATGCGTTTAGACGACTACGCACCCCGGCCCGCACACCTAAAATGGCTCCTCGATTCTGACCCGGCCATCCGTTGGCAGGTCATGAGGGACCTTACCGACGAAGCCCCCGAGGCGATTGCAGCCGAGCGGTCTCGCGTGGCAACCGAAGGCTGGGGAGCTCAACTTCTCGCCCTCCAATCTGCCGCCGGCAAATGGAGCGGGAGCCCCCGCGGGTGGAGAGACGATATGCCGAAGGAGCATCGGGATCTCCTGATTACTCTTTACAGTCTCGCCGTCATGAAGGACCTCGGTCTCGACCCCGCCAGCAAGCAGGCTCGAAAAATGATTATCCGCGTCGAAAAGCGGCTCGTGTTCAAGTGGCTCAACAACCGGCCTTACCTTCATGGCGAAACCGAGCCCTGCATCAATGGCAGAATCCTCGGCATTGGTTCGTACTTCACCGAACCGAACGACGCCCTCGCAAGTCAACTCCTGGATGAGCAACTCGAAGACGGCGGCTGGAACTGCGAAGCACCCAAAAGCGGGCGCTCCTCGTTCCATTCCACCATCTGCGTGCTCGAAGGACTGCTCGACTACGAACGAGCAGGACGCAGATCGGCAGCCGTCACCAGGGCTCGCAAGAAGGCCGAAGACTATCTGCTAAGTCGCCACATGTTCCGCTCGCTTCGAACAGGCGAAGTTATCGACAAGCGCTGGCTGCGCTTCTCGTTCCCGCCGTATTGGCATTACGACGTCTTACGCGGACTCGATTATCTGCGAGACGCAGGGATCAAGCCCGACAGCCGCGTCCGCGAGGCCGTTGAAATCGTAATTGAGCGCCGCCACCAAAACGGGCGCTGGCCGCTCAATCTGCTGCATCCGGAGTTTATTCCATTAAAGATGGAAACGAGTGTCGGCAGTGCAAGCCGCTGGAATACGCTACGCGCTCTTCGTGTTCTGCGTTGGTTCAACGGTGCATAGTAGGACTGGGCGCTTAATTCTCTTTAATCACGGTAATCAGCCCGTTGCGATTCTCTACCAGCAGATTGCCGCTATAGCTCAACTTGGCCTCCTTGCCAGCGCCCTTGCGCGCCAGCTTGGCGTCCGCATCGGTCTTCGACTCGTGGGTTTCGTTCAGATGCAACTTCAACTGTCCGCCACCCAGGAGCGGCCTGTAGCTCCGCGTTGACTCCTTTTTGAGTGCCTTCAAATCATCGCAGACTTATCTGCTGATGAATGGGAAGATCCTGTGAAGAGCCGCCAGCCATCACGGTGTAGGTTCCGGGGACCAGCTTCCAACCATCGGACGCTTCATCGTAGATGGTCAGATGGTCGCGGTTCACAGGAACAGAAACTTGCTTCGATTCTCCCGGAGCCAATTCAACGCGCGCCCAGCCAATGAGGCGTTTTGGTGGTTCGCCAGCCGCATCGGGAAGAGATGCATAGACCTGGGTGATTTCGGTCCCTTCGAGTTTGCCCGTGTTGCGAACCGTAAAGGAGACCTCGACTTCCTCGCCACTCTTTACGGTCAAACCGGAATAGGCATAGGTGGTGTAAGACAGGCCGAACCCAAATGGGAAGAGCACGGGCTTCTTCTCCGCGTCATACCATTTGTAGCCCACCTTCAGCTTCTCGTCGTAATAAGTCTCGAAAGGTGGCAGTCCCTTGGCCATTGTGGCCATAAAGCTGGAAATATCTTGTCCCGGTGTTGGACGGCGGGGTTGAGATTCGGGAGGCGGCATGACCAGCGTGGGATGGGGCAGATCGGCATCGCTCTTGGGGAAGGTGATGGCCAGCTTTCCGGTTGGGTTCACCTGCCCGGTGAGAATGTTGGCCAGCACTTCAGCACCGCGTATGCCGGGATACCAGGCCTCGACGACTGCTGCAACTTGATCGATCCAGGGCATAGTGGCTGGACTACCCGTCTCGAGCACAACAATCGTATTGGAATTGGCGGCGGCAACCGCCTCAATGAGCTTGTCCTGATCTTCGCCAAGATCGAGCGACTTCAGGTCCATGCCTTCCGACTCGTGCTGGTAGCCGAAGACGATTGCAACGTCGGCACCCTTGGCGGCTGTTGCGGCAGCGGCCAAGTCGTCCCCGGAGACATACGATACTTTGCTCGAAGGCAGCTTCGCAGTCAGCGCGCGCAGCGGCGAACTGGGCAACCAGACCTGGCGACGGGCGAAATTTGCCATCGGGTTCCCGCCAGGCTGCGCAGGCGGAGGAGGAACAACCGAGCCTCCCGGCGCATCAACCTGCGCCGAGCCGCCGCCAGTGAGTACGCCCACGTCAGCGTGTCCGCCAATCAACACGACGGAATGAATTCTTGCCGCGTCGAGGGGAAGCAAGTTGTGGCTGTTTTTGAGCAGAACGATGCTCTTCTCGGCGAGGCTCTGCGCTATGGCAAACCCGCCTTCAACATCGGGCACCTGTTTCACGACAGGGTGATCGAACAACCCGGTGGCAAAGATGGCGCGTAGGATTCGATGCACGTGCTGGTTGATCTCGTCTTGCGAAACTTCTCCGCCTTCAACTGCCTTCTGCAGCGCGTCGCCGAAGAAGGTCTTCCCTGGCTGTTCCTGGTCGAGGCCGGCGTGCGAGGCTTTGACCGTGGAGTGCGTTCCGCCCCAGTCTGAGACAACAAAACCCTGAAAGTTGAAATCCTTCCTGAGGACATCGGTAAGAAGATAGCTGTTTTCGCAGGCAAAATCGCCATTCACGCGGTTGTAGGAGCACATAAAAGCGCCGGCATCGGAGATCTTGAGAGCAATTTCAAATGCGCGCAAATCAGTTTCTCTCATGGATCGCTTGTCGATGTTGGCATCCACGGCGTTGCGGCCGCTCTCCTGGTCGTTGATGGCATAGTGCTTCAAGTCACCGATGATGTGTTCTGACTGCACGCCTTTGACGAAGTTGCCCACCAGCGTACCGGCCAGCAGCGGATCTTCGCCTTGATACTCGAAGGTGCGTCCATTGCGCGGCTCGCGGGGTAGGTTGACGCCGCCGCCGAGCGACATGCTATACCCCTCGGCGCGCAGTTCACGGCCAATCAGTGCACCATACTCAAAAGCAGCTTGCGGATCCCATGCCGAGGCCGCCGCCAGGTTGTTAGGCAGCGCCGTGGAATAGCGTCCTGAGGCCGCGCCGCGCGTGACGCCATAGGCCGAGTCCGCCATCTGAATCGCCGGAATTCCCAATCGTGAAATGGGATTCGACCAGCCGGCTCCGCCATTGGATAGTGTCGGACCGCCATTGGGACCAAACCCTCCCTGTCCGTGCAACAGCGAGATCTTCTCCTCAAGCGTCAATTCCTTGATCACCAGGTCCGCGCGAGCATCGGGTGAAAGGCTTGCATCCGACCACGCATAATGCTTGGGCTCGGGCTGCCCTCCGGGAAACTGGGCCAGGCAAACCGGCGCTGTGGCAATGGCTGCAGCCAGGACGAATGCGCGTGGGTTGAGGTGCAGGTGATTCGACAGCGTCATTGAACTGGTCTGCCTTTCTCAAATCGAATTGAAGTGCGTCGTAACCGCTTGGACAGTTCGCTTGCGCTCAATGCTTGAATGGACTTGGGCGGACGCATCCATTTTCGTTTTCGTTCCAGTCTCGTATTAGTTCCAATGGAGTGGATTTGTCAAGGCTTCCGTATTGCTACCACAGACATTCAGACGCGGGCAGCGAACATCCAGTTTCACGGCTCCTCGCATCATTGCACCCTTCGACTTCGAGAAGCTTGCGGCCTTGACAAATTTGAAAGCTTGAGACTAGCCTTCCCATAAGATACTTATGGGACAGCTCACCGATTCGGGCGAATTGATCCAAGGGACACTGGAGATGCTCATCCTGAAAGCTCTCCTGCGCGGCCCTCTCCATGGCTACAGCGTGGCCGAGTGGATTCAGCAAACATCGCAGCAGATGTTGAAAGTCGAAGAGGGCGCGCTCTATCCTGCCCTTCACCGCATGGAACTACGCGGCCTGCTCAAGTCAAAATGGGGCACATCGGACAATAACCGCCGTGCAAAATTCTACGAACTCACCAGCGAAGGACAGGAAAAGCTCAACGCGGAGGCGCAGCGCTGGGCGCGTCTCTCTTCGGCGGTTGCATTTGTAATGCAAGCTTCCTGAAGCGCGCAATACGAGGTCAAACATGGCTCAGAATGTGCACGAATTCCTGCTTCGCATGAAGGCGCTGTTTCAAAAGCGCCGTCTCGATCGCGACATGGCCGACGAACTTGCCTTTCATCAGGCCATGCTGCAAAACCGGCTGTTGCGGCAGGGCGTTCCCCCGGCAGACGCGGACGCGCAAACACGCCGCGCCTTTGGCAATGCCAACCGTTGGCACGAGCGCCTGCGCGAGTTATGGCAGTTTCGCAGCCTTGAGAATCTTTGGCGTGATCTGGTCTTCTCCATGCGTGTCCTGCGCAAGTCGCCGGGGTTTACGGGCATTGCGGTGCTCACGCTCGCGTTGGGAGTCGGCGCGAATACCACCGTCTTTTCCATCATTAACGGGCTCCTTCTGCGCCCCCTGGCCGTCCCGGAGAGCGACCGCCTTGTCGTGCTGGCCATCGACATGGGCCGCCCGCGGCTCAACTACAGCTTCTCCGAGCCGCTCTTCCGCGGACTGGAACAGAGGCATGAAGTCTTCTCTCAGGTCTTCGCATTCGATCGTCGCCAGTTTCAGGTAAGAGGCACAAGCGGAACCGAAAATGTACGTGGCCAGTTGGTGAGCGGCGAATTCTTCAACGCCTTGCAAACCCCGCCGCTGCTGGGCCGCACGCTCATCCCGCTCGACGACCGCAAAGGCGGAAACCCGGCGGGCTTCGGCGCCGTCATCAGCGAGTCATTCTGGCAGCGCTGGTTCAATCGTGCGCCCAATGTGATCGGACAAAAGCTGCAGTTTGACAACACGGTTTTCACCGTTGTGGGCGTGATGCCTAAGCAGTTTATAGGAGCGGACCCGTTACAACGGCCGGATATCTTCGCTCCGCTCGCATTGGAACCCGTCCTCGACGGGTCGCGCAATATGACCGAGGCCGGTATTCACGCCTGGTGGCTCACGGTTCTGGGGCGGCTTCAGCCGGCTGCGACGCTGGCCCAGGCGAACGCGCAGGTTGGCGCCGCGACCAGTGGGGTCGTCCACGGGGCAACAGCCGATCCAGAACAGCTTGCCGAGATCGAGAAGCGCCACATGCACTTCACCGCCGAGAGCGGCTCGGCTGGATTTACCTACGTACGCCTGCTTTTTCGCAAGCCGCTGGGAGCGGTTTTCGCCATGTGCGGCGGCATCCTGCTGCTGGCATGCATGAATCTCGCCAGCCTGCTGATGGCGCGCGGAGCGGCCCGCCAGCCTGAACTCGCAACGCGCGTAGCCTTAGGAGCCACGCGCCGCAGGCTGGTGCAGCAGTTGCTTGTGGAAAGCTTATTGATCGCTCTTATGGGTACGGCCGCCGGCCTGGCGGTTGCGCCACTGGTCGGCAAGTCTCTCGCTCTGATGCTGCTGGGCGGCGAAAGTGAAGCGCACATCGACACCTCGCTCGATATCCGCGTCTTCGCCTTCGCAGCCCTCGCGGCCATCGTAGCCGCGCTTCTGGTCGGACTCATTCCCGCGCTCCAGGCCACTTCACGAAGTCTGAACGACCAAATCAAGAGCGGACAGCATACCACGCAGGCGCATGAGCGCAGGCGCGTGCTTCCCAAGGTGATGATGGCTGGCGAAGTGGCGCTCGCGCTCATGCTTGTCGTGGGCGCAGGCCTTCTCGCTTCCAGCCTGGTCCGCTTGTATCTCTCCGGTGCGGGGTTCGATCCACAAGGTCTCGAAAACATTTCGCTCAGCCTGGACAAACTGCCGCTCAAGGGCGAGCCGCTGCTCGAGTTCTACCGCCAATTGGAAGATGGTCTGCGCCGCCAACCCGGCGTGACGAGTGTGAGCTATGCCCGCATCGTCCCGTTCATGCACCGTATCTGGGATCAGGAAATGTCCGCGGGCGCAGGCAAAGCCTTCGACACTTACCACAACAGCATCAGCCCTGACTACTTCAAGACCATGCGCATCCCCCTCATCGCGGGGCGTGATTTTGCATGGACCGATACTCCGTCCACCGGACCCAAGGTCATCCTCAACCAGGCAGCGGTGAAACTGCTCTTCCCCGATCGCAATCCGCTTGGACAAATCGTCAACCGGCACGACGGAAAAGACACTCCGCAATTCGAGGTGGTGGGCGTGGTGGGCGATGCCAAATATGAAGAGCTGCGCTCCCCCGCGCCCCCGACCGCTTATCTTCCCATGACCCAGGACGACGCCCGACAGGGGCCCTCCTACTATGCAGTGGTGCGCACCAGCGGCCCAGTCGGTCCGCTCGCCGATGCGGCGCGCTCGCTGGTCTTGAACATGCAACCGGAGGTTCCTGCCCCTCTGCTGACGGCCATGTCGGTCACCATCGACGAATCCCTGAGCGCCGAGCGCACCATGGCGCTGCTCGCCGTCTTCTTTGCGGCCTGCGCTTTAATTGTCACCGCGGTCGGGCTCTACGGAACGCTGGCCTACGCCACATCGCGCCGCACCAGCGAGATCGGCATCCGCATGGCGTTGGGCGCGCGGCGAACCCAGGTGGTTGCAATGGTCTTCTTCCAGAACGCAGCCGTCGCGCTCGCCGGCACGGCGCTGGGGTTGATTGCCGCGCTGTTGGCGTCGCGCGTACTGGCCAGCTTTTTGTACGGCACATCGGTGCGCGATCCCTGGGTGTTTGCCGGCTCCATCCTGGCACTGGCCATGATTGCAAGCGCCGCTTCCCTGCTGCCGGCGTTACGCTCGGCGCGGATTAACCCGATGACGGCCATCCGCTGCGAGTGAACAAGGTTGCGAAAAGTCAGTGACGCTGCGCGGGAGGATTCGCTCAATTGCTCGGTATGAGAAGCGTTTTTATGTCTGTGGTTTGGGATGACTCGCCTTGAACGTGCCGTCATAGGAAGAGAAGGCCCAGGTGCCCGCAAGAGCCATGGCGTCGTCCACTTTGCCATCTATCTTCATCGTCGCAGTTTCCCCTGATTCTTCCGCGGTCATCGAAAACTCCAATGCCAGATGGCCATCCTTGAAGGTTCCCGCAACGTCCGTCTTCCCGAACTTCCCGGTCACTTTCCCATCCGCATCGGCGGCGAATTCGGCATCCATTTCGCGGTCGCCGCCGGGTGTATCCAGCACAAAGTGCCATTTGCCATCAATTGCCGTATGTTGGGGTGTGGCAGTTTGACCGCTCAACAAGAAGCCAACCGCTGCTACTGCCGCAAATAGAAATTGCGTCACGCTGTCCCTCCTCGGTAGGATCGAATTTCATATGGTGAAGCATAGATGTCGAGGGTGGTCTTGCACCACGGCAATTCAAGAATAATTTCGGCCTTTTGGGTTGTTTCGACCGCGAGAGTGGAGAATTTCGGTCTGGAAATGCTCAGAATTGCACAGACATTTCCACCCATGTGAAATACATTGAGCTCACGATTGGGGGAAAGACTTGGCGCCCTGCTGCCTTCCTCGCCCGAGATGGCTTTTTTACGCGCGGGCTACAACCGGTCTCATAAATAGCGATTGGTCAGAGAAGCCGACTGAGAAGCCGACTGTGAGCCCCGCTTCCAAGCTGGGCGAATGCTTCTTGTGAGTCAATGAAGATGGTTTATGTGACCGGTTCTAGAACTTGTCGGTGAGAAACACGCGGTGAATCAGGACCGAGCGCGCCGACCCAACCATATTCAAGTCATTTCTTATGACTGCAACACGCCACTGCTTGCCATTCCTTTTTAGCATTTCCCCAACCCAGCATAAAGGTGCCGCGCCAGTTCTGTCTGATTCCACTTCGTCGTCTCGTGGGTCCCCGTTATACCGATAAATTGTCTGGCTGCCGCGACTCATCCTTGTTACTCCGCCACGTTTCATGCCTGCGTCCTTCTAATATTGACTGCCGGAGCAATTGTACGCTTAAGTTATCTCTCCTGTAGAAATTTCTCGGGTACTTTACTTGATCTCCAGTTAAAGGGAAACGCATCCATTATTCGTCGATGGTTAAGCAGGATTGTGGGCGAGTTAGTCGTCCGTCAAAATGTCAGACGAAAATGTGCTGTGCTCGCACTCGACGCCAGCCATGGAATTGGTTCCAGAGGTCAGCGCCATATTTCAGTGATCCCGGCAAATCAACTGAGCCACATACCGGCGCCGAAAAGGCGAAGTGGGTCCGGCTGATTCGTTGCGCGGCCTCAGTGCTCTTCCGTTGAAATCAAGGCTCGGCGGCCGTGGAATCAAAAAAGCAGCCGCGCCGCGCGTTGAATTAACACCGCGTCTTTATCGATCTACGGAATGCCCGGTGATGCTCTGCTTGGTATGCTTGGACACGTACATAGCAGCATCAGATGCCATAAGAAGGCCGTCCTTCGTTGTGCCATCCTCTGGAAAAATGGCGATGCCCAGGCTGGCCGAGCCATTCAGGACCCATTGCTCTATGACGAACGGCTCGTCGAAGCAGCGCTCGAGGCGATTGACAATTTCCTCCGCGTCGGCACGGCTCTGGACTTGCCGGACTAAGATTGCAAATTCATCGCCCCCGAGTCGAGCCACAAGATCCTTGCCACGTAGCTGACGCTTCATGCGCAGGGCTACTTCGTGCAGATAGAGGTCGCCGACGCGATGGCCGTACTGGTCATTTACCTGCTTGAACTTGTCGAGGTCAATGTAGATCAACGCAAAGAGACTGGCATCAATCAGTGCCTGCTCAATCAATGCGTCTACATGCTGCTCAAGGGAGAAGCGATTATGGATTTCAGTGAGTTGGTCGAACTCCGAGCGGTGCCGCAGATCGGAGTAGAGCCGGCGGGTTTCAATGGCCAGAGTCGCCAGAGCCGCAGCCGAGGAGAGCGCTTCAGCTTCGATGGCGCTAGGTTTGGTCAGGGAGTCGAAGGCGGCGGCGATAATGCCGAGCGGCGGTCCGGAACGCGCAGGAATTTCTTCCTCAACGGTTCGGAGGGCGGAGAGTTTTGCAGGATAGTTGCCGAGCTGCGCTCCATCCGTGATCTGGCACCAGCAGGGGGAGCCACGAAGCCTGAAGGAGACCAATTCGGTGATTTCCACGATGATCTCGGATAGGGAGCGGGAGCCGTTGATGTCCTCGAGGATTTTACTGCGCCGGCGCTCGATGTAGGCCAACGAAGGCCTGGCCACCACTGATATGTCGTCGAACGAGCGCATCAGAATGTTGAAAGGGACCTCTTCGCCGGGGTTGATCGTATTGGACTGCACAATGACACAAATGCCGGTGACGCGAATCCTGGAGCCCAGAGGGATCTGCAGCATGGATGGAAGCACGCTGGGTTTGAGGGGGTGGCGATAGATTGCCGTGAACAGGCGGCCATCCGCGTTCAGGACGTATTCGTCTTGCGAAGCCTCGCGTACCTCTGTCTCGACCTTGCCTTCAATGGAAACCAGGTCGTACATGTGGCCATCGGGCGTGTTGCTGCTCCAAAAACCGAGTTGGTGCCATGTCGCCAGCTGTGGCCTGACCGGCTGCTGGATTTCACGATCGCGAATTTCGCCGTCCGTCAACGTCAAAAGGCGATCATGAGCATCGGGAAATCCGGTTGCGTCCGCTTGGTCGCCGATCTGCAGCGGCTCGCGAGTATGGGTGTCAATCCACAGACTCTTGGAGCCATCCTGAAGCACAATCGCGGAGCCCGGCTGGTAGTAGGTAATGATTCCCTGAACGCGAACTCTCGGTGTGAGATCGTTCGTGTGATAAACGGCAAGAACCTTGTCCATCGGGGTGATGGGAAGCATCCACGGGCTCTGGTTGGTGCCCTTCACGACCCTTATGTCCTTCATTGACGAGACGTAGAGCACGACCCCGGTCTGCTGCATCTTGTCGTCAAACTTCCCTGCTGCGGCGCCGGTGATTTCAATCTCGGCATCCAGCAAGCCTTTCAACGCGTTTGTGTCATCACTGTCAAGATTCGCTTCGAAATGACCGCCCTCGGTAAGTAACTGTAGACGAGCGCTGCGCATAGGAACTGCCGGGCTCACCACCAGGTCCGCTGCCCGGACAACTGCATGTACCGTGACGAGCACACAGTCGTGCTGGGCTCGTATCAATTCGTCGAAGGTGGCAGGTATGGGGGGGGGCAGCTCGCCGTGATGCAGCAAAGTCAAGCTCGCCGCTACTACCAGGGGGCGAAAACTTGCCTGTATCCTTCCACGAACAAGGATTCGATCGCCAGCAATCACTTGAGTGCCTTCAGGAGCTCGAACGAAGATTGCATCCTCGCCGTCTTGGACAAACAGCAGATTTTCATACCCGCGAGCATACGTAACTGTCGCTTCGAACGCTACAGCCTGACCCTTTTGGGCCTCTGCGTTGTCCAAGGCATGAATCGCGCTGAGCGATGTGAGTACGCGGGAGGGTTCTGCCGCAGAGCCTGCGGCCCAGCCCAGAACAATCGCAAGCGCTGGAATCGTGAACTTCATCGGACTACCTTCAGTGCAACGAATCGCTGGTTCACGTGTAGACGCCTCGCTTGCATTCGTCTACTGAGGAAGAGCAGAGAATCCAGCAGCGATGACTTGGTGTCGGCTCTCGGCATGGATGGCTCCCTTCCCGGGTGGTAAACACCTAATAGTAGGCCCCTATCTCAACCACTTGGTATGCCACTTAGGTGGAAGTAATTCGTGACGTGCATTCGATGGTTGAGGATAAACGGAAAGGTTTTTGAGCATTCGCTTCGAGTTGCCATCCATAATCGAGGATTACCTTTATCTCAGCCTGCCCTCGTGCATCGAAGGTGGTATCAGTCGGCCGTGAAGTTGCAGATCGAATCCCATTCGTTACATGGCAAGTTTTGCATCATGCGAGTTAGTCTTTGCTTACTTACTTGCCAGTAAGAAAAGTGACGATCCATGGCCAACCACAGGAAACTCTCGGGACTTTCAGGCATTGCGATTGCTATCTCCTCCGTGCTATTGGGAAGCGTGGTCGCTCTGGATGTCTCGTCGCGTATTCACAGCAACGGAAATTCGCTTTCTGCATTCAGCGCCGCTTTTCTCAGCGTAGCCGCAATTGGCGCCTGCGCCATGGCCGTTGCTGTACTGGTGCTGGTCAAATCGATTGGCGACCGGCGCTACCAGATGGAGCGCGAGTTGCTCGATGCCTTTCTTGAACACATCCCTGACAATGTCTTTTTCAAAGACCGCGACAGCCGGTTTGTGCGCATCAGCCGGGCGATGGCAGATTACTTCGGACTCGCCGATCCAATCCAGGCCGTGGGCAAGGCCGATTCCGATTTCTTCAGTTCCGAGCACGCACAACAAGCACTGGCGGACGAACAGGAGATTATTCGCACAGGGCAGCCAAAGATCGGCATAGAAGAGAACGAAACCTGGCCGGATGGACGCGAGAGTTGGGTGCTCACCACTAAAGTCCCACTGAAGAACCGTCGAGGCCAAATCATCGGCACAATGGGGATTGCCCATAACATAACTGAGCGGCGACAGGCCGAATTGCGGGTTCGGTACATGGCCCTTCATGATGCATTGACGGGGCTCCCCAATCGTGTCCTCTTGGAGGACAGGCTTTCCCAGGCCATTGCAGTGGCTAGCCGCAATCAGAAATCCGTTGCAGTCCTCATGCTCGGATTGGACCGCTTCAAGGACATCAACGACTCGTTCAGTCACGACGCCGGAGACCGCCTTCTGGAAGCAGTGTCGCTGCGCCTGCAAGCCAGCCTGCGCGCGAGCGATATTGTGGCGCGCCTGGGTGGAGATGAATTTATCGTGGGCCTTCCTCTTGTTGTTTCAAAAGAGGAAATTGAAACCGTGGCTCACAAGGTACTCGCCTCTCTTGCAGAGCCCTTCCAAATCGACGGCCATCAATTGCAAATAAGCGCCAGCATCGGAATCTCCGTGTACCCCGCGGACGAAGATTCCCCTGGAGCTCTTTTGCAATTTGCAGATACTGCCATGTATGAGGCCAAGAAAAAGGGGCGTGGAATTTTCTGCTTCTTTACTCCCGAGCTTACCAAGGCTACGCGTCGTCGTCAGAAGCTTGAAAACGATCTGCATTTAGCCTTGGCTCGCGGGGAATTTGTTCTCCATTATCAGCCGTTAGTATCCACGAATTCAGGGCGGATAAGAGGAGTTGAGGCTCTGCTTCGTTGGAATCATCCGGAGGAGGGAATGATCTCTCCGAATGGATTCATACCCCAGCTCGAGGAGTTGGGATTGATGGTCGAAGTTGGAGACTGGGTGTTAAAGACGGCGTGCCTGCAAAACGTAGCATGGCAGGAGCAAGGGCTTCCCAGAATTCGCGTAGCCGTCAATGTATCCGCGCAGCAGTTCTATCGAGGTGACATTGCCGGCAGCGTGGAAAGAGTTTTACACGAGACCGGACTGCGACCTGAGTTTCTGGAGCTCGAATTGACCGAGAGCCTGACGCTGGATGACTCGGAGCTCACCATCAAGATCATGCAGGATCTCAAAAGCATTGGCGTGAGTCTCTCGCTGGACGATTTCGGCACCGGCTGGTCGTCGTTGTCCTACCTGAGAAGGTTCCCCCTGGATCGGATCAAAATCGACCGATCGTTCATGCGCGACATTGCGTCAGACCCTGCAGCGGAAGCGGTGGTCAGGAGCATTCTGAACCTGGGAACCAATCTCGGGCTGACTTGCATTGCCGAAGGAGTGGAAACCCACCATCAGCTTGAGTACCTGCAAAAGCATCTTTGTGGAGAAATCCAAGGGTTCTTGTTTAGTCCTGCCGTGCCGGCCGATGATTTCGGCTCGATGTTGCGTTCCGGAAAGTCGCAGCTCCTGGATGCTCCCGGTTGGTCGCGAAACTCATTCATTGGTGAAGAGGCGCCAGCGACCTTAGAGCCGCGGCAAATTTCAGTTCGCGTACACTAGTCCGAAATTCCGACTCCGTCGAACGGCTACGCGTGGGAAGAAATCCCATGCGACGTCCCAGAGTCTGGCGCCCGGCTCTATCGTCCTCTTCGCGCCAACGGATCGTACTCATTTGCTGTATTCATCGCGCAGCTTGGTCTGGCGGCTGACCATCGGCACAGCATTGCCCGCAATGTACACCTGTTTCACAGAGGTACGCACATCGAGCGGGTCGCCGTTGGCCAAGACCACATTGGCCGTCTTTCCTACATCCAGTGAACCCAGCTTGTCTCCGAACCCAAACATCTCCGCGACATTGAGCGTGATCGCCTTGAGCGCCTCGTCATAAGGCAGTCCGTAAGCCACGGCAAAGCCGGCGGCATAAGGTAGATTGCGCGATGAGTGGCTGCTGACCGGGCCGCCGGCATCGGCCGAGGAGATAGCGATCTTGACGCCGCGCTTCGCGAGTTCGGCGGGCAGCGTGTAGACGGCATCGAAGCGTTCATTGGCCAGCGGAAAGTCATAGATGGAGCCAACGATCACGGGGACCTTCCATGCGGCGATCTTATCCAAAATCTCCTGGCTATGCGTCACGTGATCAAGCACCACCTTGAGGTGAAACTCCTGGGCCAGCGCCATGATGGTCTCGATGTCGTAACCTTCGTACACTCCAATCACCACGGGCCGTTCGCCATTTAAGTACGGAATCAAGGCTTCGAGCTTCAGGTCGCGCTTGAATGCCTTGTCGTCCTTTTTGCTCTCCGTCTTATCGTCTTTCTTGTTATCAGTCTTCTCGTCTTTCTTGCTGTCAGTCTTCTCGTCTTTCTTTGCGGCTGCGTCGCGCTGTGCAACATATTGCTGCACATCGAGAAACGTCTGGCGCAGTTGCGTAATCAGCCCCATGCGCGTCGAGGGAAACTCCGTCTTGCCGCCACGGCCGCCGCGTCGCCGCTGCTCAGCGCCGAAGTTCATCGCCAGCGCCACATCGCGGCCCAGAATCATCTGGTCGCGGTCGGCGCCGGCAAGCTGGATGAAGATGTCCTGGCCGGCAATGGTGTCATTACTGGCCGGAGCTACAACAGCGTTGGTAATGCCGTTCAGCCGCGCCACGGGAATCAACTCGGTCTCGGCGTGGAAGGCGTCGTAGACATGCATGTGCGGCATGATCTCGTCAGAAGGCTCGGCGAGATCGTTCGAGTTCTGATCGGACTCGATCTCGGTGAGACCAAAGTTGGTCTCCGGATCGATGAGCCCGGGATAAATCGTAAGTCCGCGCGCGTCCACAATCTCCGCGCCGGCGGGAATCGTCACCTTATCCGCTTCACCCACGGCGGCAATCTTTCCATCCGCCATCACCAGCACGCCATTCTCGATTGTGCCATGACTTACCGTCAGCAATCGCCCTCCGGTGAGGGCAATCACCTTCTGCGCAGTGTCAGCGGCGGTGAGAACTCCCGGAGCGACCAGCGCCAAAACAGCAACACAAATAAGCCTTTTCACTGGCCATCCTCCCCGTCGTCCGACCCGAAGCCGCCGGCATCGTGCATGGCGCCGGAGAAGTGCGTGGTTCCCAGTCCCGGCAGCCCAACGTCAAAAAATAAATCGCCGTCGATGTAGACCTTCTGCGCGCGCGCGTAGGTCGAGAGCGGATCGTGGTTCCACAACACCAGGTCGGCGTCCTTACCCACGTCTATTGATCCCGTCCGGTCGTCCACGCCGATGATCCACGCCGGGTTCAACGTGACCATGCGAATGGCCTCATCTTCCGTTGCGCCGCCATAGTGAATCATCTTCCCGGCCTCCTGGTTCAGACGGCGGATGTGATCGTTCGAGTCGCTCTTCAGGGCTACGCGAATGCCCTTGCGCATCGACATCACAGCATTCCAAGGGATGGCATCCCAGGCCTCGTCCTTGAATCCCCACCAGTCGGTAAAAGTGGCAATCGCAGTTTGCTCGGGGGCGATCTTATCCGCAACCTTGTACATCTCAAGCGCGTGATGGAAGGCGCGAATCTTGTAGCCGTACTCGTGGGCGATGGCTTCCTCCGTCAAAAATTCATCTGCCCGGTAGCAGTGAATCTGTACGTAAAGTTTGCCGCGCAGCACGTCGGCCAGCGCTTCCAGTTTCAGGTCGCGCTTGGGAGCCACGGCCTCCTTGTCGCCCTTGGCAACCTTGGCGTTGTAGGCGTCCCACGTCGCCATGTAATTCTTCGCGTCTTCGAATGCCTGGCGCATCACTTCGAAGTTGCCCATGCGCGTCGAGGGCAGCTGATCGCGACTGCCGTAGACGCGTTTCGGATTTTCGCCAGAGGCGAACTTGATCGATCCCGGTGCATTGGGAAAGAGCATGGCATCGCGGTCCAGGCCGAACTTGTTCTTGATCACCACCGCCTGGCCGCCGATCATGTTGGCCGAGCCGTGCAGCAGCAGCTCGGTCGTCACGCCGCCGGCCAACGCTTGGTAAAGCGCCTTGTCGCGATTGTCGAAGGCGTCGATCATGTGCATCGACGGCGTGACCGGGCTGGTGGCCTCGTTCACGTCTGAGTCCAGCGCCGAATGCGAATGGGGATCGATGATGCCCGGCGTGAGCCACTCGCCGGTCGCGTCCACAATGGCGGCGGAGGCCGGAGCATCTACCGTCGCTCCCACGCCCGCAATCTTGCCCGCATGCACCCAAACCGCGCCGTGTTCAATGGTGCCGTGGCTCGCAGTCATCACCGTTGCATTCTTGAAGACAATATCGGCGGGCGCCGGCTGGGCGCCTGAATCTGCGGGTAAACTCGCGAGCGCCATTGCCACCAAGCCAAATAAACCTGCTCGCAGCGGGGTGAGCCGGGAAATCGATTGCCTGGCGCGGCAAAACAGGGAACAGGCATGCATCAAAGTGCCTCCTCAAACGGTGCGAATAAGGTTGGAGATGAGAAGACCGGGCGGCTATCGGCTTCTAAAGTCCTTGGCGAGATACTACATCATTCGAGCCAGGCTTCTTCCCCTGGCGCTCAATCCCGCACCTTGCGGACACTTCAGAATTTCTGCGCTTTCTCGCCGGAGCCGCCAAAACCTCGCTGCCTGTTGAAAGACAAATTGCCCCGAATTCGTTGACAGGTGGACTATTCACACTCTCGTTAAGGAGCCAGATGCTTCACAGCTCGAGCGTGCCTTGTAGATACAAGCACGCCTGGCCGGCAATCTTCACGCGATCGCCGGCGTTTGTGCATTGCATGGTTCCGCCGCGCGCACTGAGTTGTTGCGCGCGTAGCGTGTCCTTCCCCACTCGCCCAGCCCAGTAGGGAGCGAGCGTGCAGTGTATCGAGCCGGTTGCAGGGTCCTCATCGATGCCCTCGCCCGGTGCAAAAAGCCGGCACACATAATCCACGGTACCCCCGCCGGCAACAAGCGCGCCCGGAGCCGTAACAATAACCCCGCCGTTCCCCATGTCGATTTTGGCAAGTGCGCGAATATCGGGCGAGAGCGTCCGCACTTGCTCGGCCTGATCCAGGACGACGAGGTAGTCGCGCGACTTCAACACCAGAGCCGTTTTCAATCCCAGGGCTGGCAGGAGATCGACTGGCGTCTCACAGGGTTGGGGTGGTCTGGCGGGAAAGTCCAGCTCATAGCTGTCCGGATCGTGAGCTCCCCGGACAACCGTCAGCATGCCCGCGCCGGTGTGAAAGCGAACCGGCCACTTGCTGTGCTTTCGTAGCGCAAGCACATAAGCAGACGCCAGGGTTGCGTGCCCGCACAGGTCGTCCTCGACGGTAGGTGTAAACCAGCGCAAGTCGAAGTCACCATCCGCCCGTGGAACAACAAAAGCGGTCTCACTGTGCCGGTTCTCAGTGGCAATTTTCTGCAGAATGTCATCCGCGAGAAATGCGGAGAGGATGCAGACTCCCGCCGGGTTCCCTCGAAAGAGCTCACCCGTAAAGGCATCGACGTGGTAGTACGGAATAGCCATATCGCGCTCCCTTGATTCCCGTATCCAGCCAAGAGATGGGCTCGACGAGGTTGGTGATCATCGAAAAATCTGCTTAGATACACGTTACATCGGTGACGGGTTAGCTTGGCGCTGAGCCCCGAGACGGTGTGAGTCAGAAGCTTCAACCTGCATCGGAGAGTTTGCTGGAGCTCGAGATCTCGCTACCTGCGTCGCGGGCGTTTGAGCATTCCAAGAACGGCATAAAGATGCGGTTACACGCTCTCCCTGAAAGTGCGGAGGTTTACGATCGAACGAAAGGAGAATCAAGGGAAATGAGAGCGAACACACGGGTGGCTGTGGTCACAGGAGGAACCCAGGGGATCGGCCGCCGGACTGCGGAGCTGCTCTCCGAACGCGGCTACCGGCTTGCGATCATCGATATCCACACTCCAACGGAGACCGCAAAATCGCTTGAAGCAAGCGGCCACGAGGCGATGGCTTATACCGGCGACATCTCCGATGAAGAGACCGTCCATAGGCTTCGCCAAAGAAGTCTTGGGACGATTTGGCCGCGTCGATGTGCTGGTAAACAATGCTGGCATCAGTCTCATTTCGGCCGCCGAAGAAACGTCTCTCAGCGACTATCGTCGCGTGCTCGAAGTGAACCTGATTGCGCCGTTTCTGCTGGCAAAAGCCTTTGGACGCGAGATGCTCGAAGCGGGTAGCGGGTCGATTGTGAACGTTGCCTCTGTCGCAGGACTGCTGGGCATTGCCGATCGAGCGGCATACAACGCATCGAAACATGGGCTGATAGGGCTGACCCGCACGCTCGCCGCCGAGTGGGGAGGCAGGGGCGTCCGCGTCAATGCAGTTTGTCCGGGATGGGTGAAGACGGAGATGGACGCGGCCGACCAGGCCAACGGAACATACATCGACGCCGACATTACCGGCCGCATACCCATGGCCCGCTTCGCCTTCCCCGACGATGTCGCTCGGGCGATCGCCTTTCTCTCTGACCCCGTGGAGAGCAGCTTCGTCAATGGCCAATGCCTGGCCGTGGACGGAGGATGGAGTGCCGACGGAAGCTGGGAGTCCTTGCGGCTGAAAAAGAGGTAGCCATTTCGTGCCTTCCAAAAGTACTGCGCGCAAAAATGGGCATCCTGCTTCTCTTGTCCCTCATTTTGGCATCAAACTTAGAGATGGCGCCGATCATTCATTGATCCGGGCACCACCGGGCATGACCCTGACGAGGGATAAGAATTTTCCATTTTTTGGCTTAAAGTGGGTTATACTTTCTCGGTAAAAGGCGTGAACTGCGCCAATAGAAAGTGGGCCCTGAGCAATAGTTTTCTTGAAGTTGCAATCAAATTTGATGATTTTAGTCAGCCCCGAACAGGGCCGGGATATGATTGAGGTTGCGTGACAGCTTTCGCAAGGTTTAAGGGACACAACTGGGGTGACGGTCCTAACTGACCCGCTCAACAAGACATTTGGTGAAATCAATACTGTCGGGCCAACTAAGTAAATAAAGCCTTGAACAAACAAGGCGACGTTCTCAACTAACTATTCACTGCATTCGAGAAACTCTAATTGCATGGTTAAACTCTTCTGTTTCTGCATCTTCGGTGCCCAGCCCGGGCCCCGCGCAACCGCCAAAAGGCTAATCGGCCATTTTGCGTTCAGCCTGCTTGTCTTAGCCGGGTTCTCTTTCCCGCTGGCAAGCCTGTTAGCCCAAACACCGGTTCCGGTACTTACCTGGCGTTACGATTTGACCCATGCCGGCCAAAACACCAGCGAAACCGCGCTCACCCCGGGAAACGTGAACTCGACCGGATTCGGCAAGCTGTTTTCACACAATGTGGACGGCCAAGTCTTCGCCCAGCCGCTCTATGTGCCGGGACTGACGATGAGCGACGGCAACGTGCACAACGTGTTCTTCGTGGCGACGGAAAACGACTCACTCTACGCCTTCGACGCGGATTCAAATGGCGGCGCCAACGCAAATCCGATCTGGCACGTCACCTTGCTCGACGCCGCACATGGAGCCGGAGCGGGAGCTACTGCGATTCCGTGGAATGAGACGGGAATCGCTCCGCAAGGGGATATTGGCCCGGTAATTGGCATCACCGGCACGCCTGCCATCGACCCTGCAACGAATACCATGTACGTGGTAAGCAACAGCGATGAGAGTGGCGTCTTCTTCTCGCGCCTGCACGCCATCAACATCATCAACGGTGCTGAGCAGACCAGCCCCGTGGTGCAGACCAGCCCTGTAGCCATTACCGCGACTGTGGCCGGCACGGGGACGGGCAGCTCCGGAGGCCAACTGACGTTCAGCCCGCTCACGCACAATCAGCGCCCGGCGCTGGACCTCTATAACGGCTATGTGTACATCGGCTACGCCGCACATGGAGACATCGGCCCATGGCACGGATGGCTCTTCGCATATAACGCCACCACAATGCAGCAGTCCGCGGTAATATGCCTGTCTCCGAATAAAGCGGGAGGCGGAGTCTGGGCGTCGGGCGCCGGCTTGCCTATTGACGAGGACGGGCCCGGCGGCGCCGCCCGAATGTTTGTTGTAACCGGCAATGGCAAAGAGGCCCCCAGCTACCCGCCATTCACCGCCGGCCAGGACTTCAGCGAGAGCATTATCGACTTCAGTCTTGCCAATGGCGGCCTCACGCCGACGGATGCGTTCTCATCTTTCAACGCGGATACCCTTAACAATGAGGATTGGGACCAAGGTTCAGGCGGCATCCTGATGGTGCCGGATCAGCAAGGCCCAAATCCGCACATCCTGATACAGTCCGGCAAAGAAGGCCGACTGTTGGTGCTGGACCGCGATAACCTGGGTGGAAACAACTCGGGAGGTTCATCCAACCCCGGCGCGCTGCAGGAAATCACTAACCAGATGACTCCAGGCGACGGATTGTGGAGCACGCCGGCCTATTGGAACGGAAATGTCTACATCTGGCCTAACAAAAACGTGCCGATGATTTTCACGTTAACCGACGGTGTGCTGAGCACCACGCCATCGAGCAAAGCGCCCGCCTCACTATTCAACTCCCCGATTACATTCCCTGAGCCGTCCTTCTCGATATCGTCCAATGGCACGAACGACGGGATTGCGTGGGCGGTGCTGTCAGATCAATTCAGCACCGGTGGACCCGAGATACTTTACGCGTGGCCCGCGAATGACCTGACAACCCCGCTTTACACCAGCAACATGAATGTAACGCGCGATAAGGCGGGCCATGCCAACAAGTTTTCCATTCCAGTCGTCACCAATGGCAAGGTATACGTGGCGGCCGACGGCGTGGTATCCGTGTATGGGTTGCTCAATGGAGTGACGACCGCCGCAACGCCGGTGATTGCCCCCAATGGCGGCACATTCTCAACATCCCCCCAGACCGTCTCCATCACCAGCGCTACCTCGTCTGCGCAGATCTACTACACGCTTGACGGATCCACGCCAACGACGGCGTCGACGCAATACTCCGATCCGATCACTATCAGTACCAACACAACTCTGAATGCCATCGCAAGCGCCGCCGGATACCTTCAAAGCGCGGTCGCCAGCGCAGTCTTCAGCTTCTCAAACCAGACGCCGTCTGTGACCTTCACGCCGGCTGCCGGAACTTACTCTGCGGCGCAACAGGTGACGATTTCGGATCCCGATCCCAACGCGCAAATCTATTTCACGACGGATGGATCGACCCCGTCGGCCTCCTCAACGCAGTACACGGGCCCCATCACCGTCGCTATCTCGGAGACGGTCAACGCGATCGCCATCGACCCCAGCCTGACGAACAGCAATGTCGCGAGCGCGGCCTACGTGATAACGGCCGGAGGCGAGACCTTTAACTTCGCCGGCTTCGCCACCACAACCGGCTTGACGCTGAACGGCACCACCATTGCCTCCAACGACACGCGCCTGCAGTTGACCGATGGCGGACTCAATCAGGCCGGAAGTGTCTTTTGGAATACACCAATCAATATTCAGGCGTTCACAACTCAATTCACCTTCCAGCTTTCGCTCGCGCAGGCAAACGGCTTCACATTCACCATTCAGAACAACGGCGCCACAGCACTCGGCGGGAACTCTGCCGGTCTCGGCTATCAGGGGATCGGAAACAGTGTGGCCGTCAAGTTCAACTTCTACAACTATGAAAATGAAGGAAACGATTCGACGGGTGTTTACACCAACGGTGAGGCGCCCGTAGCGAACTCGGTAGACATCTCCCCGAGCGGGATTGAGCTGAACAGCGATGACGGCATCACGGCGACGATAACCTACGACGGCACAACACTGACGTTGACTCTTGTTGACGGCGTGACCGGCAACACTTTCACCACGTCTCAAGCCATCAACATTCCACAGGTCATCGGCAGTAACACCGCCTACGTCGGCTTCACGGGAGGTACTGGTGGACTGTCAGCGAGTCAGAAGCTCACATCCTGGATGTATACAACCCAGGCTCTGCCCCCGGCGTTTTCGCCGTCTGCCGGTACGTTTACCGCGGCGCAGAATGTCACGTTGAACAGCCGTACAACGGACGCCGTCATCTATTACACGACCGATGGGTCAACACCCACCGCTGCCTCAAACGTGTATTCAGGTCCGATCCCGGTTGCGGCATCGGAGACGATCTCGGCGATCGCCATCAGCCCAACCATGGGAACGAGCATGATCGAGACCGCGGAATATGTCATCCAGATTGCGACTCCTGCCGCGTCGTTCTCGCTGAGCGCCAGCTCGGCTTCATCTATTCCTCAGGGCGGCGCAACGATTTCAACCGTCACCGTGACGCCGGCCAACGGCTTTACAGGCAGCGTCACACTCGCATGCTCGGTGACTTCCAGCCCGGCAGGCGCGGTGGACGTACCTACGTGCTCTGCCAGCCAGCCTGGATCCATCACCGGTTCGAGCGCGGTTACATCGACGGTCACCATCAATACCCAGGCCGGAACCACCGCGGGGTCCTACACGGCGACGGTAACGGGAACCTCGGGAACGCTCACCGAAACGGCCGCTGTCGCGCTCACCGTCGACGCTCTCGGTTCATCACCCGCATTCACCCTTAGCGGGCTTCCGGTAAGCATTGCATCGCCCGGATCAAACGGAACATCCACCATCACGGTTACGCCAAGCGGCGGCTTTACAGGCACCGTCGCGCTCACCTGCGCGGTGACTTCCAGTCCGGCAGGCGCGGTCGACTTACCCACCTGTACCGCAAGCCAGCCGGGGACCATCACCGGTACGGGGGCGGTCACGTCGACGGTCACGATCAATACGCAGGCCGGAACTACGGTGGGGTCCTACGCGGCCACGGTGACGGGGAGTTCTGGAAACTTCACCGAAACGGTAGCCGTCGCGCTCACAGTCAACGCTGCCATTCTATCGCCGGCATTCACCCTGAGCAGCGCGCCAGTCAGCATCGCGTCGCCCGGGGCAAGCGCGACATCCACCATAACCGTCACACCAAGCGGCGGCTTCACCGGCACGGTCGCACTCTCCTGCGCAGTTACTTCCAGCCCGGCTGGCGCGGTCGATTTGCCCACCTGCCTGCTAACTCAACCCTCGCCCATCTCCGGGACAGGTGCTGTAACTGCGACGCTGACCATAAACACGACCGCGGCGTCCACAGCGGCGCTGCACAACCCTATTGACGGTCTCTTCAAATTTGGCGGCGGTGGAGCGCTGGTAGCTCTGCTGTTGTTTGGACTTCCTGACCGCCGCAGAAAATGGCAGTCGCTGCTTGGCCTGCTCTTACTCCTGGTCATTGCCTACTCGGCTATGGGATGCGGTGGTACTGCCAGTCCACCTGCGCAGAATACGGGAACAACCGCCGGCAACTATGTCGTTTCGGTGACGGGCACCAGTGGCACGGCCCAGGCAACCACGACGATCACAGTCGCTGTAGAGTGATAGCGCGCGGCCTTTTGCATCAGAGCAGCCTCCAACAGGAGAAGACGAATGAAGTGTCTTGCATTGGCGGCTGCGCTTTGCTTGCCCATCCAGTTGGCCGCGCAACAGTCAGTACCTGAGATCAAGTTTCACGCCGAGACAGACTTCTTCAAGCTGCCGCCTGATCTCTATTTCGGCGAGGCCGCAGGCGTGGCAGTCAATTCAAAAGGACATGTTTTCGTCTTTTCTCGTGGCAGCACCACCGGTCCGGCTTACGGCGCGGCCGCGGCCCAGTTACTCGAGTTCGACGCAAACGGAAAATATATCCGGGAGATCGGCCACCACTTGTATGCGTGGAGCTATGCTCACGCCGTCAAGGTCGACAAGGAAGACAATATTTGGGCCGCCGATAAGGGCTCAGATATGGTGATCAAATTCAGCCCGGAAGGGCGAGTATTAATGGTCTTCGGTCGCAAGCAGGAGGCGTCTGATGAGGGCACCGGGCCGCTCAAGCATCCCAAGCCTCCACTGCAACCGATCGATGGTGAGTTTCGCCAGGTAACCGATATGGCCTGGGACGCAGCAGGCAATACTTATATAAGTGACGGTTACATCAATTCCCGCGTAGCCAAGATCGATAAAGATGGAAACTGGATCAAGTCCTGGGGCGAACCAGGAACCGGCCCAGGCCAGTTCATCACACCACATAGCATCGCCACGGATGACGCGGGAAATGTGTATGTGGCAGATCGCGGCAACGGCCGCATTCAGGTCTTCGATGGAGACGGTAAGTTTCTGCGCGAGATTCACATCAACGTGCCCTACGATCGCAAAATTCGCCCATGGATGGGAAACATGCCATCCGATTTGCCCGCCTCCGCCGAGGCGCCGGCGCCCTTGAACAAAACCATGTTGAACGGGTCGCCGTGGGCGATTTGTATTTCACCCGGTCCCCATCAGGTGCTCTATGCCTCCGATGGCTATCCGGGGCGAATCTATAAACTCTCACTCGACGGCAAAGTGCTCGGCGTACTTGGCAGTTCCGGCCACGGACCCGGCCAGTTTGGCTGGATTCATGAATTGGCCTGCCCGTCTGAGAACATTTTATTCGCTGCCGAATTGCTGAATTGGCGGGTACAGAAGTTGACCCTTGAACCCCAGCAGTAAGTAATCCTGACCGAACGTGGGCAACAATGGCCGTCTGCGCTTGCGCGGATCAACCCTCGCAGGGAAAGTCTCACTGTGTGCGCAGCGCGTTTGTAGGATCCAATATCGAGGCGCGTCGCGCAGGAAGCCATGACGCAAGCGTGGAGATGGCCAGAAATACAACCGTCACCCCGGCAAATGTCGCGGCGTCGGTGGGTTTCACGCCCACCAGCATGGCGGTGATCAAGCGGCCGAGAGCAAACGCAGCAACCAACCCGATGGCGATCCCGGCCACACTCAACCGCAGCCCTTGCAGCACAATCAACCGCAGGATATCCCCCCGGGCCGCCCCCAGCGCCATACGCACACCGATCTCCGCGGTGCGCTGTTGCACTACAGTCGAGAGCACGCCATACAAGCCAATGCCCGCCAGCGTGACTGCAATCACGGCAAAAACCGACAGCAGAAGAAGCGAAAACCGCGTACCCGCTTGCGCATGGTTAACCACCGACTCGGCCGTCTCCATTTCCGTGATCAGCAAATGCGGGTCAATTTCCTTGACGGTCGCGCGCACCTCGTCTGCGTAGCCTGCCGCGTCGCTGCCCGTGCGCAGCGCCCATGTACGCACGCTGCCCGAGTCGAGAAACGCATCGGTGAAGTAAACCTGCTCCCGCCCGGTCTCCGCCAGAGATACCGTGCGCTGATGCGCGACCACGCCAATCACTTCAACCCACTCCGGCTGCGGCGTGCGAATACGGATCAGGATGCGTTTGCCGATCGCCGACTGCATGGGGAA
>JBEKVS010000046.1:0-27671 GCA_049513795.1 Occallatibacter sp. | reverse complement strand
CTGGAACGCAGCTTCAAACACCGTCTCCCGGTACGCTGGACTTAATGAAGGCGTCGGCTACAGCGGAGATGGAGGACCGGCGACGAGTGCGAAGCTGTACCGGGTAATCGGGATGACGGTGGATGCAGCCGGAGATCTCTACATGGCCGATCTCTTCAATAGCGTCGTACGCCGGGTGGATGCGGTCACCGGAATCATCACCACGGTGGCGGGAGACGGCACACGGGGTTATGCGGGCGACGGCAGAGCGGCGACCAGCAGTGAGTTGAGCTACCCCAGCGGAGTGGCGTTTGATGGTGCAGGGAATCTATATATCGCCGACAGCGGCAACAACCGCATTCGCAGGGTTGATGCCACGACCGGGATCATCAGTACAGTGGTCGGAACTGGGGTAGCTGGTTACAGCGGCGACGGCGGTTTGGCTACAGCCGCGGAACTGGGGGCATCGGAAGGGTTTGCTCCGCCCGATTCCTGCTGCGGTGTCGAACGGCGTCTGGATGTGGCGGCCGACTCGGCTGGAGATCTCTACCTGGCCGATGCCGGCAACAAGGTTATCCGCTGGGTGGATGCAAAGACCGGGATCATCACCACGGTGGCGGGCAACGGATCTACCTATCCGGTGGATTCCGTTCCGGCGACGCAATCGGGGCTCGACTACCCGACAGGAGTTGCGCTCGATCAGCAAGGTAATCTCTACATCGCTGATCAATCGAACTCGACGATCCGCAAGGTAAACAGTTCACAGAGCTCGGTGAGCTTCCCGGTGACGGTGGTTGGGCAGAGCGCAACTCCGCAGTCTGTGCTGTTGGCCAACGCGGGCAGCGCCGCCCTGGCTCTGTCGGGCATCAGCATTACCGGACCCAATGCGGGTGACTTCCAGCAAACCTCCTCGTGCGGCACTTCCATCTCAGCCGGCGGCAGCTGCACCATCTCGCTAGTCTTCACACCGGCCGCGGTGGGAACACGCACCGCCACAATCAATATCGTGGATGACACCGGTGGTACTGCCGGTTCGGTACAGACCATCAGTCTGGCAGGAACCGGAGCACAATGATCCGAGATTCAAACGGATATTTGATGTGTGGTTGTGTAACATATGGCTCCTGAACTTGCCTGTTGATAGCCCTCCGAAGAACGCACACGGCCCACGCTTTCGGGTAATGAATGCACTTCCCGGATCTCAAAGCTCCAATATCCTCTTATTGTTCATTTTTTGGCGGCATCGTCATCCGCGCGACTCGCCAAAGTTTGTGCCTTGGCCAGCATCGCGTCCAGTGCTGTGTGCGGGAACAGCTTTCCGTTAAGCACGACCGCTTGAATGGTGCGAGTGTTATGAATGTCGGCGAGCGGATCCTTGTCGAGTAGAACGAGATCGGCGACCTTGCCGGCCTCGATCGTTCCGCGGCGGTCAAGCTGCCCCATGAACTGCGCGGCATTGCGGGTGGCGCTCTGAAGAGCAGCAAGCGGAGGGAGACCCGCGTCCACCAATAGCGCGAGCTCGTCATGGATACCGAAGCCGGGAAAGCACTGTGGATTCATTGCGTCAGTGCCGGCAAGAATGGGGACCCCCTTTCGGTACATCAGGCCCACAATCTTCATCGATTCGTCGAATTCCACCTTCCTCAACTTAACCGACCAGGCTCGCGCCTCGGGAGGAAAATGCGGGTAAAAGCCGGCGTCAAATTCAGCCCGAATTTCCTTGCTCAAGTAGTTCAATCGCGGGTCATTGGCGGGCAGTGGGTCTTCGATTTCCGCTCGCAGTAACGTGAGCGTCGGACATTGCCATGTTCCATTCTTCAGGAACTTGGCGAAGAGGGCCTGGGCGGTGGCATCGTCATAGGTTTCGACGATGCGCTGGTAGAGAGCGGTTATGTGCTTCCCGCTGTCCATCTTCTGGGACATGGTCGCATCTGGCGCCCGGAACAACAACTCCTGCCTCATCAATTCTGCAGAGATCGCCGTCTCTTCTTTGGAACTGCCAAGAGCCACACGGGTCAGATGCTCGATGCTCCTCTGGCCAGCGTCGGACGCTTCCGCCGCGGTTATCGATTCCGGCACATGTCCTTCGAATGCGATTCCCCGCTTCCTGGCCTCATCGGCAATGGCAAAGTACGTGCTGCGGGGTAATTTGTCATAGACTTTGATGAAGTCTGCGCCATGCTGTTGCTGCTGATCGACTACTTCTCGCCCCTGCGCTTCGTCAGTGACGACAATTGAATGGGGCCAGCGCGGATTCGGTCCATCGACGACGGGACTGCCGAGGTAGATGGCTGGCGATGGATCTTCGTTGGAGACCTGCGTCGCACGCCATGCGTGAGCGTCGGGCGGACCGAACATGTCGCGGACGCCGACCACTCCATTGGCCAGAAAAAGAAGGTGGGTCCAGGCGGCATTTTCGCCCGTCGCGCCGTGGGCGTGCATGTCCCACAAGCCCGGGATCAAGAACTTTCCTGTTCCATCCACTACCTGCGCCATTTTCGGGGTTGCGGTCTGCGCGCTATTCCCGATTGCGGCAATTCGGTCCCCGACGATCACTACGGTCGTGTCGAGCCGAGCGGGCGCTCCAGTCCCATCAATCACGGTTACGTGAGCGATGACCAAGGATTCTTGGTCATCGACTGCCCTGTGTTGAGCAACAAGCACGGACGATATCGCTAAGCAGAAGGTCGCGAACAGCATAGATTGAGCCGGGATCTTCATAGTGTCGAACCTCCCTTTCGTCGTTTTGTACCGGAAAAAGATAGGGACGAAGAAGGCTCGATCATTGTCTCTCTGAACGATTTGACTCCATCCATCCACAATTCTCCTTCAACCAAACGCAAACTTGACTTCGCCGAAAAAAGAATACTGCACAAGATTTGAGCGTGGCATTTTTTCGCTTTCGGTCGGACGGCAACTCCACTCAAGCGAAGATCAACTGATTTGTTCGATTATGGACAGTCTCGTGCGGAATCGGATAGCTGCAGGCGGAAGCGATCAGGCGCAAAATCGAAACAGCGGCCTCCAAAAGGTCCCTCTCCAGGAGGATTGAAAAGCTCAACTCATTGAAAAAACAGTATGTCTGGATTGCGGTCCGGTTCTCTCTGCATGGACTTTCAGAAGGGCAGACAGAACAGCCGGCGGTCCAGAATGTGGCAGCCCAAATGCTCAAAATGAATAGGCGGGTTCTCGTTTCCCATGCGCGCAGGAGGTTTCGATGCCAATTCTTCTGCAGGATCTTCGCTTTGCTCTTCGGCAGATCCTCCGTAGCCCAGGCTTCTCTCTTACTGCGGTGCTTTCACTCACCCTTGGCATCGGCGCCACGGTTGCGGTCTACAGCATCCTCTACGCCGCAGTACTCCATCCGTGGCCCTATGCAGGAATCGACCGGATCTGCGACGTCTGGATGACGGACAACGCCGGCCACGATGGAACCTGGGATCTGACCGGGCCGCAGATTCGGCAGTTACGCCAGGCACATGCTGTCGAGGATGTGGTTGCGTCCTCGACTTCGAACCAGACGATCACGGGCAGTGACGTGCCCGACGACGTGAGAGTGGTCGAGATGACGGGATCCCATATCCAGTTTCTCGGCCTTCCGCCCCTGCTGGGCCGATACTTTGGCCCCTCCGACGCGCCCGACGGCCAGGATCCGCAGCCCGTAGCAGTATTGAGCTTCAAGTTCTGGCAGCGGCACTACCGCGGCGATCCGGCGGTCGTCGGGAGGACCATCCAGCTCAGCCATAAGACCTACACCATCCTCGGCGTTATGCCGGTGCGCTTCACCTGGGGAGATGGAGAGGTCTACGTTCCGATGAAAATGGCATCCGATCAGACGCATCGGTACAGTACGAAGATCAAGTTGAAGCCCGGCATCAGCTTCGCCGCCGCGGAGGGCGAATTCCGCCCGCTCTATCAGGAGTTCGACCGGCAAACGCCGAATGTCTTCCCCAAGCAGTTCAAGATCAGCGTGCGCGGCCTCGCCGAGACCTACACTCGCGACCTGAAGAAGACGATGTTTCTGCTTTTTGGGGCCGTCGCGCTGCTGCTCCTCATCGGTTGCGGCAACGTCTCGATTCTGCTTCTTGCACGGGGCACGGCGCGACAGCACGAGTTTGCTATTCGCTCGGCGGTAGGCGCGAGCGGCTTCCGCATCGTGCGCCAGCTCCTCACCGAATCGCTGCTCTTATCGCTCACCGGGGCGGGGCTGGGCATCCTTGTTGCCTACTGGGCCATTGGATTCATCATCCCGCGGCTGCCCGACCACTCTTATCCCTATGAAGCCGACTTCCACATCAATTTCGCTGTCCTGTTTTTCAGCGTAGGTCTGGCACTGTTGAGCGGAATCGTCTTCGGCCTCTTTCCCGCCCTGCAGTCGGCGCGGCCCCAGATCAGCCAGGTCATGCAGGCCGGGACGCGGCGGCTGACGGGCAGCGTGAAAGGCAGACGTCTGCACACCGCCCTGATTGCCGGCCAGATCGCCCTCACTCTGTTGCTAATGACCGCCGCTGGCGCGGCCATTCAGGGCTTTGTTCGCATGAACACGGCGCCGCTCGGCTATGAACCGCAGCATGTGATGTCGGTCGTAATTCCCGTCAGCGAAGATGCGCACAAGACCTGGGCGGACCGTGCGCGCTTCTATACCGAACTCCACGACAAGATCGCGGCCATGCCTGGTGTCCTTTCTGCCGGCATTTCCACCAATGCCACTCCGCCCGACAGCGGCTGGCGTCTGCCGGTCGACATTCTGGGTAAAGCGGCTTCCCAGGCACAAGAGGCACACGTAGAATTCGTCGGCGCCGAGTACTTCGCAACCTTGCGCATCCCATTCCTCAGCGGCCGCATGTGGAACCAAAGCGAGATTGCGCGGGGCGCCGCACTGGTTCTCGTGAATCAGGCGTTCGTGCGCCACTACCTGTCCGGCGGGGATGCCTTGGGACATGCGGTGCGCGTGCCTCAATTCGCCACCCTCCCTCCCATGGCGCTAACGGCAAATGGCGCCACGGGGTGGCTGCAGATCATCGGCGTCGTTGGCGATTCGCTGGATGATGGGCTGGACAAACCCGCGGCTCCCGCAATCTACGCGCCGTACACGCTTATGACAGTGCCGTTCACGCAGGTCCTGGTTCGCACGCAGGGCGAACCGCTCGCCATGCTGCACAGCATCAAGCAGCAGATCGCCTCCATCGATCCCGACCAGCAGACAGCCGGCGATATACGCGACCTCGAAGGCTGGATTCAGCTTGAGCCGGAGTATGCCAGGGCGCGTCTCATCTCCATGCTCTTCGGCGCGTTCTCCATACTGGCGCTGACTCTCGCCGCGGTGGGCCTCTACAGCGTAGTCTCCTATACCGTCCTGCAGCGCACCAGTGAGCTTGGCGTTCGCGTCGCCCTCGGAGCGCGGCGTCGCGACATTCTGCGCCTGGTTGCATTCTCGGCTGGAACCAGTGTGGGCATCGGCATCGCCGCCGGTCTCTCACTCAGCTTCGGCCTGAGTCGTCTCATTGTCCGCTGGATCGAGAGTGGAACGCGCGATCCGATCATGGTTTTGGCCGCGTCCGGGCTGCTCATTCTGGTGGCTGCGCTCGCCTGCATGGTTCCCGCGCGCCGAGCTCTCGCCGTTGACCCCATGGCCGCGTTGCGCTGCGAGTGACCGAGTCGCGGTGGCCTCGTGTCGGTCCGTCAGGCATGGCCATGGAAGCGACAATCTTGACGGGATGGAACCACGATCACCTGCTTCCGCATGCGGAGAAGGTGAAGGTCGCACATCCTTTGATGTTGCGAGCGATTGCTGCGGCCAAGAAGAAGAACGACAAGATTGACGCACGGAAGATCGCCGATTGCCTTCGCTGCGACTTTCTTCCTGAGTGCCACATGGCTTCGACGGAGATCCGGGACCGGCGCCGTATATAAGGCAACAGTCCTCAACGCGCTTTTCCCCGGTTGAGAGGAGTGATTACCCGGTAGCACCCAGATTATGCAGAGTCTGCATGCTGCAAACTTGAGACTCCGGTTGAGCCAAGTGTTGCCGAAACTGCTAAACCTTGATTTCATCCATGTCGGACCACCGTGCTAGGCTGTAATTTCTGCCGGGTAGTCGGTTCCCTGTACGTTTAACACTGTACTTCTGTGGCCGGTACGGGCCGGAATTCCTGTTCTCTCAGGGACAGCATTTCTTAATTAGTAAAAGTTCGACTGACGGATTTCACCGCCAGTAAGGGTTCGCACATCTACTGGACGAAATCATCATTCTTTTCAAAACGCGTCTGACAGATTTGGTCTTTCAATCACATGACTACGAAGGGTTGGCTTTTGACGATTGCATTGCTTTCACCCGCAATGCTCCCCGCCTGTCTCATCGCACAGGGCACTCCACCTGGACCAGCCGCTGTTTGGCAGCCCAGGGGAGCGCAGGCGCTCGAAAAAGAGTCTACCGCCAGCCCGAAGGACCAGAGCAGCCTTGCACCCGGCAAGACCTACACGCTAGCAGAGTTGATCGACCTCGGTGAGCAGCACAATCCCGAGACCCGTGTGGCCTGGGAACAAGCTAAGTCGAAGGCAGATGAGTTAGGCGTCGCAAGAAGTTCGCTCTATCCAACTCTGACGGCGGTCGCGCTTGCCGTATCGCTGCGGACAGCTACCTTGATTGGCGAGTACTTTCATCGCCAAACTGAAGGTGTTTTTGAGCCTGTGCTCCACGTGGAGTACCTGGTATTCGACGTCGGTGGACGAAGTGGCGAGATCGACATCGCAAAGGCAAACCTGCTGGCGTCGGATCTTGTATTCAATGACACGCATCGACGCATCATCTTTCAGGTTGCCGAGGCTTATTACCGGCTACTCAACGCGCAGGGTCAGCGACGGGCCGCCGAATCCAGCCTCGAAAACGCCAAGGCCGTTGAGGAAGACGCCAAGGCCCGGCTTGAGAATGGTCTCGCCACCAAGCCGGACGAACTTGAGGCCACCGCCGCCCGCGCCCAGGCAGATTTCGATTTGCAGTCAGCCATCGGAGCCGTGGACATCGCGCGCGGCGATCTTGCAACTGCCTTAGGGGTCGCACCAGGCAGAGAATTCACGGTTGAAGGAATCGACCAACTCAAGCTGCCGTCGTCCATTGCCGACTCCGTCGATGAGGAGATAAGCCGGGCTTTCAGCCACCGGCCCGATCTGCTGGCGCAATTGGCGCAACTGCGCGCGGCCGGCGCTTCGGTCAAGCAGGCGCGCTCGGCTTATTTTCCCACCCTGAATTTCAAAGGCGACGGTGGGCTGGCGCGCGCATACGGGCAGCAGGATCTGCTTCCCGGAAGCTATGCACAAGGCGAGGTCTGGACGGCTGAACTGGAGTTGCGATGGAACCTGTTCGACGGCGCGCGCCGCGAGTATCGTATAGCACAAGCTAACGCCGACAAGAAGGCCGCCCAGGCCAGGATCGATGTGCTGCGCGACCAGATAGCCGATCAAGTTTGGGCCGCGTACGCCAACATGCACACCGCGCTCAGGCAGCAACAGGCTGCGGCCGCCCTTCTGGCGGCTTCGCAGCAATCGTACGAGGCAGCGCATCAGTCTTACGGCTATGGTGTCCGTAATCTGCTGGATGTGGTTTCGGCGCAGAAGGCCCTGGCGCAGGCCCGGTCGGAGGATATTTCGGCGCGAACGCAGTTACTTCTCTCAGTGACCGGTCTAGCATTTCAAACGGCCGACCTCATTCAAACTCAGCACTGGAGCCCAACGCCATGAAAGCAAAACTAGCCAAGAGGTGCGAAGTTAACCTGTGAGCCACCTTCAGCGTTGGTCGATTCTGCCGTTTACGCTGTTGGCGATTGGAGTCGCAGGCTGCAGGCGTGCGCCCACCTTCAACATTCTCGGTTCATTTTTCCCATCCTGGCTCATTTGCCTTTTCGCGGGCATCGCCTTTTCGGTCATTGCCAACCGCATCTTCGCTCGATTCGCTCTCGAAAAGGAGATTCTCTGGCCCATTGTTGTCTATCCGTGCCTCGCGCTTCTTTTCGCCAGCGTCTTTTGGCTCATCTTCTTTAGCTGATAGAAGGAGGAACCGTGTTGCATAACCGCCTTCACATCATCGGCCGCGCCATCAGCATCGGGATCATGGCAAGCACTGCGATTGTCTCGCTGGTTGTGATTCACCAGGTCAACGCAAACCCGCGCACTGACGACGCCGAAGTCTTCGCCAACTTTATTGGCATGGCCCCCTTGGTCAGCGGCCCGGTAACTCATCTTTATGTCTCAGACAATCAACTCGTCAAAGTCGGCGCACGGCTATTCGACATCGACGACCGCCCGTATGCGTACGCCCTTGCCCATGCACGGTCCGATCAGGCTGCCCTTCAAGGACAAATCGGCGACGAGCGGCGCATCATCGCAGGAAAGACAAGCGGCGTCGACGTTGCCAAGTCGAATGTGCTTGGCGCCGATGCCAGCCTGGCTCACGCTGAAGCCGCAGTGCAGCAAGCAAAAGCCGATGTGGCTAACTCGCAGGCAGCGATAGAACGATCCGATGCGGAACTCGAGTACGCGTCAAACAACCTGCACCGCATTGAGCCGCTTCTGGCGCGCCAGTTTGTCACGGTCGATCAAGTCGACCAGGCGCGCACGCTCCAGGCGTCCCGCACGCAAGCTGCGAACCAGGCCAAATCCCAACTCGCCTTGGCCGAAGCGGGCCTGCTGGCGGCGCAGGCACAATTGAAGCAGGCGCAAGCTGTCGTCGAGCAAAGCCATCAACAAGTCGAGCAGGCCTCGCATAACGTGACGACGCTGCTGCCGCTGGAGGGACAGCTTACCGGGAAACAGGCGGCCATCGACACGGCAAAATACAATTTCGACAATTGTCATGTTGTTGCGCCTTTCGATGCGCGCGTCACGAACCTGACCATCTCCGAAGGCGCCTACGAAACTGCCGGCGAACATATCTTCACTCTTATCGACACGCGCAACTGGTGGGTCATGGCCAACTTTCGCGAAACGCAGTTGCGTCATATTCGGCCCGGGATGCTTGCCGAAGTGTACGTGATGTCGCGGCCCAGCGTCCGCTACAAGGGTGTTGTCGATAGCGTCGGCTTTGGTGTAACCCCGGATACCGACCTCGTCGGACGCCTGGCTGCGCCGGGACTTCCCGACGTGCAGCGCACCTTGAACTGGGTGCACCTGGCGTCTCGTTTTCCGGTGCGCGTCCGCATTCAAGATCCGCCGTCCGAAGTTTTCCGTCTCGGCGAGTCAGCGGTGGTTATTATCCGTGGCGACCAATCTGCTGGGCATGAGGAGTAGGGATGGCCACTGAATCAATTCGTCTTCCGCACTCGGAACGCTTCGGCGATTGGTTCCCCGACTTTCTCAAAAAAGAGTTGGCGCCTTATCCTGGCCGCGGCGCCCTTGTGGCTCGTATTGTTATTTCTGCCACACTAACAATGATCATCATCGAGACTTTCCGCATTCCCGGTGGAGTCGTGGGCGCCCTGTCTGCGTTCTTGTTCTCACGCGAAAACCTTGTTTCCACCGCTCGTTCCGCGATATTCATGATGGGGGCGTTTCTGATCGGAGCACTTTTTATTCCCGTCGGGGCGCGTTTTTTGGCCTCCACTCCCGAGACACACTTTTTCTGGGTAGTTTGCAGCCTGTTTCTTGTTTTCTTTTTGCTCCGCTGCCTGGCCAACTATGCCGTTGCAGTCGGTCTTGCTCTTGTCGTCAGCAATGTCGTGGGCATCTGGTATCTGCCCGGACCGGCGGAGAGCAATGTTGAATTGACCCTGTGGCTTGTTGCAGCCACATTCATCGGTGCGCTTGTGACGCTTGGCGTTGAGGTCGTCTTCAGCGCCCTCTACAACCGCGACGATCTCATTGAAGGCATTGATACACGTCTGGCCCTGATCGAAGATCTTATGGCGTGTTACAGCCAGTCCAGGTCGGTTGCGACGGCGACACAAGCCGGTCTGGCGCAGTTCGCGGTTGTTGGCGCCGGCACTCTTCGCCGTCACGTGGCTCGTGGAAACTACACACAGCTCTACCGCAGCCGCATGAGTACGCTGGTATCCCTCACGGCGCGCTCCATCGACTTCGCCGCTGCACTTGCCAGTGCATATCCCGCTCTTCCAGCCGAGCTCGCTGAACGCGCGGCCCTCATCCACAGAAGTCTTGGAGATATTCGCCATTGCCTTCGGACGCATGGTCAGCCGTGCGAGGTGTCTCTCGATGTGCGGCCCAGTCCCAGTACGCCGCTCTTATCAGAGATCGAGTCCATGGTCTCGTTAATGCCTGCGATCTTCAGTGAAGATAATGATGTCGATCCTGCGCTTGAGCCGCTTGAGGATGCACCCGATACCGTACGCATTTTCATACCCGATGCTTTTTCCAATCCGGAGCATCTGCGCTACATTCTTGGTGGAACTTTGGCGGCCGTGCTCTGCTACATCTTCTATGTAGCTCTCGATTGGCCCAATCTCACCACATCCGTTACTACTTGTGTGTTGACCGCCCTGACCTCCGTCGGCTCTTCCAGACAGAAACAGCTTCTTCGTCTCCTCGGCTTCCTCTTTGGTGGGATCATCGCCGGACTCGGCGCGCAGATTTTCATCCTGCCGTATATCGACTCGATCGGCGGTTTCACCGTCCTGTTCGCCGCGATGACAGCCGTGGCTGCCTGGGTGGCAAGTTCCAGTTCACGCTTGTCCTACGCGGGAGTGCAGTTTGCTTTCGCGTTCTACATCGTGCACCTGGGCGCTTTTTCCATCGACACCAGCCTCGCCGTGCCGCGCGACCGTGTTCTTGGCGTGTTGCTCGGGACCACCATGATGTGGCTGGTGTTCGAACGCCTCTTCCCTCGCTCTGCCGCCGATGAGATGGTGCGAGTCTTCGTTCGCAATGTTCGCTCGATGTCAGACCTAATGGCCTTAACGCCGAACCCCGGCGACTCCGCCGCTATCCTCAAAATCCGGCGTATCAGAGAAGACATTTATCGCCGTTTCGGCGAGGTCAACGCGCAATCCGACGCCGTCCCCTTTGAGACGGGCCCGCTACGTTCAGGGGACATGGCTGCAAGAGATCGAATACGCCGCTGGCAGGCCTCTCTGCGCAGCTTCTACCTGCTTGAGGCGCCCCTGTTGCAGTTTCGACTCTTCGCAACTGCCACTTCGAAATCGTCATCTTTCACGGCTTTCGAGGATGATTTTCGATTCGAGTGTTCGCGCATCTTCGTACAGATTGCAGAAAGTCTTGAGAGCCAGAGTTCCAGCCGGTTTCACACGGCCCGCCTGACCGCCAGCCTTGTCGACCGCGTGGGAGCCATCCCGATCGGAGCCGATGCAGAGTTCTCCGATCGCGAGCGCGCGCTTGCACGCATGGTCCGCTTCATCGCGCAGCTTGTCGACCGACTTCAGTTAGAGGTCGCTTCTGAAGGTCTCTATGATGTGCGTCAAGCAGCAGGGCCGCAACAGACTGTGTACCGAAACATCTAGAAATATCCTGAATTTTTGGAAGTGCGGCTCCGGTCAACAAGAGCAGCTTCGCCCAGGTTTTGAACCGAAATAATCCTTCGTTCTGCCTGACGAGCAGGCCCGTCAGGCAGAACCGGGGCAAATGGAAAAGCTACTGACTGAACGCGACGCCGCTGAAGGAGGCGACGCCGATGGGACTTGAGGTCGCCACAGGCGTGAGGTCGCCATAGCCGTCAATGGCGAACACCGCTACGTAAGCGTCGCCGCCTGCCGCGTAAATAACGGCGAGCCACTTGCTGTCGGCAGATACGGTTATATCCGACGGCGCTCCCGGCAATGGCACCGACTTGTAGAACACGCCGCCCTGGCTGTCGCTGAAGAAGATTGAGATCGCGTGACCGGGAGAGTTGCCCGTGTACCAAATGTTTCCCGGCCCTTTTGCTACCCAGCATGGGGCATTCACGGGAAAGGACGGAGCCGGTCCGGCGATCGGAGTAATGTCTCCGTCTGCATCCACGATGGCGAAGCTGTCAGGGCTGTGGGCCGGCGTGAATCCCAAAACGTTTCCCCAGAATGCGGCCCCCAGCGGAACCAGGTCCGCGTCGCTGGGCAGCGGAATGACGGTGCTGCTTCCGGTCAACACCCCATCCTCATGGGTGAGCGGCAACTGAAGTAGAGATCCCGAGCTTAAGGTGACCGCTGCCCAGTTGTTGCCGACTGCGATCTGCGCCGCCGAAGGATCGGAAAGAGTCACGACCGGTCCATCCGCAGAGCCCGAGGGCCACGCATAGCTCTCTGCACAACTCGCGCCGACTACGAAGAGATGCTTGTTTGTCAACGCGACAGAATCCGGGCTCACGCAGTCGGAAGCCAGATGAATTGTCTTTCCAATGGCGATGGAGTTGCCGTGCCGCACCAATTGGTTGACGGTGTTCGAGCCGTAGTTTGCTACCGCTCCGAGATCGTCATTGAACTGGAGAATTCCGGCGTTGGTGCTCGCGCCACCCTTGCCGCTTGTGGGCAGCGTTTCTGTCAACGCCAGCGTCGGGGTTCTGGCGGTATCCAGCTTGAATACTTCGACAGCATTGCCGTTTGCGTCATTCGTGCTGGTGATCACCAATGCGCTGCGATCCTTCTGGCCGGAAGCGGCCATAACGCTCGTGAGACATACGGCCGCCAGCATGAAGCTGGGACGCCACAGACCAGATTTCTGGTGCCTACGAAAATTCATTGCGATCTCCTCGGAGTTTGGGTTGTAAGTGTGTGCACGGCCGCGACCTGGCTGACTCATTCTGGAACGCGGAGCGCCTTCACTGTTGGGTATTCGATCAGCAGCGCTGAAAAGTTACGCACGGCTGCTCGGGCAATCCAGAAATAAAAATTTGTGAATTTGATTTGCTCCGCGTGACTTTTCGGGGCTCTCCATCGAACAACCAGGCATGGGATCGAAATGGGGCCGGGGTGTCTTGCCGGCCGTCAACGAATTGCGCGAACGCGCCGGTACTGATATTGATTGCAGGAAGGCATTCGAACCCATGCACCCGGACAGCAATCTCGAGGCGCTGATGGCTCGCTATCAGCAGGGCGACTTCGGCGCTGCCACGGATCTTATTGAGCGCATCAGCCCGCATCTCCATCGATTTTTCCGTGCGCAGTTGCAGAGCCGGATGGATGCCGATGACCTGCTGCAGGAAACCTGGCTTCGCATTCACAGGGTGCGGCATACCTATCGGCCGGGCGAACCTGCGCTTCCATGGTTCTACGCGATCGCCCGGCACGTGCGCGTTGACCACTATCGGAAATCGGTGCGGACCGCGGCCGGAGAGCGGGAATTGGAGGCCATGTCAAAAGAAGTCGCGACAATCCCAAATGGGTCTGATCATGGGGACGGCCTGGGCACCCTGTTGGCGCCGTTGCCGGAAAGCCAGCGAGAAGTGATCGAGATGTTGAAGGTGGCGGGGATGTCGCTGGAGGAGGTCGCGCGCGCGACATCTTCTACCGTGGGATCGGTGAAGCAGAAAGTGCACCGGGCGTACAAGAAGTTGAGGGAGACGATGAGCGTGTTAAGGAAGGGGCAAAGCGGGGGGCTGTCATGAAAGACGAAGAGATTGACGATGTCCTGAATAAGGCCGGACGAGCCCCGCAAAGCCTGGCGCCGGAGACGCTGCAACGCCTCGGCGACTCCATCAGGCCGTCGCTCCGCCCGGTGCGACCTTTGCCGCCGACCTGGGTCATCACGGCTGGGCTGGTGCTGATCTGCGCGGCCGTCTCTCTGGCGGGTGCGGCCCGCGCAGGTTTCTTCGGATTCGAAAAGATGGATCTCCTGGAACGCTTGCTGGTTTTTCCCGCGCTGGTTCTACTTGCTTGTATAGCGGGCATCGAATTCGTCCATGCGATGATTCCGGGCAGCCTGCGCCGCATCTCTCCGGGCGCGCTTCTAGGATTTGGCTGCGCAGCATTGCTTGCCGTCTTTGGGCTTCTCTTCCGCGACTATCAAACCGACAGCTTCTTCTCGATTGGCATAGTCTGCCTGCTGACTGGTTTCCTCCACGCGATTCCTGCCGCATTGCTCGGCTGGTTGCTGATCCGGCGCGGCTTCGCGGTCAACTCCGTTTCTGCGGGTTTGGTCGCAGGCGTTCTCGGAGGCCTGGCCGGTGTGGGAGTGCTGGAACTGCATTGCCCTAATTTCCAAGCCGCACACATCCTTGTATGGCACACGGCCGTCGTGCCCTTGAGTGCCGCGGCCGGCGCATTTGTGGGATGGATGCTCCGATTGCGTGCGGGCAGATCTGACTTACCCGCTAGCCGATCTGACTGAATTTCACGGGCAAGGTGTCGAAGTGAACGGTGCCTAGACCTCGGGCGGCGGCCATTTCGAGGTAGGGCAAATGCTTGCCGCCCAGTCCGTTGCGCGATGTCCCGGCAAGGAGGGATCGCAAATAACCGCGGGCTTTCTGTCCTCAGAACGCATATCGTCAAGACTTCACAGTCCACCTCGTCCTGGCATCGAGTCGTTGTTCGATAGGGGGGAGGCATCTGAGCGGACGGCTGTGGGCTTGGCTCTGCGCGAGCCGTGGGAGAGAGCACCTCACTCGTCCAAGGAAAACTGGAAGACCGTGCCATCACTGAATTGGCCGTGTACGGTCGTTGTTCCGTAAAGATCACCATTGATTCCCTGGATCAGGCCGGCCAATGGTTCGTCGCCTTGACCGTGGTGGGAATTGAAGCTGTACAAACTGGTCAGCTTGCCATTAAGAGTGACTTCGAAAATCGTGCCAGTGCCGTTCGCCCCGCCAATCGTCGTCACCCCGTAGAGGTTGCGGTTGGCGCCCTCGATCAGGTTTCCTGTGGGGCTTGCCCCGTCTGCCCCGTCGAAGTTGTGCAGCGTGGTCAACACCCCACCCGGAGTCATTTCGAAGACGGTGCCTATATTGTTGGCTCCGCCCGCGGGGGTGGTTCCGTAGAAGTTCCCGCTGCTGGCCAGGACCAGCCCCGCGGAAGGTTGGCGGCCGTCCGTGTCTGCGCCCGTGCCGGCAAAGCTGTGCAGCACCGTCAGCTTGCCGCCCGTGGTGATCTCGAAGATCGCGCCCGCATCGTTCACCCCACCCGATTCCGTTGTCCCGTAAAAGCTTCCGTTGGCGCCCTGGACGAGTCCCCCGAGGGGGTATTCGCCGTCAAGGCAGACGTCGCTCGATTGTTGTGCGCAAAAGGCGTAAAGAGTGGTCAGAGCGCCACTGGGGGTGATCTTGAAGACCGTGCCCCCGTCGTGGGGCCCGCCTTGAGAAGTTGTTCCGTAGAAGTCGCCGTCCTTGCCTTTGACGAGGGGCGCGACAAGCTGGGCGCCGTCCTTGTTCCTGGAGAAGCTGTGCAGTGTCGTCAGATTCCCACCCGGGGTGATTTTGAACACCGTGCCGTTAAGGTGAGTCCCGCCAAGAGTAGTTGTTCCATAAAAATCGCCGTCCGAGCCCAGAACAAGCGCAGCCTCCGGCGAGGAGCCGTCAGCGTCATCGAAACTGTGCAGGGTAGACAGAGCGCCTTCCGGCGTTATTTCGAAGACGGTGCCCCGGACGTGCGCCCCGCCGATGTGCGTAGTTCCGTAGAAGTTGCCGTTCTTGGCCTGAATGAGGCTGGCGAAGACCTGAGCGCCATCGGACCCGTCGAAGCTGTGAAGGGTGGTTAGCGATTGTGAGAGCAAAGCGACCGGCGCAATCGCGCAGGACAACAAAAGATAAGACGCCTGCCTGGCCCAACTGGAATTGTGCATATTCCCTCCTAGCCGTGTCACGGCGCACGACAATCTGAAGTTATTGTCTACCGAGTTTGCCGAGTGTGTTCATGAAACTGGTGCCTCACGAAGGTTCGTCGGTCGATTCGCGAGGCAGCCAGCAGTCTATGCTTCAATCGCCGGTGCCCGAGACCGTCGCGCTCTGCGAACTGTTTTGGGCGTTGTCCTTGATCACGAGCTTGGCAGACAGCGCGCCCTTCGCGGTCGGTTTGAATGTGACGTCGATCGTGCAACTGAATCCTGGCTTCAACGAGCCGTGGCAGTCGTTCGACTCCTGGAAGTCTTTCGAGTCGGAGCCGGTGAAGGCGATGCTGTGGATGGTGAGCGTGTTGACGCCCGAATTGGTCAGGTTGACGGGTTTAGCCGCGCTGCTGCTCTTCACCTTTTGCTTGCCGAAGCTCAAGCTCGTCGGATTCAGGCTGGCCTGAGGGCTCTTGGTCCACACCCAGGTGTCCGAGAGAAGGCCGCGATAATACCCTCCGAACATGACCACATTGCCTTGCGCGTCGGGCGCCATTGCCAGTCCCTCACGCTCGCCAGGGACGTCCGGAGAGCTCTGTGAGGTCCAGTTCGTCCCATCCCAGTACCACGTATCGGAGAAATCGCTGGCAATGTTCGTTCCGCCAAACATGACAACTTTGCCTTCCTCCGAGTCGTAAGCCATCCCCGCGAAATAACGGCCGAGTGGGTTGACCGACGGAGTTTGTTGAATCCAGTCGGACCCATCCCATTCCCACGTGTCGCTGAAGACGCTGTTCGCCTTGCTCACTCCCCCGAAGAGAACCACATTGCTCTCCTTCATGTCGTACGCCATCGCCGATCCCGCTCGAGCCGACGGGCTTGTGAACGGCTCCGCTTGGGTCCAATTGCTCCCGTCCCACAGCCAGGTATCCGAGAAGCCGCCAGTATTGTCGCCGAATCCTCCAAACAGGATCACCTTTCCCGATGCAGAGTCGTATTTCATTGCGTGATAGGCACGCGCGGGAGGGCTCGCCGCGGGCGTCTCCAGAGTCCAGTCGGTCCCGTTCCACACCCAGGTGTCGGAGAGATAATCGGCAGAGCTGTCCACCCCGCCGAACAGAACTACCTTTCCATGCGCCGCATCGTAGGCCATGGCGTGTCCATATCGTGCTGCAGGGCTATGCGCAGGTAACTCCTGAGTCCAGTCGGCTCCATCCCACGACCACGTGTCGGAGAGAAAGATGCCAGGGTTGGCGCCGTATCCCCCGAAAAGCATTACCTTCCCACTCGCCCCATCATTCGCCATGGCGGATACATACCGCGCGGGAGGGCTGTTATCGGGCACCTCCTGGATCCAGCTTTGTGCGAATATTGGCCCGGTGATCGTGCCGAGCAGCAGAGCCGCCGCGCGCAACGCCGATGCCAATCGCACGGGGCCGCGGGACACCATTGCCGCCGATCGATTCCGTTTCGGTTCAGAAGCTTTCAGCTTTGCGCTTAAAACATCTGGTTTCGTGTCGATCATTTTGAGCTCCTTTTTGCTTTCGAGCCGCGGCCGACTCACATTCAGATGAACGGGGGGACTCGATAAAAGTACGCCTCGCCGAGACAGCCGGATTGCGTCTACTGCACCTGAACCGGATTGCCTGAATCGCAGTGAACGAGCGCACTCCCGTTCACAGTGTTGAATGTTAACCAGGGCCTGTCTGCGAGGCCGCCTGCAGCGTTTGCTTCAGTCTCCGGTGCCTGAGAGCGCGACGCTCTGTGAGCCGTTTTGGGCGTTGTCTTTGATCAAGAGCTTGGCCGAGCGAGCGCCCTTGGCTGTCGGTTTAAAAATTACGTTGATGGTGCAGCTAAAACCGATCTTCAAGGAGCTGTGACAGTTGTTGGTTTCCGTAAAATCTTGCTTGTCGGAGCCGGAGATGCTCACGCCATCGATGGTCAGATTGGTGACGCCGGAATTGGTCACGCTGATTGATTCGCTGGAGCTGCTTGTTTTCGCCTTTTGCGTTGGAAAGCTCAAGCTGCTCGCGCTCAATGTAACCTCCGGACCTTTGGCAAAGATCCATGTCGCCGACGAGATACCGTTCGTTATCCCGCCGAACATCACCAGGTTTCCTTCGGCATCGTCAGGCGCCATGCCAAAGCCCATACGCGGTGTCGGTGTGTTTTGGGGATTATCCTCAGTCCAGTCAGAGCCGTTCCAGGACCACGTATCGTTCAGATACGCGGTGGCGCCGATTCCGCCGAACAAAAAGACTCTTCCCTGTTCGGAATAATTGGCCATTCCCGCACGTACGCGGCCGGGCGGGCTGGTCGATGGATGCTTCTCCGTCCACTGGCTTCCATTCCACACCCATGTATCATTGAGCGCCGGTCCCTCAGTTGAATTGACGATCGATCCTCCGCCAAACAGAACGATGTTCCCGCCAGCTGCATCGTAGGCCATCGCTGCATCTTGCCGGGCTGGCGGGTTTGTTGACAATTCCTCCTGCGTCCAACTCGTTCCATTCCAAACCCAGGTATCACCGTAAGAATTTACGCCGCCGTATCCGCCGAACAAGACCATCTGGCCCCTTGCGGAATCGAACTTCATGGTGGCCTCCGCTCGACCGGGAGGACTATTCGACGGTGTTTTCAAGGTCCAGTTGCTGCCGTCCCAAACCCAGGTATCTGCGAGATAGACATACGGCGCCGCGTTGCTATACCCCCCGAACAGGACCATCTGTCCATGAACAGAGTCAAATGCCATGGCGGCGTCTGTTCTGGGAGATGGGCTCGCTGACGGAGTCATTTGTGTCCAGTTCGAGCCGTCCCAGACCCATGTGTCCGCAAGAACAACATTGTTGCCCTCTCCACCAAACAAAACCACATTCCGTTCCGCCGAATCGTAGGCCATGCTTGCGTAGGCGCGCTCTGACGGACTGTTGTCAGGCGCTTCCTGAAGCCAATTCTGAGCGAATCCCGGCGCGGAGATCGTGCCGAGCACGAGAGCAACCGCCCCTAAAATCGCTGACCATTGAATCCGGCGGCGAGATACTGTCGGCGCCAGCGGATTCTGTCCCGTTGCGCAAGCTTTCAGGTTTGCGCACCCTGCAACATTTCTTCCAAAGTCAATCATTTTGAGACTCCTTTCGCCGCTTGGCGATGCAATGCATTCGAGCCGGGGACGGCTCGCCTTCAACAGGGCGGGCCGCCCAATCGAAGCGCAACCCGCACTCCTTTTGATTGAGATGGCCGTGATGACCGCTCTCACTCAGGAGTGCGTGGTGGTGGGGAAAAAGGGGCAACGCTCGCGGGAATTTATTTTGGGAGGTGCGTCCTGATCAATCAAGTTAGAATCGGGCTGGCCGGGGGGCAGCGCCGGGGTTGAGCTCGCGGGCGAGAAAGATGCGGGCGAGGGACCAGTCACGCTTGACGGAGCGCAGGGCGACCTGGAGGATGGCGGCGATCTGCTCGACGGAGAGACCGCCGAAGTAGCGGAGTTCGACGACGCGGGCCTGGCGCGGATTGTGAGCGGCGAGACGGGTCAGGGCCTGATCGATAGAAGCGATTTCGTCGAGGCGGTCGGGGGAGACGGCGAGGTCGTCGTTCATCTCGACGCGCTGGAGGCCTCCGGCGCGGCGCTCGGCGTTATGCTGGCGGGCGTAGTCAACGAGGACCTGGCGCATGACGTGGGCGGCGAGGCCAATGAAGTGAGCGCGGTTGGTCCAGTCGATGTCTTCGCCGGCGAGGCGGACATAAGCTTCGTTGATGAGGGCGGTGGCCTGGAGGGTGTGGCCGGGGCGCTCGCGACGCATGTAGGCCTGGGCGAGGCGGTGAAGCTCGGCGTAAACGAGCGGGAGCAGGCGGTCGGCGGCGGCGGGATCGCCGGCATGCATGGCTTTGAGGAGCTGGGTTACCTCACCCGGATCGGATTGCAGGGCACACCTCGGTCGATGACCGTATACTATCGCGGCCGGCACCGCAGGTAAAACACGTGCAGACCGCCTCAGGGACGGACGCCGGAGTTTAGCTTTCCGGGGATCCCGTGGGCCTCGAGGGGAGGATTACGGACCGGTTTTGGAGTGGGTTTTTGGGAGATTTGGATGGAGGCTTCCCGGCCGCGAGGCGCATGGAGCTTCGATAGCGACGTTAGGGCGGAAACGGCAGAATGAGCCAGCGGGAAACCATCGCGGAGCAGTTGTTTGGGGAGGCTCTCGATCTGCCGCGTGAGCAGCGATCGAAGTTCCTGGAGCGGGCGTGCGCGGACAAGCCTGCGCTGCGGCGGATGGTGGAGGATCTGCTGGAGGAGAATGACCGGCTGAGCGGATTTCTTTCGCGGCCGTTGTATGGAAGCGCGCCGGCCACGGTGGCGGCGGGGACTCGGCTGCTGGAGCGCTACCTGATTGTGGAGCGTTTGGGCTCGGGCGGCATGGGAGTGGTGTATCGGGCGCGGGATGAAAAGCTGGAGCGCGAGGTCGCCATCAAAATGTTGCAGCCTGGAGTGCTGACGGGCGAGGAGGCGCGATCGCGCTTCCGGCGCGAGGGGCGGGCGCTGGCGAAGCTGAATCATGCGCATATTGCGGCGGTGCACGACACGATCGAGCAGGACGGCGCGGACTTTATCGTGATGGAGCTGGTGGCAGGCGAATCGCTGGCGGCGAAGCTGCAGGCCGGCGCGCTGCCGTTGAAGGAGGCCACGGCGATCGCGCTGCAGGTGGCTGAGGCGCTCGAAGAGGCGCACGAGCAGGGAGTGATCCATCGAGATCTGAAGCCGGCCAACGTGATGATCACGCCAAAGGGACAGGCGAAGGTGCTGGACTTTGGGCTGGCGAAACTGGTGGGGCCGACGGATGCGACGCAGACGGCGCTGGAGGCGGGGGGTGTGATGGGAACCCCGCTGTATATGTCGCCGGAGCAGGCAATTGGGCAGAAGGCCGATGTGCGGAGCGATCTGTGGAGCCTGGGCGTGACGTATTACGAGTCGCTGACGGGGGCGACGCCGTTTCGCAGAGCGAGCAGCCTGGCGATCTTACGGGCGATTACGGACGAGCCGGCTCCGGCCCTGCGGGAGGCGCGGGCGGATGCGTCGCTGCTGGCGGAGCAGATTGTCGAGCGGGCGCTCGAGAAGGATCCCGAGCTGCGCTACCAGCATGCGCGGGATTTCGCTACGGATCTGCGGCGGGTGATGCGGGATCTGGAGCCGGGGTCGGGGAGGCTGCCGCGGATCGAGACGGGAAGTGGGAGGGTTGCGGATCTAGGCGAGCGGCGAGGAAATGGGCTGGCGCTCTGGGGCTCGGTTTTGGGTGGAGCGCTGGTGGCGTCGGCAGCGGCGATTTTACTGACGCCGGCGCGGGGAACAGGGCCGCTGGATTCCACGCAGATTACGTCTTCGGGCGAAGACAAGCAGGGGCCTTTGCTGACCGATGGGACTCGGCTTTACTTTGAGAGCCGCAACGTTCCTTCGGAGATGGCGGCCAGCGGTGGGATGATCGCGCCGATACCGGGTTTGAGCACGGGGATGTATCTGGTGGATACGTCGGCGGACGGATCGAAGGTGCTGGTGTGGACCGCGGATCTGAACGACGAGACGGGCCGCGGATGGCTGCTGGTGGGGTCGAGCCTGGGAGGAACATGGCGGAAGATCACCAGCCATCCAGCGCATGCGATTGCGCGCTGGTCGGCGGATGGAAAATCAATCTATTTTGTGGACGATCACCAGATATGGGTGATGGATGAGGACGGGGGAAATGTCCGGGCATTGTGGAAGCCGCCTTTCGAACCGGTGGATCTGGCTCTTTCTCCAGACGGAAAGGAAATCGCTGTGTCCCTGGCGAATCCCGACAGCACGCGATTATGGCTGGTGGGAAGCGATGGGAAAAACGCACATCCGCTGAAATTGGACTGGCCGGCCGACGCCAATGAGTGGGGCGGTCGCTGGACGCCGGATGGGCGGCACTTTGTGTTCAACTCCGACCGGGAGGGACGGGGGAATATTTACGAAGTAGTGGCGCCGCGGTGGTTTGAATCCTGGAAGAAGCCGGAGGCGGTGCGCATCACCGGAAATCAGGTGAACACGACGGATGCAGCGCCGGCGCGGGATAGCCGGAGCCTGTTTGTGCTGGGGCGGCTGGAGACAGGGACGAGCCTGGTGTTCGATCCAAGAATTGGGAAGCTGGTACCGTTTCTGGGTGGCTTGTCCGCGCTTCAGTTTGTCATTTCGCCGGATCGTCAATGGATGGCCTATACGGAATATCCCAGTGGTCACCTGTGGAAGAGCCGGCTGGATGGGAGCGAGGCAGTCCAGCTGACCAACGCGCCGGCCTATATGCTGCAGTGGTCGCCGGATGGGAAGTGGATTGCATACTCGGACTGGCGGAAGATTTACCGGGTGTCTGCCGATGGGGGCGCGCCGGAGAAGCTGATGGCAAGCGGCGATCACGAAGTGATGCCTACGTGGTTTCCGGACGGGAACTCGATCGCGTTCAACCGGTTCAATGGTTCCGATAATCCCGACGGAATGTATGTGGTGGATTTGGCGAGCCGCAACGTGACTCCGATGGCAGGCGCGGAGAAGTACTATGTGGCGGCCTGGTCGCCGGACGGGAAGTACCTGGTAGCGATAGCGCGGGAGCCTTCGCGAATTGTGATTTACAGTGCGGCGACGAAGCAATGGCGTGAATTGCGGCGTTTTGATGCGCCGTGGGGCTTCTATGCATGGACCCCGGACAGCCGGTTCATCTATTTCGACCAGACCCAGACACTTCCGGGGATGTATCGTCTGTCCGTGCCGAGTGGAGCGTGGGAGAGAATCTCGGACATTCCCTGGATGGGCAGTGTGACGGATGCGTTTGTGAGCGTGACGGCAGATGGGCAGCCGGCGGTGATGAATCATACTGGGGTGGCGCAGGTTTATTCGCTGCTGTGGAAGTGACGGACAGACTCGGGCCCGGCAGGGAGGAACGTTTTCTTGAGTGTCCGATGAAAAGGGACCAGAGGAGCATTCTCCATCTCTAGAAGTTTCCGCCGCCAAGATTTCTGAACCATTCCAAACTGACCAGAGCCCGTCTTATGAGGTCAACCGCTTGTGTATCAACCACCGGGATGAAAGACCTTTTGATGGCTCACGGCATCGCCATCCTCGCGTTTCAGGCTATGGAAGACGATTGTCGAAACGATGGTCAGAGCGCCGAGCGCTACAAGAGCCTTATGAATACCGTGGATCATTTCGTTTGGGCCCGATTGGCCGTTGCCGGGAACGAAGAACGCCGTCGCCAATCCAGCCGTAGCCACACCGAAACTGATCGCCATCTGTTGCATGGTGCTTGCGATTGAACTGGCGGCGCTCGACTGCTCGTCTGTGGTGTCGGCATAGACGAGCGTATTCATGCTGGTGTACTGCAGTGACGTAAACGCTCCGTAGAAAAATGCCTGGAGCACGATCATCCAGGCCGGCGTGGAAGGACCAATCGTCGCGAATAGCAGCAGGAGCAACCCGAGAACGATGGTGTTTGAAATGAGTACCCAGCGAAAGCCGACGGCCGACAGAAGGCGCGGCATAACAGCCTTCATGGCCATGGCGGCAACGGCCTGAGGCATGATGAGAAGCCCGGACTGCACAGGACTGAAACCGAGTCCGACCTGATAAAGCAGCGGCAGAAGAAAGGGCACGCCACCGATGCCGAGCCTTGTAAAGAAGCTGCCGCTGACGGCGGCGCGGAAGGTGCGAATCTTGAACAGGCTCAGTTGCAGCAAGGGGTAGGCGAGCGATTTTGCGTGCAGCCAATACCCCGCGAGCAGGGCCAGGGAAAGCACCAGCAACCCCAAAATCTCCCGCGAGCTTAGCGTATGTTCTCCGAAGACCTCCAACACGTAAGAAAGCAGGGCAACGCCGGAACCGAAGAGGATCAGTCCGACCATATCTAAAGGGTGTGTCTCCTCCCTGTAGTCCGGCAGATGCAGATAGACCATGATCAGCCCGATCAACCCAAAGCCGTCCAACGGGCACCATCATGGACCCGCCGCAGCCTTGCAGGATGCGGCAGGCAACGAGCACGTGAACATTGCTCGATAAGCCGCAGAAGAATGAGCCGAGCGTGAAAAGTCCGATGGCTGTGGCAAACACGCGCCGCGTACCGAATCGGTCCGCGACCCAGCCGCTGATAGGGATGAATACGGCGAGGCTGAGCGTGTAACTGGCGAGAACCGCTTTCATGCTGAGCGGGCCCACATGAAGCGCTGCCGAGATGGCTGGAACAGCGGTGTTGAGAATTGTGGTGTCGAGCGACTCCATGAAAAATGCAACCGCGACCAGCCACGGCAGCAGCCGGCTGCTCGCGACGGAGTGGCCACGCGAAGTCGCGGGACTATTGGAAGGACCGGATGAAGTCATCAGATCAATAAGACCACGCCAGGGCGCGCAAGGGCTGGGCTTGAACCACTTACCAGTTGTCGTCACTGGCCGCGTGCAGTTCAACAATAGAAGGGTTGAGTCATCGGTCGCTTGCAGCGTTGGACCAATTCGGCAGGGTGTCTCAATTGCCTAATTTAGAATTCTGAGCGTGCTCTCGATTGGTTCGCTGTTTGTGCACCCATGCCGCCAGCAAACGCATCCAACGCGTAATGCGTGCGAGGTGTGGTTATGAAAGCAGTTGTGCTGCATGAGTACGGTGGGCCCGATAAGCTGAAGTATGAGGAGTGGGACGATCCCCAGGCGGGCGACGGCCAGATCCTTATTCGCGTCGTCGCGGCCGGAATCAATCCCATCGATTGGAAGCTTCGCAGCGGAGCCATGAAGACTTTCATGCCGCTGGAACTGCCCGCGATCCTCGGTTACGACTACTCCGGCGTCGTTCGCTCGGTAGGCAAGGGCGTCGAGGGCTATGCGGAGGGTGACAAGGTTTTCGGCCGCGCCGGCAAGGCCTATGCCGAGCTCCTTGTGGCCGATCTCGCAGGCTTGTCGAAGCTTCCAAAGGGTCTTGATCAGATCGCAGCCGCGGCACTCCCGGTGGTGCTCAACACCGGGCAACAACTCATCGTTGAGGTGGGCAAGGTTCAGGCTGGCCAGACTGTCGTCATCACAGGCGCGCTGGGCAGCGTAGGCCGTACCGCCGTCTGGGTGGCCAAGAAACTCGGTGCGCACGTCATCGCCGGTGTCCGCGCCTCGCAGAAAAAAGCGGCAGAGGAGCTCGGTGCCGACACTCTTCTCGCGCTCGATAACCGCCAGGAGATGGACTCCCTGGGCATGGTCGATGTCGTCGCGGATACGATCGGCGGTAACGTCAGCGACGCACTTCTGGCCAAAGTCAAGCCGGGAGGAACCTACGCCTCGGTGGTAGGGCCGCCGCAAAACGCCAGCCTTCACCCTACCGTGAAGGTGGAGGCGTTTGGCTCCCATCCTGACGCAGCGAGCATGCGTTCGCTCGCGGAAGACATCGCAAATGGAAAGTTCAAGATTCCTGTCGATCGCACAATTCCGCTCGCCGATGCGGCGAGGGCACACGCTGAAGCGGAGAAGGGCGGCATCGGCAAAGTTCTCCTGTTGGCGTAACCACGCGCAGAGAACTATTCAAAAATTGGAAAGATCTTTTCGACCAGGCTGGGTGTGCCGCAAGCTAGCGCAGAGTCTTGATGTAGGCGATCAGATCGTCAAATTCCCTGGGAGCCAACCGCTGGCTAAATGGGGGCATGGCGCGCTTGCCGTCTCGAATAATCGCCTGGGCTTGTCGCAAGGTCGGTTGCGGGCTTCGAGAAAAATATCCGGCCAGGTTGGGAGCGGGCGAGACTTGACCCGGTCGGTCTGCGTGGCATCGAGAACAGTCGTTGCTGAAGAGGACGCGCCCGTTTTCAACCGAAGGCTGGCGGCATCCGGCCAACGCGACGGCAATTGCTAATGCAGCGCAGCACAAAGTGCAGAGTGACTTCGAGCCCATCTGTTCTATCGCCCCGGCTGAAGCAGCCCGTAGACATCCACTTCGCGCCTGGCGCCAATATATACGTGTCCGTTGCCGATGGTTGGAATATTGAAGCGCAGGGCCAGACCTGCTCGGTCCCGGCCGGAATCCTGCTCACTGTTGTAGAGTTCATGCGCAACATTGGATGCGTCCACAGCATGCAGCACCGCGGTTCGATCGGAAGAATTCCATCCCTTCGAACTGACTATCCAGACAATGCCGTCCTTGTCGCCATTGGCTGAAACTGCGGGCGTCGCTGCATGATCCCGCAGTGAGAAGATACTCGATCCCCTGTAGACCAGCTTGCCATTGTTCACCTCGTAATCCCGCAGAACATCCGCGTCGCTCAGCAAATACACATTCTGATTCCAGTAAGCGGTCGCGCCGAAAATTCCGCCGTTGGTCGGAATTGTCTGGATGGCGTGATTGTCGCTATCCGGCTGGAAATGGCCCATGTGATCTCGATCGACAACATAAAGCATCGGAGCTTTTCCGCCCACGATGGCCATGTGCGGATGCGGTCCGCGCTGGTCGGGAAGAAGCACCGGTCCACCGGAGCCCAAATCGCTGTCAGTAATATTCAGGTGTTGCTCATTGAACGGCGTGAAGTAATCTCTCACTCCAAGGCCTGAGCTATCCAAATGAAGCTTCAGCAGAGTGTCGCCGAAATCACGACCGCCTTTAGCGGCATCAAATCTCCCATTCCCGGTCGCAGCATATACGTTGCCGTCCTGGTCAGCGGCGATGCCGGTGTCGCTGGCCCAGATCCCTCCATCATCCGCGTCCGGAGAATCGTTGAAAGCCGCCTTCTGTTTCAGCGTCTGGGCGTCGTAAGCGATCACCCAGCCGTGATACGGTCCTACATCGCAGGAAGAAGCCCACGACAGGTACACGGTGCCGCTCGAGAGCAGCAGGGCGGCGCGCGGATTCTCCCGGAGAGGATCGAACTCCACCGTTCCGCCCTTGCTTCCGTTACCCTTCCCGCTCACCGCAGCGTGGATTTCCACTGGTCCACCGAACTTCTCAGCTCCGCTCGTTATCGCCAAAGCATGCAGTTGCTGGTAATATTCGCTCGCAGAGACAAGATGTGGCTTCTTTGTTCGCGCCAGCACGTACAGAGTCCCAGTCTTAAGGTCGATCACCGGAGTGGATGTGATTCCAACTTCGGGGCTGATGAAAAAGCATTCCACATCTCTTTCCGGAACTGTGGTCGCGCCATCCGTGAGAAAACTTACCTGCCACAGCGGCGTCGAAGGATTTCCATACGCGTCGAATGCATAAACGCTGTCATGCTCGGTCGCGATATAGATAACATCGTGTCTCCCCTTGCCGGGAATTTCCACCCCAGGCAAAAACAGCGGTTGAGCATACACGTCCCCATCCACCTTGAGTCGAAAGAGTTTGCCGAATTGCCGCGGATTGACGTTTTGCGGAGTGAGCGTTGTCTCCCGGAGATAAGCCCCAGTCCGTGCATTGTCAACTTGAGCGGTCGTCATCTGCGCTGTCGAACCGGTTGGCACGCTGAGATAGAGGATCGCCGCGAAGAAACTTAACCTGCGACCTTGAACCACGCCGATCTTCATGGCATTCTCCTGACGAAGATAAATCCCCGTGCACTCAAATATCTTCGTCTTTCGTGAATAAATATCAAACCGGCACTACTCTGTCAAATATCGAGTCGCTGACCAACTCGCTTCAGCAGATCGGGACCTAGGGTCTCAGGTCTAACCATATAGGGCAAAAAGCCCCCGCTTAAGGTCTTGGTGCGGGAGCACCAAAGACCTCATCCGGAACGGAATGAACTGCTTCTTTCCAGCTCCCGGTCGACGTGCCTTTTGCGTCCGTTCAACAGCTCCTGTGCGCTGATGCTTCCGCGAATCCCGCCCGTTTCCCGATCTGCGACGAGCATGCTCGTGACTCCCGTGATTGCCATCTCTTCTGCCACCGCTCTGCACGTCTCATCCGTATAGGCAAAGACCTCGGGTAGTGTGTCAGGGAGGTCGCTTGTCTCTCCAATTTCAGGCTGCGTAGAAACCTCGGTCATTACATCAGCCACACTCACCATTT
>JBEKVS010000045.1:0-23984 GCA_049513795.1 Occallatibacter sp. | reverse complement strand
CAGAGCGATCGGCCAACAAGATTCACCGCACCCGGTAGCCGGACGCATGCTCCAACCAGTGCCAATGCGATCGACACGCCAAAGGTTGGAGACGATGCCGGGAAAGGATTCTCCTTGCTTCGGGCGAAACTCAAGTGGAAGGTTGGGGCGCTTGGATTCAACGACGCTGGGAGCAAAGACCTGCGGGGTCGGTGCGGACGAGATTGAAACTTCCGCATCGGGCGCGGAGCGAGCCATGCCAGGTGCGGCGCAGAGCGATCCGAAAACGAGGGGTAGAACGTGGCGGTGGAGCAATGACACGGCGACTCGTGGAGCGTATTGGCAATCTACTAAGAGAGAAGGGGCGAACAGACGGATTATTCCCGATACCAATCGGAAACTCAAGACGTAATGGAAGGGCATCGAGAACCATTTGGATACCTTTCAGTGGCTGTAGAACCGGATCTCTTCCTCGATGCGTGCATGCAAGCGTTCGCTATAGCCCACAGGCAACTGAAAGACGCGCTCATCGGCGGTGAGGATGAGGATGTTCCGAGTGGAGTCGAGGATGGCGGAGCAAACCTCGCAGTGCTCGAGATGCTTCTGCATGAGCTCGCGCGCTTCGGGCGACAGGGTGTCATCGAGAAATTCAGAGATGCGATCCCAGACGTGTTTGCAGTCCATCACCACGGGAATCTCCTCCGTTTCGGGGCCAGTGGCCGAAGCTGCGGTGCCAGGCGCTTCTGCAGCATGATCCGAGCGCGGTGTAAGCGCACTTTAACCGAGGCGACGCTGATGCCCAGTGCCTGAGCCGATTCGCTCATGCTCAGTTCTTCGATCTCGCGCAGCAGGAAAACCTCGCGATAGATCAGGGGCAAACCAGTGACGGCGTCCCGCAACAGCTTTCGAACCTCGAGGCGCTCCAGGATTTCAGAGGGCACTTCGCGCCAGTCGCGGAGGAGTTCCGGCGCGATCTGGTGGTTCTCGTCGGAGTCGTCGTCAAGAGATTTGAAATCACGGCGGCGGCGGAGGCTAGAGCGGGCTTCGTTAAGGGCGATGCTGACGAGCCAGGAGCTGAACCGTGCCTCTGCGCGAAATGCGTGCAGGTTACGGAGAGCCTTCAGAAAAGTTTCCTGCACGACGTCCTCCGCTTCCTCTGGATCGCGCAGGAACGCCATGGCCATGGCAAAGACGGTGCGCTCGTAAGGGCGGATGAGGTCATGGAAGAGATGCGTATTGCCGGCGAGGATGGCTGCGATAATCTGCGCCTCTGCATGCCGATCGGGAGATTGGCTCATCGGCAAATGGGCGCCCATAGCACGAGGGGCCAATCGCGGGTTCTCGGCGGATAGATAGGCGGCCATTGCATTCTGTCTGAAGATTAGAAACGCAAACGCAGCGGAAGTTACAGACTCAGCGGCCAATCTATTCGTTGGGCGGGACGGCGATGGCGGGGCGATCAGAGGTGGTGGGAGAGCCGCAGATGGAAGCCTTCTTCGATAGCGATCAGGACGAAGGTAATCAGAGATAAGGCGAGTTGCAAGCGCTCCATGCGCAGTTTGTCCGCTGCCACCGGCCCCTGGCGCCATTGCGATGCGGGGCGTGCACGCAAGCGCCGGATCTGCAGGATGGTGATAAGGTTCAAAGCCGCACCGACGAAGGCAAAGCCAATCATCGGTATGCGCAACCAACTGGCATGAAGGCGATCAAGGACGGCGATCAACTCGGCCGAGAGAGCGAGCGAGCTGATCCCAATGATAAGTCGCAGCCCCGCCATCGCCATCAGAAAAGTGCAGACACTCTGCAGAAAAGCAAAGAGCAGGCTCGACCAACTGACCCAGAGACGTGCGCGCATGCGCTTCTGCGGATGAGAGGCAATGGTCCCAATGCCGGAAGCACGCTGCGAAGAAACAGAACTCATAAACGAGCGGCTCCTTGGAAATTTCAAAGGGAGTGAATCTTGGCACTTCGCACATTCTTGCATATTCCGGGCGAACACATGTCACGGAAATGTCACGGCAAAAAACGAACTCCGGATGACTTGTTCGCAGTCTTTTTTCACGTAACCTTCGGCTTGCTCTCCGCTCCAATGGTCGCGCGTCTCAAAGGATCCCTCGGGAATTTGCACGGCGCCGCAAATCACATCAGTTAAGGAGTTGTATATGGTGAATCTTCAGAGTCGTCTATTCACGACGATGATCGCCCTGAGTGTAGTTGTTCCCGTGGTTACGGGCGCCGCATCGCTACGGGGACAAGAGGCTGTGTTCGTGATGTCCAACAACGCCGAGCGAAATCAAGTGATTGCTTTTGAGCGCAGGAACGATGGGAGCTTTTCGGAGCAGAGCCGTTTTGATACATTGGGCCGCGGCAGTGGCGGCGTCAACGATCCTCTTGAGTCTCAGGGCTCCCTGACGTTGAGCGCCGATCACTCCGTGCTGTTTGCGGCGAATGCCGGCAGCGGCGACATCACCGTCTTTCGCGTGCGGGGAGGCAGCCTGTCGGTAACCGACAAGGAGCCTTCAGGAGGCAGCCAGCCGGTATCGATTGCGCAGTGGGGCAACACGGTCTATGTACTCAACTCCGGCGGCCCCGGGTCCGTGACGGCGTTCCGGCTCAATGGCAGCGGGCAGCTTCATCCGATCGCCAACGCAACGGCGTTTCTTTCAGCCAACGCTACTGGCGGCGCGTCGATCTCGGTAAGCCCTGACGGCGAGACCGTAGCGGTGGTGGAGCGAATCGCGGGCAACATCGATACATTTCACGTGAAGGCGGACGGGACGCTGACGGCAGCGGTCGTTAATCCCAGCCCAGCGGCCGGTGCATTTTCTGCGCGCTTCGCGCCGGATAGCAAGCTGATCGTTTCGGAGACTGGACCGGCGAATGAAGCGGCCGGATCTGCAATCTCTTCTTACACGGTGCAGTCAAACGGAAAGCTGGCCGCAGTAAGCCAGAGCGTGCCAACCGACGGGGCGGCGAATTGCTGGAATGCGATCACTCCGGACGGAAAGCGCGTCTACGTATCGAACGCGGGATCGTCGAACATTGCCGGCTTTACGATCGGCGCCGCCGGCAAACTCACGCCGATAGCGGGCACGATTGTCGGGTCGAATCCCGATGGCAGCACCAACCTCGATATCGCAATCAGCGTGGACGGGAAGTTTTTGTACTCGCTGAACGGTGAGGTGGGGACAGTCGGGGTCTTTGCCATTCAGCCGAATGGCACTCTGGAAGAAGTGACGCAAATCCCGGGATTGCCGGCGGCGGCTGGATTCAACGGCATCGCCGCACTGTAAGTCAAGCCTGAAGTCATGCCTGCGGGTTTTGGGCCAAGCCCCATAACCCGCAGAGCTTACAGCCTGGCCGTCGTTTTGCTCGCGGAAAGAAATCATTCTTGGCGCATTGCCGTCATTGCTTAGCCGAATCGCGGGAACTTACTCGTACACTCGGGTATTATCCCTCGAGCATTTTTGTAACGAGTCGAACGCATAAACCATCTTAAGGTAAAAGGAGATCACTCAGATGGATCGTTTCGCATTGTTGGCGCAGTTGCGTGCACGCCCTGGAAAAGAGACCGCAGTTGAAGAGTTTCTTATCTCAGCGCGTGCACTCGTGCTCCAGGAGATTGGAACCACAACCTGGTATGCAGTGAGATTTGATAGCTCGCTGTATGGAATCTTCGATACATTCCCGAATCAAGAAGGCCGGGAAGCCCACATCAATGGTCAGATTGCGGAGCTTCTGTTCGCGAGAGCAGAAGAGCTCTTCGCGGAGCCTCCTGCGATCCAGATGCTCGATATTCTTGCCTCTAAAGCATAAAGAACTCTGAAGGGGCGCGCTCCCGCGTGCCCCAGGTTCTCGTGAGGCATAAGCGCCAATCATAGAAAGCACGCAGCCGGCCTGCCGATGCCAGAACGCTTCTAATATGGGGGCCTACGCAGCCCCACTGACACTCTGAAGCGTCCCACGGATGTGTAAGCTCAGAGAGTTCAAAGACAATCATCGTCGCGCATGCGCGCTCTTCATCCTTGAAGCTACGCTGCAATTCTCGCTTACTGCACGTCCGATCGATTCAGGTCGCAGTGTGGGCTTATCGCACAATTCATTCCCTTCTTATGGAATAAAAGGCGATGAATTCAGTTTCCATTGATAGAGGATTGTCACATGAAATCGCGAATATAGAGTGCGGATCTCACTGGATGGATGCAGTCCTGCAAAAATCCGGACATAATCTAGCGCGAGAGAGAGGCAACCGATGGAGGTTCGGTGTCTGCTCAGTTGATAGGCGACCCCCGGATCTCATTGTTCCAGTAAGTACTCGCGGATTTAACACGAATCATCGTCGTGTTGACGTTTGACTTGAATGCTGAAGACACACCACCTCTTATCACAGTAGGGAGATTTTGATCCCGACGGGGCCGAGGCTATGTGAAAGTTGAGTAAATGAGCGGGACTTACTGCAAGAATCGAGGCCGAGGCACTCGGAGGGACTGCTCGATTTGCATTGAATCTCCTTGGAGGGAGAGCCAAAGACGGCCGGGCATCGCATCTCCCATTATGCGATACATTGTAACTCTGGTTAGTTCGTCGAAGGCTCGCAATTTAGATCAATAACTCATCTCTGCAAGTTACAAAGAAGTGACAATGCAATTACAAGGAGTGGGTTACAGAGAGATGACACTCTCGTCTACGATCACGTCTCAGTTAGTAAGACGAAACAGTTGCTCACGCCCATTTTCAAAATTCTCTGGAGGAATTACGTGACGGACTTCAAACGAGTGCTTCTTACCTGGCTCATTCTCATGGCCGGCCTCGGCGCCGGCCTCGGTCAAACTTCAAACGGCACCATCATCGGCACGGTAACCGACTCAAGCGGCGCGGCTATTGTAGGAGCCACCATTACAGTCGTCTCCAAGGAGACGGGCGCGGAACGCAAAATGGTGAGCGGCCCAGACGGAGCGTATCGCATCGAATCTCTGTTGCCGGGCACCTACAAGGTCAGTGGCACAGCCAAGGGATTTGCTGCAACCAACGTGGAAGGTGTGATCGTCCCATCCTCCTCCATTGTTACGGCCTCATTGCAATTGAAGGTGGGAAGCGCCGCAGACCAGGTGGAAGTCTCCGCGGATAACAGTTTGATCAATACCGATAACGGGCAGCTCAGCGGCACTATCGATGAGCAAGAGGTCCAAAGCCTTCCCATTAATAGCGAAAGCCCGTACGAACTGGCATTGACTCTTCCGGGCGTTACCAGCCCTCCTGGGTATTACAGCTTTACCAACGGCGTCGGCTTTGGTGTCGGCGGCGGCCGTCCCCGCTCCAACGACTTCCTTATTGAGGGTCAAGACAACAACGATGCCGGCATCACCGGCCAAGGTCTTCAGCCGGACAACATCGAAGCGGACAAAGAAGTCACGATCCTCGAAAACTCGTACACTGCCGAGTATGGCCATGGCGGCGGTTCAGTTTCCAACCTCATTTTCAAGAGCGGAACCAACCAATTTCACGGCTCCGTGTATGAGCGCGCTCAAAACTCCTCTCTGGATACGGTCGATAAGGAAGACCATTTCTTCGACAGCACCCCGACGCTCTATCGGGAAAACCAGCCAGGGTTCACCTTCGGCGGCCCCATCAAGCGTGACAAAATATTCTTCTTCGCTTCGTACGCGCTGGACAACTATCGCGCCAGTGCCAACCTGACTCCCCTCGCCATTCCCGATGCGGCCGGTCTCGCCACTCTGAAAGCATTGCCCTCGAATCCGTATCTCAATAATCTCCTCACCGCTTATGGTCCGCTGGTCGGCATTGACAATCCGAACGACCCACAGCCGTCCATCCCTCTGGGGCCCGATCCGGCCACCGGCATCGACCGTGGAACTGTCACAGTCGGGCTGGTTCGCCGGAACCTTGGTGCGTCTACCAACAATCCAGAACTCGATCTGAAGGGCGACTACATCGCAGGCCCAAAAGACACCCTCAGCCTGCATATGATCCGCAACAGCTTTCTTGCGCCTTTCGACGTTTTCAACGCGCCTGCCCAGTTGCCAGGGTTTGATTCTGATCAGAACGGTATCTCCTACAACTCTGGCATCGTCGAGACCCACGTCTTCAGCCCCAAAGTGGTGAACGATTTCCGTGCCTCCTACGGCCGCATCGGCTTCACCTTCGGCCTCCCCGGCACCACCCTGGCCAACCCGCTCTATAATCAGCCCGCGGTTAGCATCACCAATCTAAACGGCTACGGAATCCCCGGCGGCATTCCACAGGGACGCTTCCACGACACTTACCAAGCCCAGGATTCCGTCAGTTGGACCAAAGGCAAACACTTTCTGAAGATCGGAGCCGACATCGCCGATATCAAGGTCGAAGATCAGGTTCCATTCAATTTTTTCGGCGCCATCAGCTACGCCGACGACGCAACCCCGACTACGCTGGCTAACGGCGAAACCGTGACCTATACCGGCCTGGCTAATCTTATTGACGATTTCAGCGGGTCTGGGCTCATAAACGCCGCTCCAAGCACGGTAACCCAGGACTTCGGCAGCCCGACCAGCCGTCCCCAGCTGATCTCGCAAAACTATTTTGTGCAAGATACATACCGTGTGCTGCCAAATGTGAGTGTGGATTTCGGGATGCGCTATGAGTACAACGGCGCTCCCTTCAACGCACCTGGAACCCCGTTTCCTGCCATCTCCCTCAACAACCTGGCTTGCAACCCGCTCGTAGCCGGTTCCAATTGCCCGACCCGGCAACAATCGGACTTCACCGAGTGGGGGCCGCGCATGGGCATCGTTTTTAGCCCCACGATTGTCGGCCAATATAAGACTGTCTTCCGGGGCGGCTTCGGCGTTTTCTACGATGTGCTCTTCACCAACATCATCGATAACATCCAGGCGACCTTTCCCAATGCGGCATCTGACCAGGTGAATGCCAACGACACCCTGTCCCGCGGCACCTCAGGCTGGGCTGAAACGTTCGCGACCCTCGACCACATCGCTAACCCCGCCGGCATCTCGGAGCCGATCGTCAACAACCTGCAACTGCCACGTACCTTCCACTGGAACTTCAACATCGAACAGGAACTTCCCTGGTCCAGCTCTTTGAATGTCAGCTATGTGGGCGAACGCGGCGATCACCTCTATGGCAATGAAGTCCCGAACCAGTACATCAACGACTATCTCAGCGGCGCTCGCGTGCTTCCAGGCCAAGGGGAGATCGAAGTCCGCGATAACTCTGGACAATCCAATTACAACGGGCTGTGGACGGAATTCGACCATAAATTCAATCACAGCTTCCTCTTCCGAGCATCCTATACGTTTGCTCGTTCGCAGGACGACACATCCGAGATATTCAGCGGTGGTAGCGAATCCAGCCTGTCCACTTTTCGCTATCCAGCTCCGCGCAGAGAATCAGAATACGGCCTCTCTGCTTATGACCATCGCCAGCGCCTGGTTTTGGCCTACGTCTGGAGCCCTGCCGTCTGGCACACTGAAGGGGCGATGAAAGTGGCCAGCGATGTGGTCAATCACTGGCAAGTGGCGGGCATCACTCAGTTCCAATCGGGTAGCCCGGAGAATGTAGAAGTCGGCCTCGATGTGAACGGAGACGGTATTGGCAACGATCGTCCGGTAGTCTCCAATCCTAAAGCTCCCCTGGCCACTTACGCCGTGGATGATTCCTGGTTCAACGGCCCTGGTAATTCCACTGGGACACTGTGTTCAGGTCCGTCGTTCTACTACACCAACAATCCCTGCCAACCCGTGGCAGCCTCATCAGTGCACTGGGTTGTACCGGCGATCGGAACCCAGGCTCTCAATGAAGTGGGGCGCAACAGCCTGATCGGTCCTGGCTTCCAGCAATGGGACATGAACATCTCGCGCACCATCCCATTGCATGATCGCTTCAACCTCGATGTCAAGGGCGAGTTCTTCAATATCTTCAACCACGGCGAAGGCGCAGTGGAAAACACCACTCTTGGCACAGGCATCGTAACGGATCAATTCGAAAACAACGGCGTCAACAATTTTGCCAACCTGGCGCCTACCGTCACCGGTCATCGCCACGTTCGCATCTTCATCAAATTCAGCTTCTAACCGCAGTCCGTTCGAGTTTCCGGGAGCCGAGTCACGCTTCCGGGGAACGAAGATCGGATGGTAAAAGGGAGCACAGACGTCCATCCCAAGCCGTCTAGGAGCGAGACGCTCCTAGACGGCTCCAACTCGGATTAGCCCCATCAGCCCACTTGAAAAAGCTCGATGCCGTTCGGTCTTCCCAGATTGCCCGAATACTTTTTCTCCGTCCCATTGTTCCAATGCTCAAATACCCCAAGGCTGCGGCATCGAATACCGTCCCGTTCCGGATCATAGATCGTTTTGGAAGGTGGATCGTTCGCCAGGGCGGCTTCGCGCAGGTAGTTGTCTGCGTTTGCAATGTCCACGAGATTGGGCCATTCCGACGTCAGAAAATCGAAGCCCACTGAATCGATGGCCACTCCGTCAAGCGACATGAAGATACTGCTCGGCCAGGCATCGTTGAACGGCGCCATCTTCCACTTGTGGCTAGGCGGAGGATCCGCATTCTCGTTTCCATAGAGTCCGTCGATGAGAAACAGCATGGCCTTTTCGCCGAGATCCTTATGACCCAAGAAATCTACGATTGCCGCGTAACTTGGCGAGCCATCGCGGTTGTGGGGAAAACCATCGTGCGCGTTCTTGTGCCAGTCGGGATTGATGCTCGTGGCGCCGAAGAGATTCTTCGCGCAGAGCGTCACACCTGAGCTGACATGCCCTTTCAATAAGGCCGCATCGATCAGGTAGGTAGCCTCAGTTGCGGTGGTGTCAAGCCCCGTGGCATTGCGGCTGGTAATTGAGTAGGGGATCGCGTTCGGTTTGAACTCAGCCTTCACCCGTCCGTCGCCGCCGATATGGTCGACGAGCAGGACGCCTGGAAATTCGCCGTGAATCTTGTCATAGAGATTGCCGGGAATGAATCGGCTGGAATCGAAGATGGTAATCGACGATTGAGGTACTTTTCCGGGACCGGTCAACTGCCTGACGAGCGAAAGAAGCACATGAGGAGACGAATTCAGTCTGTCGATCGTGCCATGGTCCGTGGTGTTGTTCAGGTTCGCCTTGATGGCAATCTTCTCGCCGGCCTTGTACCCCGTGTTGCCGCGGCCATGCGTGCGATTGAAGTAATGAAAAATGGCGCTCCATGCCTGAGCATCGCTCTTTTGATTTATGAGACCGCGGATGGAGTGGGAAACCATGCGGTCAATCGCGGCCTGGTTGTTATTGGAGTCTGCCCACCAGGAACCCTTCCCATCCCAGGTCACGGCTGCCGGATCGTGCGCCCAGGTTACTCGGCCGGGAATCACCCCGCGGGGAATGCCTAACGGGGCCGTGGGTTCAAACAGGGAGGAAGGGAGACTGCTGGTCGCTGCGATGGCGAGGGCGAATTGCCGACGTGTGATATCCATTTCGTTTTGCTCCTTCACATCCTGGTTCGACTGTTCCTCGTGACTGAATCCTTCAATGGGCAGAGATCCCTGAATCAATTCAAGAACGCTGCGTACCTGGTAGGGCGTCAGCATTTCGCATAAGAGGACGCCGCAGGGATCGCATGGCCACTAGCTGGGCGACGGTTTTCGGGCGCGTAATGCTGCTTTTCACCCTTATCTGGAGAAGGCGGGGACGCTCACATAGGGGCGCCCCCGGAGGAGACACCAGGATTCGTAAACCGTGCCACTACTTGAAGTGAACCGGTTTACGCGTTCCAAGAAATTCAACCTCAACTGACGACAAATGTCAACACCAAAGATGTTGACGTGATACGCTGACCTCGTTGTGAAGGGAGCTTATGAGGTCGAAATCTGTTGCGCAAGTCGAGTCACGCCGCCCAATCACACTGCGAAAATTGGCGGAACATCTCGGTTTGTCGCGGACGACGATCTCGATGGTTCTTAATGACGTTCCCGAAGCAACTCGTTTCCCGGAGGAGACTCGACAGCGTGTAGTCGAATCGGCGAAGCGCCTTGGATACCGTCCCAACTATTTCGCCCGTTCGCTGGGCAGAAAACGCACCTACCTAATCGGAGTCATCGCGCCCGACTTCGGCAACGGCTTCGAGGCTGCAGTACTCAGTGGCTTCGCACGCCGTCTCTTGAACACGGGGTACACTTCCTTTGTTTCTACGCATCTCTGGTCCCCATCGCTTCTCCAGTCGCATATTGAAACCCTCTGCGATCGTGGCGCCGAGGGCCTTCTGCTAATCAATTCCACTCCGAACGAATCTCCCGGGATTCCGGCGGTAACGATCTGCACTGACAGGTCTCCCATCTGGAGTACTCGAGTTTCGATCGACAACGCATTCGGCATCTCGGCAGCCATCAATCACCTCGCCGGGCTTGGTCACAGAGAGATCGCTTTGATTAAAGGACCGAGGGGGAGCGGCGACACGGAAGAGCGCTGGAAGGCGGTGCTCGCAACCTGCAAGAGGCTCGGCATCCGAGCCGACCCTCGGTTGACAGTTCAGTTGGAGCGGCTCGATCCCCCTGGAACACGCCATGCCGAAGAGGGACGCATCGCCGCCGAGGACCTACTGCGTCGCGGCAAGCGGTTCACTGCGCTCCTCGCTTTCAACGACATTTCAGCCCTCAGTGCCATGACCGCGTTGCGGGAAGCCGGGCTTAAGGTACCTGAAGACGTCTCGGTCATCGGTTTCGACGACATCGAGTTCGCTAGCCTCGCATTCCCGACGCTCACGACAATCCGCCAGCCAATGCAGGAGATGGGAGCGACGGCAGCGGAGCTTCTTCTCCTCAAGCTCGCTAACGATGAGAGCGTACAGAACATTCGTGTTCGCCCTGAATTGATCGTACGATCATCCACCTGCCCGCCTACACGAGTTCTTCCCAAACGCGCGCAGGCGCGTGCCTCCAAGAGCCCGGGCTTGTGAAGCCGAACCTCGCGCTGCCGCCAGCGCTAGGACGGAAAGGAGACCGACAGGCTCAATGCGATAGAAAACTAATCGTGTTCGGTGTCGTTGGCGAATAACCAGATCGCTGCGGGTGCATTGATGTGGGTATTCGGCTCAATCGTGTTTGTGATCTCTGCCACTATGGCATCTCCTGTAGAAGCGCAAGGGAGCAGCGCAAATTAAATTGAAATCCGCCGCAATCCAGCGAACTTCAACGAATTCCTAGTGTCCTGTCTCTGAAATAAGTAGAATAAATACCATGTTTGCCTCATCGGATAGAGTGGGAGGAACTCCGATGGGGCGACCACTTCTTCCGTTATCGATCAACGCCGAAGGTCGTGCACAGCTGCAGGCTTGGGCCGCGAACTTTAGAGACAGGACACTAGCTAGAGGTCTTGGCGCCTATTTCGCGAAATGTCTGCCGAGACAAAGATATCCTTCCAGGAAGAAATGAGCTTGATATAAATAACATTTCGGGATCGACATTCAAGCACCCAGAACCCGTGCCGCCTCCAATAAGGGATTCGATCTCTCTCTCGCCGGAAGGAGAGGGATGGTTATGCGGAACGATGCTCGTCATTTTGGGATGCAACTGATCCAGTAGCGGGTCTCGCAAAGCGAGCTCGCGTCCGATTGGGTTGGCGCGACTGAAACGCACAAGTACATCATTTGTTGTGTCCTGCATGCGGGTTCCGGATCGGTGCAGCTTGCGAGCCGCCTTGGAGACGACTTGGGCAAGGAGATATCGATTGGAGACGTTTGTCGTCGCGCGAAAAACCAGGTCAGATCGCATAAGAACCCCTTAACAGATTAGTCAGCATTCCCGATCTACTGAAAGCCCAAGAGCCATTGGCTTCGCTCCATTTCGTGCCCCTTCACTATTTGCTTCTGCTTGCTATCGATCTCCAAAAACTCATGTGCTCAACATGGCTCCGAAATAGCTAAGGAGAAATGTGAGTTTTCCATTACGGCATGTGAACGCTCCCTGCCATACTTCCTTCCATGCACGTGTTGTGGATTGGAGCAGCAGACAGGGAAGGGATTGGGACAAGGGGAACTGCAAAGGGAATCGTGATCTTGAATAAAGTTCCAGTTCCACCTCTCGCGTCAACGTAGATCTCTCCGCCATGTTCCTCGACAACCCGCTTCACTATCGCGAGGCCCAAGCCGCTGCCTTCGGCCTTTCCGTAGCTCACAAATGGTTCAAAAACAGATTCCTGAATCTCCGGCGGGATTCCCAGGCCGTTATCCCAAACGCCAATTTGCAAGTAGGCTTGATTTCCAGTCGTTGTAATGACGACCAGCCCCAAGTCCGGAGATACCGCCTCACAAGCATTTAGGACGAGGTTGGCGACCGCCCGCTCGAGACGGCTGGAATCAAACCACCCCACGGCTTTGCCCCGATGATGATGCTTGATGGTAATGCGTCGGAACTCCTCTCTCACTCTTGTCATGCGGATCGCGCGCTCGACTGTGTCAGCGATGTCGCGTACGGCAGGCCGAAAGGTGTCACGATCCTTGGAGTACTCAGACAATGAAGTGACGAGTGAATCCATCCGCTCGATGGAACAACGGATTTCCTGGTAAAACTCGTTCCTTTCTGTCTCGCTGATATCTGACTGAGTTAGAAGTTCTGCATTCGCCAGAATGGCGGTCAAAGGAAGACGAAGATCGTGGCAAATGAGGGCGACCATCCTGTTTACATCGGACTGAGGGTTCGGAACTGGAATGTCTCGTTGAATACTCCGCAGAGACCCAGCCGGCGACAGCCGCTCCTCACACACACCTTGCTCCAGCATCTAAACCCCTCCCGTCTGCGATGGGCCGAGGTTCAGAAAGAGAGAGTTCTTTCGGATTCGGCCTGTACTCATCCGTGCCCTAATATTCGAGATAGGATGCCCCTTCCTTAAGCTGTTCGGCCAAAAACGGCGCAGTGCGGATAAGACCAACGCCGCGGGCCCGCAATTCTCTGAGGAGAGCGATTCCCGCGGTGTCGGCGAATGAGATGTCCGTCAACTCGAGAGACAACTGAACTTCATCGGGGAGAGAATGGACATTGCATGCTGTGCGAAGCTCCTCAACCCAGGGACCCGTTATCCGGCCTTCTACCCGAAGAGTTACCGCCATTTTTGTTGATTCGACAACTGTGATCCTCAGCATTGCGGTTCGCCCTATCGCCTCTGAACGCAATGAGGCAATTGGCATGCCATTAGCAAGATCAGTCCAGACCTGAAGCGATCTCCTGGGATCCACTTAGACCGCCGAGCCAACATCTCTGTAGAATCTATGGGTTAGGTAGGTTTGCAGTCATCTGTTTGCGCTCCCGCTCCTAAAATGGCTGTTTCATTCGCTGTTATGGAATGAGAGACGGAGTCACCGCATTCGGTAGCCAGGCGGGCGCTGGTGCAGGGGAACTACGACTGGCGGTGGCGAGACGCCTTGATGCAGAGCTTATCCATCCGGTGGCGGAGCGTGTTTGGATGAAGATTTAAGATCTTAGCCGCGCCCTTTGGACCATCAACCACTCCATTGGCAAACTGAAGGGCGTTGAGGATATGGTCTCGTTCTACCTCCTCGAGCGTGAGGAGCTGTTTTGGAGCCTTGAGGTCCACTTGCCGGTCTCCTGGAGCCTCCGCCTCAGGAGCCTCCACACCTTTCGAGCCGACCGCGACCGGCATCAGATCGCGATCTAGCCGGAGCATTGGGTGCGCCGAGACGATCATAGCGCGCTCAATTACGTTTTGCAGTTCACGAATGTTTCCGGGCCATGGATAGTTGACAAGGTTGTCCATCGATTCCCGTGAAACGCCGTCGATCTTCTTCCCGAACCGCTTGGAGAACCTGGACACACAGAAGGCCACCAGTTGGGGAATATCGGAGCGGCGTTCTCGTAAAGGAGGTAGCTCGATAGGGAAAACGTTGAGGCGGTAGAAGAGATCTGAGCGGAATTGGCCCGCTCGAACTGCTTCACCCAGATTGCGGTTTGTAGCTGCAATCACGCGCACGTCCACCCGCAATGGGTGGCTACTCCCTACCGGTTCAAACTCGTGTTCTTGCAGAACACGGAGCAGTTTCACCTGCGTCTCCAGGGAAAGTTCCCCGATCTCATCCAGGAAGATTGTGCCACCGTTGGCAAGCTCGAAGCGGCCGATCCGCCTCTCAAGGGCCCCTGTGAAGGCCCCTTTCATATGCCCAAACAGTTCGCTCTCTACCAGACCAGCCGAGATGGCGCTGCAGTTCACACTCACCAGTGCACGGCCATTGCGGGAACTTCGGCTGTGGATCGCGCGCGCGACAAGCTCCTTCCCCGTCCCTGTTTCTCCGTATATGAGCACTGTCGAATTCGTGGGAGCGACCTGCTCCACCGCATTGAGCGCCTTCAAGAGTGCCGGACTATTACCTACGATCTCCTCGAAGTTGTGTTCCGCCCGCAGTTCTTCGCGGAGATAAATGTTCTCCTTCTCCAGCCTTGCCTTTAGGCTATCAATTTCCCGGTAGGACTGCATATTCTGAACCGCCAGTGCAATCTGGTTCGCCACTTCCTGCAAAAAAAAGGCATCTTCATCCGAATATCGATCCCTCTGCTGGCTCACAATGCTGAGCAGCCCGATGCATTTTGCCTGAAGAATCAGGGGCACGACGCACATCGACTGGATTCCTTCCGCGGCAAGACGGTGCTCATTGGGATAGTGCCTCTCCTTTGCAAGATAGCGGCGCACGAGGGGACGCTGATGGTCGAACACCCAACTGCCGCAGGTCTCGTTGCGGGTGAACTCTTGCCCCATGTGAAAGTAGTTCGAGAGCAGTTCTCCCTCCACGGCCAGGAACCGGAAAGAATCCCTCTCCGGCTGGTAGAGGGTAATCGCGCATCGGTCAAATGAGATGATGGGATGCAAGGCCTCGGAGATCGAATGCAGGAGAGCCTGTTGAGTCAGATTCGTGATGATGGCATTGTTGATCTGAAGCAGGATGCGGTTCTTCTCTTCACTTTTGCGCAGCGCCGCTTCCGCCTGTATTTGGTCCTCGATGTCGTGGAGCGTCCCATACCACTTAACGATGTTTCCCTTATCGTCACGCAGCGGCACTTGGCGGACCAGGTCCCAGCGATATTTTCCGTCCGCCCGCCGATGGCGTACTTCTACCTCGAGAGGTTCTCCACTTGCCACCGCCTTCCGCCATATGTCCACTGCCCTGTCGGCATCCTCGGGATGGACGAGGTCCCTCCACCCCCAGCCCAGCCACTGCTCCTTGGGGAAGCCCGTGTAATCCGCTAAACTTTGACTTAGAAAATCCACGGAGCCATCAGGTAGGGCGCTCACGACGAAAGCCGGAATGGCTTCGATAGTGGTGCGGAGTTCCCTTTCACTTTTGAGTAGCGCCTCTTCAGCCTGTTTCCGCTCGGTGATGTCCTCTGAAAGCGCCATGATAAATCGCGGCATGCTTTCGGTGCCCGGAACCAAGGAAACGTTATTGCTGACCCAGCGCAAGGCGCCATCTTTGCGTCGATATTGTTTCTCGATCTGAAACTGTTGTCGCTTTCCGTCTAACAGTTCGCTGACCAACTCCCAGTTGGAGTCGCGATAGTCCTCTTCGGTGATCTCCAGAAAAGTGAACTTGCGAAGTTCCTCTTCGGTGTAGCCCAACATTTTCTCGTAGGCGCGATTCACCGCCAGGAATCGGCCGTTGGGATCAGCAAGCGCCACCCCGATTGCCGAATTCTCATAAACGGACCGCCACCGCTCCTCGCTCTTCCGCAGAGTTGCTTCCGCCTGCTTACGCTCCGTGATATCGATAAAGGTGATCACGGCGCCCAGAGTTTTGCCTTCGCGAATGACAATGTGCGACCAAAACTCCACGGGAAAGCTGGTGCCATCCTTTCTCCAATAAACTTCATCGTCCCTGTGGACATTCTCGTTCTTTTGGAAACCGATATAAATGGGACATTCTTCAATTGGATATGGGGTGCCGTCTTTTCGCGTATGGTGTTCCAGGGCGTGCAGGTTTTTCCCGATCAATTCGGCAGGATCGTCGTATCCGAGCATTTGCGCCGCTGAAGGATTCGAGAAAAGACAAATGCCATCTGAGTCGCAGCCACAGATCGCTTCCGAAGTGGACTCGAGTATCAGGCGGGTTCGCTCTTCGCTATCGAGCAGAATGTCTTCCGCCTGCCGTTGTACCGAGTTGTCCTCAGAAAGGGACATAGACAACGATTGTTCGTCCGAGCCAGCAAAAAAGAAGAAACGCCTTCACTCGCAGAGATCAGATTGGCGGACTTTGCCTCTGACGGTATCACTATATAGGATCATCCCTCACTTTTCGAAAGGGTTAGCGGGCGAAAATGAAGCCTTGAGGCCATTCTCGTGATCGCCAAGGTTCACGATAAGGCGCTCCTAGATTTCCATATAAGTTATTTAAAATAAATGATATGTGGATTCACCCCGTTGGGGTCGCAGGTTCGAATCCGCAGAGATAATTTGGCCCCTCTTCAAGGGAGGAGCCAATCCCTTCAGTTTCCGGGCCGACGAGTCAGTTCGCCAGATACCGCTGTAACACGATGTCGACCCCGCCAGTTGGGCCCGGCGCTTCTACGCGACGATGTCCCCGTTCGCTTCAATCAGCAGGGTGTTGACTGAATTATCAGAGGTCACCGTGCCGCCGTCGCCGAAGGTGCTGTCGAGATCGCCATTGGTATCCAGCTTGGCCAGGCTGCCAGCGGTCGGCGATGCATCATTGATTATGCCGCCGACCACCACCTGTCCATTGGATTGCACCGCCATGGCCTGCCCTACGCACTTCGCTTTGGCGCCAAAGGATATGTGGGTGGCGGCGAAGGCAGTATTCTCGACGCCGGCCTCACTGAATCGCGACACAATAGGGAATGTCGTTTCGTCGTGCTAGGTTGCCCCTTGGTGGGAAGCAACAATATCGCCGTTGCTCTCGAAAGCGGTTGGCATCTGCGAGAGACCTTGCAGCGGGCTGGTTGCCGTTACGGTTGCCGTGGTGATGCCCGTTTGCGGCACACCGGTGGAGCTGATCTCCGCTTCGGTGGCTCCGGTGCCCGAGGTGCTCTGGTCAACGATGAGATAGTCGCCATTGGAGAGAAGCGCCATTGCGGTGGGGCTAAGTATTCCCGCACTGACCAGTGCGGTTCCGGACGTACCGAATGTGGTGTCAAGGCCGCCGTTGGAATTAAAAACCTGCGTCGAGGTTCCACCCGTCGGCGTGCCGCTCGAAGTCGGATGCGCGCTGCCGCCAGGCTGAAAACCGGCAATCACGATCTAGCCATTCGGCTGCAACAGCAGGACATTTGGAGTATCGGCCATCCTGATGACCTCCGCAGTCGCTACACCGTCCGTGCCGAAGGTGGTGTCGAGTTGGCAATTGGGGGGTACTTGCGCGAGGCCGAACTCATTGACGCCGGAGGAGTTTTCGACTCCCCCGGCAACAAGGAGCTCTCCGTTCGGTTCCAGCGCAAGGCCGAATGGGCCAAATGTGAAGGTACTGAATGCAGTGAGGAAGGTACCGTTGGTTCCGAATATGGGGTCCAGCGCGCCGGTTGACGTGTAACGCGTCAGGGCAAACTGTGTGTAGTCAAGTTGGGAGTTTCCACCAGCCTCGGAGAGCACAACGATATCGCCGTTGGGCTGCTGCGGACTCAGGTTACTGATTGGAGTGGATTCCTTTGCCACAGCCGTGGCGGGACTCTAGTTTCTCGCTTCCATTCACGGCGCTGCGATTCGGATACCTACGGAAGCCGCGGCGATTGCGGGCTTCTTATCAATCTGTTCGAGCGCGGCCGGTGATTCTCCAATCTTTGCCGGGCTTGAACAATATCGCTGCATTCTAAGTATCGGATTCTTCGTTGGATGCCATCCAGCGATTTATGATTCTTCGGCGAGGGCATTCGCAGCTCCCTTCTTGCGGAGTCTACCGACCCTTTTCTTAGATGTAGGGCACGGATGAGCCAAAACCTGCGAGGCAGTAACCGGAGGAGTCCAGCTATCCCGGCTGACTTAATAACAATTAAAGGACACCGATCAGACAATCCTATGACACATGCCAAGAGTCAGAAGGCTATCTTCAGTAACGAGTTGCCCGAGTAAGTCATCAATCGTTACTCATATAGGTTTAGGGAGAGCAAATGAAGCAGCCCATGCGAAATGCGAAAAATTCACTCGACCGTCGTTTTTTCATGAGGAGCGGTCTTCTGGCAGGTGGTTCAGCCACAGTTGGCGCTGGTTTGTTAACAAATGCAACTTCGGCTCGCGTCCAAGAGGACCATCCGGCGGTCCTCTTAGTCCGGGCGATGCCGCTATTCTCCGGCTTTTGGCCGCGGCTGAATTGATCGAGTCGGACCTTTGGACTCAGTATGCGGAACTGGGGGTATCGGTAAGAATCACCCAATGAGGTAGACCCTGGACAGACGGCGGTCGGTGCAACCGAAAGAACGCTGGATCCCCGGTTGAATATCGTTCTTCCCATTGCCTGGCGAGAGCGACGCATTAATTTGCGAGCAGATAGTCCTCCATGTATTCGTGGAGGATCTCGACACGGGCGGCGGTTGCTAGCTGGCACTTTGAAGCCCCAGTGGGCGTACTCGAACAACCCCTTGGCCCGCAGAGAAATTTACCTCCAATACAACCGAAACATGCGTCGAGTAGGCGCGCGCCGGCTCCCATTAGGATGAAACCATGTTCACAGGAATCATTGAGCAGACTGGAACCTTTGTCGGCCTGGAGAGCCGTGGCGGCGTGAAACGTATCACCGTGGAGGCGCCGGGCGTGGCCGGACGGCTCCGGGAGGGCGATTCGCTTGCAGTTTCGGGAGTCTGCCTGACGGCGCTCGATCCTGATCCTGACTATTTCCACGCCGACCTGGCGCAGGAAACGCTGAACAAAACATCGTTGGGAGCGCTGGTGCTAGGCACCAAAGTAAACCTGGAGATGCCGACGGCCGCGGGGAGTCCGCTTGGGGGCCACGTGGTGCAGGGCCACGTCGACGGGATAGGAATCCTCCAATCCCTCACCGCTAGCTCAGATTACGACGTGAAAACCACCGATTGGACACTTAAAATTGAAGTCCCGGAATATCTTCGCAAGTGGATGGTTCCAAAGGGGTCAGTGGCGCTGGAGGGGATCAGTCTGACGATTGCGGAAGTCGATGTGACGTCGATTTCGGTGGCAATCTTGCCGCTGACCTATTGGCGGACAAATCTGCATACTCTTGCGCCCGGCACGAGGGTCAATATTGAGGCTGATGTGCTGGTGAAGCTCGCCTATGCGCGGATGAAAGAGCGGAGCAAAGCAGCGTTCGAGCTGACAGGGGCCCGTCTTGTGGCGAATGGCTTCTAGGGCGAAACCAGAGTAATTGTCTTCTCGTCAACCCTCCATGCCGGCTGACTGCTGAATGGATCGTTTCGTCGCCGTCAGCGTCACTTCGCCTCCAGACGTGCCGTCGTCGCCGCGTTTCCGTTGTCGTGGTGGCTGCAGGCGATGCCCATGCCAGTGAGGTCCAGAAGGCACGCACTTGGATACCCCCAATTGGGCGCGAAGGAGCTAGTGTCTCGCGGCCCTCAATGAACGTTTTCTAAAAACGCATGGTTGAGTTATCCCCAGGAGACAAATTCTGGTGCTGCCGAGATTCATAACTGGATAGAGGTGTGTTTAATTCCTCTGCATTGGGGTTATCCCTGCAGCCGTTTTCAAGCGGCCGCACAACAGTGCGCGCCGGTCGGATCAGATCTTAGAATTATAGGTCGTCCATACTGCGGCTTAATCCACTTCTTTGCCCGGGATGGGCGGCCAGGTCTTTGTAGGGAATTCCAAGAGGTGAGAACCATGGCAAAACTGACGAGCTACCAATCCGACATTTGCCCACTGTTCACGGAGCGAGACATTCGGGTGATGAGTAAGGCGTTCAACCTAGCAAGCTACGAAGACGTCAAGGCGCGTGCAGCTGCCATCTGCGACCGCATTCGCAGCATCGGCGCCGATGTGATGCCGCCGCCACCGCCACGAGGAGAGGGTCCCTGGCCCCAGGATCGCATTGAGCTGTTTGCTCGGTGGATCGCTGACGGTTACCAACCTTAAATAGCTCGTTGTCGATCTGCATATTGCCGGGGATCGACCCCCGGGGGCCTGCCCGGAAGCCGGCTTATCAGGACCGATCGAGTAATAGAGCACTTTACCCGTCGATGCCGCGGCACCATCGAATACATGTTGGATGGCGTCGTTCGTCGTTCGCGCCCACGGAGAGGTATTTCTGAAATCGCGAAAGCTGGTTGACCAGCGCCCCCAATGGCTCTCGTGCGGGTTCAGCGATTTCATACTCGACATGAAGAACGGAATTGCTCAGGTCTTGCCGCACGATCAGATGTAGTTTTTCAAGGGATCTAAGATTTGCGGTTAGGGCTTTCTTGGACGCCGCAGGTATGAGCCGCCTCAGCTGACTGAGACGAACCGGCCCGAAAAGAAGGGCACAAAGAATTTGCACAGTCCATTTTCCTCGAAGAACCTTCATGGTGCGCCCGACCTGGTCGAGACACTTTGCATCGTATGCAATCATCAGGACGTCTCCTCTGCAGGTCAGCGCTTACCCGTCCGCATCATGCTTGCGAATCACCGATTTGAGTCATTGCGCGACCTCGACGCGCTTTGGTATCAGCAACGGCTTGGCTGCCACCAAACCGAAGAACTCCCCGTCGCATATGTCGTTATTCTGACTCGTTCAAACAATGGCATTGAAAATTCTGATCGCCCCTTCAGCCGCCTACCGCCGCAATGATGCGTCCAGGAAGGGTCCCAAGTCCTCCCCCCTCGCGGCCGCAAAGTCCATTGTTGGTATGTGGAGGCGCAGCTTGTCCGCCATCCTGACTAATGCCGCAAAGGAATCTGCTTCCATCTTTCGCATAATATGCCCGCGATGAAGTTGAATAGTGTACTCGGTGATCCCCAATTCATATGCCACCTGTTTGTTCAGTAGGCCGCTGGCCAACATCGGCAATATCTCCCGTTCTCTCGGCGTTAAAGATTCGTATCGCGCGACTAAGCGAGCCTGTTCGTCGGCGTCTCGGACGCTGGCGATATTCTGTTGCAATGCGCGCGCCACTGAATTAAGGAGCGAGGCTCCGTTTACGGGCTTTGTATGGAAGTCACTGGCGCCTTGTTTCATCGCACTTACTGCCAGCGCAATATCGCCACGACCGGTAAGGAAGATGATCGGGATTGGGCATCGTTCACTATTGAGGTGCGCCTGCAGTTCAATACCAGACATGCCTGGCATTTGAATGTCAACGATGAGACATCCAACTTTGCGTTTGGCTCCAGAACGCAGAAACTGCTCAGCGGAACTGAAGCACATCGCAGACATGCCTTCCGCTTGGATCAGATCTTGCAATGCAGCCTGAACTGACCTGTCGTCGTCCAGAATTGCCAAGAAGCGCGAAGTGCCCGCGATGGTCATGGGCGAAAGATAACGCAATCAACGCCAGCATCGCAATCGGGTCTTGGTAGGGAAAATTACCACTCGAGTGGTAGTTAACTAGACCGGAAGGATTAGGGCCATCAATTTGGAAGCTTTTGAAGCTCCTTTGAGTTCTCTCAGCGACGCGTCAGTTGAGATGATGTTCGTGCAGGTTCTCGAAGAGTTTGTGATTGTCTCGATAATCTACTCGAAGGCCAATCAGCACCGGGCCAGGAATCTCAAACGCTTTCTTCAGTGTCTGTCCTATCTGGTAGGGAGCCTCGATCATAAAACCGACAGCTCCAAAGGCCTCGGCATACTTGACGACATCTACCGGCCCGAAATCGACCCCCGCAGTTCGGTCGTACTTTGACTGTTCCTGAACAGCGGCCATATCATAACTACCGTTAATCCAGATCATATGCACGAGGTTTAGCTTCAGCCTCACTGCGGTTTCGAGTTCCATCGCCGAAAACAGAAAACCGCCATCACCTGAGATAGACAACGTCTTTTCGTTCGGTCTTACCAGACACGATGCGATTCCCCAGGGCAAAGAGACGCCCAGCGTTTGTTGGCCGTTGCTGATCAGTATCTGCCGCGCGCGGAAGCTGAAGAGAAAATGTGCAATCCAAAGATGGAACGAACCCATATCGAGGCATAATGTCACGTCCTCAGCGAGCCATTTCTGGAGTTCCGCAACGATCCTGAGGGGGTGGATTGGATTTCCGATATATCGAACTGCGTTTTCCGTCCGCAGAGCGCGGTTCGAGGCGAGTGTTGACAGAAATCGCTCGACATCCGGCGAAAGCACCAAGCGGCTCACGAGTGCGGCTAGGGCAGTCACACTGGCTCCGATATCTCCGAGAACTTCGACGGCTGGAGAGTAGAAATTATCGACGTCTGCTCGTGTGGAATCGATGTGGATGATTCGGGCAGAGCGGGCGTGATTCCAGAGAGAAGGATCGTACTCGACTGGATCGTATCCTACTGTGATGACCACATCGGCTGCTGCCAATAATTCGTCTCCGGGCGTATTGTCCAACTGGCCGATCCGCCCTGCAAAGCTATTGAACAGATCTGCCGAAACAGTCCCGGCTGCCTGGAAGGTGCCAACGACCGGCATTCCAGTCTTGCGAAGAAATGCCCGAACAGCCTCTGCATTTTCCGGTTTGCTCGCAAGTAATCCCAGCAAGACCATAGGCCGCTGCGCACCATTTATGATCTTTGCGGAATCCGCCAGCGACTCTGGGCTTCCGGCACCGAATTTAGGAGGCGCGGGAACATCGAGAGCCTCGCATTTTGCCTCCCCCTCCATAATATCTTTAGGTAAGTTCACATATACTGCTCCCGGACGATCTGACTCAGCCGCCCGGAAAGCATTCGCCATCACTTCGCCGATTGATTCCGGTGAAGTGGCCTCGACACAGAGCTTCGTCACAGGCCTTAGGACTGAGATCGCCTGTAGTGCTTGGTGAATCTGCTTCATGTTCTGAGAAGTTGCCACTGACCCGCCTAGAGCAACCATCGGATCACCTTCACTGTTTGCAGTCGCAAGCCCCGTGGTGAGGTTACTCACTCCGGGCCCCGATGTGGCAATTGCCACTCCGGCCTTCCCAGTCAATCGTCCGATTCCTCCGGCAATGAAAGCCGCGTTTTGTTCGTGCCGGCAGACAATCGTCTCGATTGACGAAGACTTTAGAGTATCGAAAACCTTATCGATCTTTGCGCCTGGAATGCCAAATACGTGCGTGACTCCATGCCGCTCCAGCGATTCCACAACAATCTGTGCACCTGACTTGAATGTATTGGGGCTCATTAGTGTCCTCTCGAAGGTCCATTTGCCTTCATTTCTGATTCCGCTCGGCGCTCATGAGGTCATTACTTGGATCACGACTGAGATCGGCTTCGAGAAATTCCGTGGTTTCCGGCAAGGAAACGTGCATTTCGTGCATCGCACATCCTCCGATCGTTACATCAATCGCTTTGCATTCCAGCAAGTGGCCACCCCTTCTTCGATCTTTGGATATGAAATGGAAGTGGTATCCGGGAACGCTAAACGAGCCGGCAAACCCAGGTGACCAAAGGCCAACCAAGGTTCCTTCCTGATCTTCGAAGGTGGATTCCTTTTGTCCCGATGAAGCGGCTTTGAGGCCGGTCCCGCGAGGGACAGATGTCATGGCTCGCGTCTTCACCAAGGAAAACCTGCCTTCTACACGAAACGCATAGAACAGGTTGTCTGTCGAACGAAGCGCATCGCATAACGAAACTAGTTCAGAAAAGCCGCCAAAATGCAGCGATGGCTTGGCAAATTCGGCACTGAATCGAGTAACGACCGCATAGGGGATAAGACAGCCTCCTTCGACCGTCGTGACCAGACCATCAGACGAGATCCTGTAACACACTCCTTCCAGTACCACCATCTCTCCATCGAGATCGACAAATGTGCCGACACCGAAATCGCCATGGCGCAGGAGCCGCGAAACTCGGACTGAGCCTTGATAAAGCCCTTCAACGAGTGCTGCGGAGGTCGACACTTGGAATAACGTGTGAAGAGGTTTACCAAGACATTG
>JBEKVS010000044.1:0-41501 GCA_049513795.1 Occallatibacter sp. | reverse complement strand
AGAGACGCGATGGATCGTTGACCGGCAGCGAGCGAAGCAGAATGCCCTGCACCAGCGTGAAAATGGCGGTGTTGGCGCCGATGCCGAGCGCCAATGTAATAACAACGGTCAGCGTGAACCCCGGTGCCTTGCGCAGCTGCCGTAACGCATACCGCGTGTCCTGCGCCAGCACCTCAAGAAATGGCAATCCACGCTGCATGCGAAAGCCTTCCTTGGCCTGGGCCACGCCGCCGAATTCGCGCAATGCCGCCATGCGTGCATCTTCTTCCGGCATGCCGCGGCTCATGCTTTCCTCAATAGCTAAGTCGATATGCGAACGCAACTCATCATCCAGGTCCTGATCGAGGCGATTACCGCGGAAGAATCCCAGGCATCTGCTCAAAATTGTTCGCAACAATTCCATCTCGGACTCCTGCCTTCGACCTGTTGCATTTCCACATATAGAGTGCACGATCATAGGTTGGTTGTCAACAGGTAGGCCAAGGCGTAGCCACTTTCGCCACGCAGACTCATCAGGATTGCGGTGACCACTCCCGGTGGTTAGCTAACAGCAGCGCCATTTTCGTAGCGACCATGCTAGCTCCGCGCCACAAAGGGCTTTGATACGGCCGAAAACAGGTTCTTTCCGGTCGCGGCCGAGGCGGCGATGACCCCGCCAAACAGAGCGCCCACTACGCCCAGGCTGGCAACATCCTGCCCGGTGAGATAGAGGCCGCGAATCGGCGTTCTGGCTCCTAACTCGCGCGTGAGGAAGCGCTCTGGCGTGGAGGCGATTCCATAAATTTCTCCATGCCCGTAATTCATAAAATGCCGCGTTGTAACTGGCGTCGATAACTGGGTGAATGCGACGTGACCGACGACGGAGGGCGCTTGCCGCTGCAGTTCGGCGAGCAGTCGCGCCTGGAGCCGCTCCTTCAGTGCGCCGTACTCATCGCCGCGCCTCTTCCACCGTGTGTCTCCCCAGCGCTCAAATGCCGCATAAGGGATCATCGTGATCGCTTCGACCGTACTCTTTCCCGGATGACGGCGTTGAAAATCAGGGTCTTTCGCCGAAGGAAAGGAGAGATAAACAACCGGCAGCGGTGCGTCCAGGTCGCGCTCGAACCGTTCCACATTCGCATCGTGATCGAAAGACGGGTATACCCAAAGATTCGTGCCTTTGAGCCCAAGCGCGGCGTCGCTCTGCGACAGGCCAACATATAGGCTCACATGCGCCGTCGAGGGCTCGAGCCTTTGCAACCGGCGGCGTAGCGGGTCGAGCTGTGGCAGATCCTGCGGCAACAGCCGCTCAAATGTGTTGGCTGCGCCGGCATCGCTCAGCACCACATCCGAACGGAATTCGCGTCCATCGCTCATCCGCACCCCCAACGCCCGCGCGCCGTCAACCAGGATGGCTGAAACCTCGGCGCTGGTGACTACCATGCCCCCTGCGCGCTCGATCTGCGGGACCATGGCAGCCGCGATCGCGCCCGCGCCTCCGATCGGGTAGCTGGCGCCGGCAAAATAATGCTCGGCGATCATGGCGTGCGCGGCAAAGCTGCTCTTCCCAGGCGGCAATCCGTAATCGCCCCACTGCCCGGTCAGCACGCCAATCAGCTCTCGATTGTCAGTGAAACTCTCCAGCACCTCGCGCGTCGTGCTTCTTGCCCAGCGCATGAAGGGCACGCGCATCAACCCGCCGGCCAGCGCCGCAATGGACGCTGGAACCGCCTTTTCCGCAAAGTAGAGTCCGCTCGCTCGTCTGCAGGCCTGAACCGCGCCGATGTACCGGTCGATGGCCCTGGTCTCGCCGGGAAACCCTTGCCGCAGGTTCTCTCGCAAGCGTTCCAGCCCGGCAACAAAGTCGAAGGTCCGCCCTTCGAAGATGAGGCGGTCGTAAATCTCCGGCATCGGCTGCCAGCGCACACTTCCTTCCGTGATGTGATCGAATGCGCGCCGCACCATGGAACGTTCATCTTGCACCTGGCCGATGTAATGTAAACCCACGTCCCATTCGTATCCGGGGCGATCAAAGGTATGGGTAAACCCGCCAGCCTCGTAGTGCCTTTCGAGCACCAGCACATGCTTTCCTGCATGCACTCCCAGCAGAACCGCCGCTGTGAGTCCGCCGATGCCGGACCCGATCACGATCGCATCCCACGTCTCTCGAAGCTTTGCCTGCTTGTAAGGAATACCGTTGGCCATTGCCATCACCTCCTCGTGTCCTCGGCAAGTTTTACCGAATGTTGACACTGACAACATTAGTGTAGATCGAGAAGTTGCCACTGTCAACATCGATCTGATAAAAGAGAGAGGTGACCCGCTCCGAACCTTACCATCACGTCAATCTCCGCCAAACTCTTCTCGACGCCGCAGTAACCCTGATCGGTGAGGTCGGCCCCCGCGCCTTTACGCTGCGCGAAGTTGCGCGGCGCGCCGGGGTATCGCACAATGCACCCTATCGCCACTTTGCCAGCAAGGACGAACTACTGGCAGAGGTCGCTGAGGAGGGCTTCGACCGGCTTGCCGCCTCAATGCAGAAGAGCCTGGCCCGTGCGACCACACCGCGAGAGCGGTTGCAGGAGTGCGGTTGCGGTTATGTGGCGTTCGCCCTGCGCTGGCCCCAGCATTTCCTGGTCATGTTCGATCTGCCCCAGGCCCCCTTCGGGCATGAAAAGCGCCAGTCCGCCGGCCAGAATGCTTTCGCCGTTCTTGAGGCGTGCATTGCCGCAGCGCAGGCATCTGGAGATCTCCCCGCCGGCGATCTGTTGCCGCTTGCCTGGCTGGCCTGGTCCCTGGTTCATGGCATCGCCAAGCTGGCCATCAGCGGAAACCTTCCGCTGAACGCCCGCTCAACCATCGCGTTTACGCGTAGCGCCTCCCTGGCGATCTTTGGCCTGAAGGCCGTACCTGACACATCTCCTGTCCGTGGCACGGCTGGACGCACCACTTCCATCACATCAAAATTGCTGTGAGTCAGGGAACATTGATGCGGCGGTTCGTGTTTGGCCCAGCCAATCCGCCTCTTTTTCTCCCTGCGCCCAATCCGACACCCTCCGTCGCACGTTGTTCATCAGTACGCCCTTGTTCTCGGAGGCGCCTGATGGCTAGTTCTTGTGACGGTTCTTGTTTTGCAGATCCCCATCGCAGCGAACAATTCCCCTGTGAGGACGGGGAAGTTCTATCCCTTGTCTATTGCAGACATGAGGATTGTTTTATTCTAAAAACATATACACCAGCCGACGAAGCAGCGCAGATATACGAGAGCTTGAAGGGCCTTGTTTCTGAGTTCAAAAGGCGACGGAAGAAGAAGGGCGCGGCCTGATCTTCCCACGTCAACGCGAATCCGCTGGAATGCCGCTAAATGGCCGCCGCACTTGACTAGTGCTAGGTGCGCCCAGCAATGCGAGCGTTACAGATCACAATCCATTTCTACCCATCGCCGCCAATCTGGCGTGCTGTTGATGAAACTTCAATACCTTGCCAATGCGCGAGCTTTGTTAGGATAGGAGCGATGCGTCCTCAGCCTCTCATCTGCGTCACTGATGTCGAAGCGAGCAGCCGCTGGTATCAGCGCCTGCTGGGCTGCCGCGGCGCTCACGGCGGCAAGCAATATGAGCAGTTGGTGAAGAACGGCTCGCTCATTCTGCAATTGCACAGCTTTGAAGTCGAACATGATCATGGCCCCATCGGCAACCGCTCCGACAGGCCCTATGGCAATGGTGTGCTGCTTTGGTTTGAGGTGAATGACTTCGACGCGGTCATGCAGCGCGCCGGCGAAATGGGCGTCGAACTCGTTCTGCCTCGCCATCGCAACCCTCGCGATGGCGATGGCGGCCCCAACCACTGGGAGTGCTGGATGCGCGATCCGGATGGCTACACAGTCGTGGTCGCCAGCCCCTACGGAACCGCGGACGGTGCCTGGCGCCCCGGCCCGGATCTATTCACTTAGTTCGCATTTGCCAAGCTTTGCTCGGGTCGGTTGGGTTTGCCAATGATGCGACCGCGATTCGCTTACTAGTAGCGCATGTTCGTGAGATCGGTGATCAGTCCCAGCCCGGTGGGATTCCTTCCCAGTTCCTTCCGGGTTTTGGTGCTCGATGCTGGAAGATCCCAACCGAGACCGCGACGGTCTTGCACGGAACTCTGAGCGCTATTCAACGCGCAGAGCCTGAACGGGCTGATGGAGAAGCGGCGCGGCGGAAGAAGTTTTTCTTGGGGGCCTGGAATAAATTGTTGGGAGCGCAGTTTGCATCCGTGGAGGAACTTCCATGAAGGATGCGAATCGCGCGAACCGCGTGCAGCCAAATGTTCAGCGAACCGATGCCGCTGAAGTAGCACAACCCGGCATGATGTCCGGCCCGGTTGCCAACGACGGAATCGACCGGCGAAACTTTCTCAGCTGCATGGCGTGGGCAGGCACTGGTCTGCTTTGGACCATGGCCGGCGGAGTGCCGTCGTCAAGGCTCTTTGCAGCCAGCGCGGCGGATGGGCAGGCAGCCCAAGCGTCTGCCGGTCCCGGCTTCAGCTTCGTTCAGATAAGCGACAGCCACATCGGCTTCAACAAGCCGGCGAACCAGGATGTGACCGGTACCCTGAAACTGGCGCTCGACAAGATCAACGCGCTGCCCGCCGAGCCGGATCTGCTGCTGCACACGGGCGACATTACCCACTCATCGAAGGCCGCGGAGTTCGACACGGCGCAACAACTCATCAAAGGCGCCAAAGCCGGCGAGACGTTTTATGTTCCCGGCGAGCACGATATCGCGACCGACGACGGCGCCATGTACCTGGAGCGCTTCGGCAAGGGGTCAAAGGGCAGGGGCTGGTATAGCTTCACCCATAAAGGAGTGCATTTTATTGGCCTGAATAATTGCCAGCAAGTCGATGCCATGGGCAAGATGGGCGACGATCAGCTGAGCTGGCTCAAGTCTGACCTCGCTTCGCTTTCGGCTTCGACGCCAATTGTGATCTTTGCTCATATTCCACTATGGATGGTCTACCCGGAGTGGGGTTGGGGCACGCCGGATGCCGCGGAGGCGCTCACCTATCTGCAGCGATTCGGATCGGTGACGGTGCTCAACGGGCACATTCACCAGGTGGTGCAGAAAGTCGAAGGGAATGTCTCGTTTCACACGGCGACTTCAACCGCGTTCCCTCAGCCCGCGCCCGGCTCGGCTCCGCATGCAGGGCCGATGGTGGTCCCTGCGGGAAAGCTGAAAAGCGTGCTGGGAATTACCGAGGTGAAGTATGTCGGGCGGCGAAGCCATCTGGCCATTGTGGATGCTTCGCTTGAGGGGATGGCGTGAAACGGGTTACTGCCGCGCTATCTTGCGGTGTTGTGGGGTTGGCATCCTCGTTGCTGTTGGCCCGCCTCGTCCATCCCTTTGGGAACGCGGGCCTCTATTCGCGCCCTGTGACGCGGGGACTGGACCACGGACAGGTTCCTGATACTGTGCGGGCGGTGCTCGAGAACAAATGCGCAGACTGTCATTCCAATCAGCCGCGCGTGCCTCTCTATGGGCGACTAGCGCCGGCGTCGTGGCTTATGGAAAAGGACATATTGAAGGCGCGCGAGGCGATGAATCTTTCCGCGTGGGATAGCTACTCCGCGGTTCAACAGCAGACGATGGCGGCAAAGATGATTCAGCAAATGAAATCGCGGCAGATGCCGCCTGCGCAATATCGAATGATTCATTGGAACGCGGGGATCACGGATGGTGACCTGAGGCTCGTGAGCCAGTGGGCACGCGGATCGCAGCCCACGCAGCCGGGCGCCTTGGTCGCCGGAGTGGGCGACCCCGCACGAGGCAACGCACTCTTTGAGAAGCGCTGCACCGGATGCCATGCTTTGACCCAGAACCACGAGGGCCCGCATTTGCAGGGAGTCTACGGGCGGACTTCCGGCGCGGTGGCAAACTTTGCTTACTCCGCAGCGTTGAAGAGAGCGCATATCGTGTGGGATGAGACATCGCTCGAGAGATGGCTTGCCGACCCCGACGCTCTTATCCCCGGTAACGATATGGATTTCCTGGTTGCCAACCCTCAAGAACGCCGGGACCTGGTCAGTTACCTGAAACAAGGCCCGGCTGAACTTCCGTGAATTGCTAGGCCAGCTACGACGCGCTCACAGGATATCCCCAAAGAAAATCAAAGAAATGCAACTGCATGTGAACTTCTTGGTCTAAGATTCCGAGATATGAAGCTCCTTCTTGGTTTGGTGCTCTCTCTGCTCGTGGGCCGCGCTGCCGTGGCCGAAGATATGGACTTGCGTAATCGCGCCGATCAGTGGATGAACCGTGCGCTCGCTGCCAGCAGGTTCACAACCCCAATGAACATTCGCACGGAGGTAACATTCTCCGTGACAGGGGATGATGGCGCCGCGACGACCGGCAGCTACGTTCGCATCCGAAGCGCAGACCATGCTTTGCGCGAGGACTTTGTTCTCGGCGACTATCGCATGTCGCGCATTCAGGCGCAAGGCCAGGTCGCGACGCACGGACAATGGGTCGACATTCCTTACACGTTGCGGAAGGTCTTGGAATTTGTCCCGTACCTGCCAATTCAATTCGATCCGACGGACGTAATCACCAATATCAACGAGACGAAGATGAACGGGAAGGCTGCCGTTTGCATTCAATTCGTCACCGTCCGAGGCGAAGATCGCAACCCCGGCGACGTATGCCTGGCCAGGGAGAATGCGACTGTGATTGAGTGGCATGATCGCGATCACTCCTTCCAGGCGCTCGAATACCGCAGCGTCAAAGACTCTTTGCTGCCGTCTCATTTTGTCTACCGCGAGGGAGAGAAACTTGCCATCGATGCCAGCGTGCGCTGGACGCTGCTGGATGCCAGGCCCGACGATGCTTTTGTTGCGCCGGATGATTGGCAGCACGCACGCTATTGCAAGTCGTTTTCGATGCCGGTGCCGAAGTCCGCGCCTCAGCCCGCCGCGAAAGGCGGTATCGATGCGCCAGTGATTACGGTCGAGGTCCGCGTGCATGTTCGTCCCGATGGCACGGTGGGCAAAGCCGAAGTCCTCAAGCCGATACGGGATGATTTGGATTCCGAAGCGGTGCAGCTGGTGAAGACCTGGACCTATCAGCCGGGGGTCTGCGAGGGAAGACAGCAGGACTTCGCCATCGACGCAGCGGTGCACTTCCAAGGCAGGTAGCGGCCTTCGAACGCCGCCTTTTAGAGAGGATCACAACCCCCGCGAAGCGCGTTTGCATGTTAGCCCTTCGATTCGCCGAGAGCAAACCACAATGAGAAGGGGCAACACCATGTCCAACGTGCTGCCCACAAACCGCGTGGCCCCGCCGACCGAAGCGGAAGAGCCGCAGTACATACCACTGAGCAAGGTGTTCGCCGTCGGAATCGGCAACGCGCTTGAGTTTTACGATTTCCTGACTTTCTCTTTCTTTGCCATCCAGATTGGCCATTGCTTCTTTCCTGTCTCGCAAACCTCTCACGGGCTGGTCTACTCGCTGGCGGCATTCGGGGTCGGCTTTGTCACGCGGCCGATCGGCAGCGTGGTCATCGGCTTTTACGGTGACCGCGCCGGACGCAAACCCGCCATGATTCTTTCCTTCACGCTCATGGGTGCAGCCATCCTAGGTCTCGCGCTCACCCCCACCTTTGCGCAGATCGGCATTGCTGCGCCGATTCTGCTGGTTATTTTCCGCCTGACCCAGGGCTTCGCGCTCGGTGGGGAAGTGGGGCCCACCACCGCATTTCTGGTTGAGGCTGCTCCGCTGCATCGGCGCGGACTCTATGTAGCTATCCAGTACATGACTCAGGACATGGCGGTGCTCGTCGCCGGCCTGGTTGGATTTATCCTCTCCACCCGGCTTACCGCCCAGGCGCTCGATGCCTGGGGATGGCGCGTCGCCTTTCTGCTGGGAACCGCTGTGGTTCCGCTTGGACTGTATATGCGGCGCAGCCTTCCTGAAACCATGCACGAGTCCGATCGGCTGGCGGCCACTGCCGCCCACCAGCGTCGTATCCCTGTGCGCCTGGTGGTGATCGCCCTGATGTTGATGATGGCCGTTTCGACCTACCTCTTCGGCCTCGACTACATCACGACCTGGGTTCAGGACAGCCTTCACTTGAACGTCGGCATGGCATTTGCGGCTACCGTCGTTGTCGGAATGTGCGCCGTTCTCGCCGACCCAGTGAGCGGCTATCTTTCCGACCGGGTCGGGCGCCGTCCGGTAACTCTCGGTGCGGCGCTGGCGCTCGTGTTGCTGGTGGTCCCGTGCTTCATGCTCATGAGCCACACGCGAAGTGCGCTGGCGGTATTCGTCTCCATCGCAATTCTCGCCGTGCTGCAGGCCTTCTTCACCGTGCCCGCATTAGTCTCCGTCACGGAGTCACTCCCCAAGGCGGTGCGCTCGGGAGCTCTGGCTGTCATCTATGCAGTGGCTGTTTCCATCTTCGGCGGCTCGACGCAATTCGCGATCAAGTGGCTGACCGATCTCACCGGGAGCTCCCTCGTGCCGGCCTGGTACATCACTGGCGCTGTCGTTATCGGGGCCATCGCAATGACCCTGGCGCAGGAAACCGCGCCGATCAGGGCAGGGCCCTCTTGATTTGCCGACGAACTTCAGGCGCTCAGAGGCTCCGCGAATGAAAGGGAAGTCGAGCTTCCGCCAACTGACCGCCGGCAATTCGCAGCCAACCAAGCCGCCGCAAAACGAACCATCCTGATTGTCGCCAGTCGCCATGGCGGGCAAAAGGTGTTCCGATGAATATTGGCTTTCGCCCAGCTCAGCCTGAGGATCTCGCGTTTGCGCGCAACTTGTACTTTGAAACGATGCGCTGGGTGATCGAGCGCTTGTTCGGATGGGATCAGGCCCGGGAGGAAGAGAATTTCGCCGGGTTTTTCAAGCTCGATGAGGTCAGCATCATTACCGTCGACGGGTTCGACGCTGGCTGGATACAGGAACGGTCGGAAGATACCTTAATCTCCCTCGGTTCCTTCTATGTGGTGCCGGCAATGCAGCGGCAGGGCATCGGAACCCGCGTTCTGAAGACAATTCTGGAGCGAGCCAGGAGCCAATCGAAGGCCGTCACATTAGCCGTGGTGAAGATCAACCCGGCACTTCATTTTTACGCGCGGCACGGGTTCCGAATCACCCATGAGGACGAGTACAAGTTCTATATGAGAGCCGACCCGCTCGGTGAGACCAGTCCAGGAGGAAGCAATTGATAAAGGAAGTGCATAAGCCCTAGCCAGCCCATGACCGCTCATTGCCGCGTGCGAATTCAATCGGCTCAGCGGCTGGCTTACCAATAGGTCAACGTAAAGTTATCAAGATAAACGGTATTCGCCGCTTGATTCTTATTTCCGTCCATCTGAAAGTTCATCGTGATGCCATACCAGCTTGACGGAACTGGATAGGGGCCGTAGGTCATGTTAATGGGTGAGGTTACTCCGTTCAGGGTCACCGAATTATAGAGCAGCGTGTTGTTGGGCAGCCGCTGGAACTGAAGCGTCAGGTAGTTCCATCCATCGACGAAGCTGCATGGAACGCCTGTCTTGATCCAGTGCGTGGTCGGGTCGTTCAAAACATCCCAATCGCCGTCCCCCTGCGGGTCGCACTGCGTTCCCCAGAACATGGCGGTTCCATTGGTATACATGGCTACGTCGAACTCGAGGGCCCATGTGATCGAAGCGTTCGTTATATAGAAGGCAGTACTGTAGGTGAAGTTATTGGTGGCCGGGACAATCGTTTCGCCGGGATCTGGAAGCCCCTGCGTTGAGAATTGGCCGATCACGGGGTTAACCCACAGCACCACTGCGTAGGGGACCGTTCCGCTGGTGTCAAATTCAGTAGCGTCCCCACTCAGCGAAGGACTCGAAATACCCTGCTCCATGGTCCACGAGATTCCCGAACACGGCGAGCAATCGCTGTAATTCGGTGGAAGCTGTCCAAAACTCTTCCATCCCGTGCTGGTCTGCAAATTGGAAAGGACGTTTGGTGCGGCCACGACGATTACCGTGGCAACCGCGGAAACATTCCCACTCGCCCCCGTGGCCGTGGCGGTGTAAGTTGTCGTCGTAGATGGATTCACAGACTGGGTTCCACCGGTTACTCCAAGCGTATACGAGCTGCCATCGCTGCCTGTCACCGTGACCTGGCTTGCGTTGGTCGCAGCGATATTCAAAAGAGAAGAGTTTCCGGCGATAATGGACGCGGAGTTAGCGGTGATGGATACAGTAGGCCCGGTGGTCACATTTACTGTTACAGCAGCATAAGACTGACCGCCCGCTCCAGTGGCCGTCGCGGTATAGGTGGTCGTAAGAGACGGACTCACCGACTGAGTTCCGCCGCTCGAGCCGAGCGTGTATGAGCTGCCATCGCTCCCATTGATCGTCACCTGGGTCGCACCCCTCATCGCCACCGTCAAAACGGATGGGCTTCCGGGGTTGACGGTGACAGGGTTCGCAGTGATCATCACGTTCGGCGATCCAGCGATGCTCACTGTCGTAACCGCCGTGGCTGTTCCGGTTCCCCCGAATCCGGTTGCGGTCGCCGTGTAAGTGGTTTCGGCCGTCGGGGTGACGGATTGCGTGCCACCAGTTGCACTCAACGTGTAAAGGCTGCCATCGCTGCCGCTGACGGTAACCTGCGACGCGTTGTTCGCAGTCACCGTTAGCGTCGAAGAGCTCCCTGCAGCAATTGAAGTGGGGTTAGCCTTGATGGTCACCGTCGGCGCGAGGTTTACTGTGACGGTCGCAGTCGAAGAGATCTGGACTCCGCCGTCCGTTGCCGTCGCCGTATACGTCGTCGTGGTCTTGGGGCTTACCGATAGCGTGCCGCCAGCAACACCCAACGTGTAGGAGCTGCCATCGCTGCCGCTGACTTTAACCGCAGTCGCATTGCTCGCGGATACCGTCAAAGTCGACGAACTGCCTGCCGTGATCGAACTGGGGCTGGCGCTGATGTTGACGCTGGGCGGCGGATTCACGGTAACGATCGCCGAGGCGGAGGTGCTCCCAAGAGTTCCAATTGCGGTTGCGGTGTAGGTGGTCGTCGCCGATGGGCTCACTGGCACGTGTCCACCCGAGGTTCCCAGCCCATACGAGCTCCCATCGCTGCCGCTGACCTTAACCTGACTCGCGTTAGCCGCGACCACCGTCAAGGTAGCCGAGCTGCCAGCGACAATCGAAGTGGGACTGGCAGAGATGGTTACCTTAGCGGGGGCGGCCTTGACGACCTTTACATCAAACGGATCATGGTAGCCTTTGCCGCATTTGTCCCAGGCCTCCACAACCAATTGCTGCTCTCCCGAAGCCAGAGCGAGCGAGGTGTCGATCGACGTTCCCTTCACGACATAGGTCAGCTTGTTGTGGACGTAAATCCCCATCGAGCCGATGCCCTTCGAACATTTGGAGGCCGTGGCACTGGCTATGAATTGCACCGGGGAAGTCACGGTGGAACCCGGAGCCGGGCTGGTCACCGTGACGCTCGCGAACGCGGGCGCCGTGAGGGCAACGAGAATGAACAAAACTCGCCAGAAACACTTCATGGACCATTCCCTGGTGGAGCGCCAAGCGTTTAAGCAACCAAAGCTCGGCCTGGTATGACGGCCTTGCCTAGTCAGAGGAGGAGTTCTTGTGGGAACAATTGCTTTGCCTTTGATGCCTCGTTGGTGCTGAGGTCCTTCCCGACCCTGTGCAACTTCAATCCCTTGCCGGGGGAAAGTCTGTACCTTCGGTGTAATGGTGCAATTGAGGAAGAATGAGTTCGCGGCCGTTTTTGCCTTCTTATACGTTCAGGCTTCTCCGTCGGGTGCCGCCGGCAGCGCGTTTCTCTGACAATGTAGCCATTCAGTGTGTATTTGTCATTGCAGCTGCCTCTCCTGGGGAAAGAGCGGCCTAACTGGAAATGACCTCACCCGGCCCGGTCTTGAGAACTGCGATTCATGGGTGGGACTCGACTTAGCTTACAGGAAAGACGCTGCGCGGACAACCCCGGAATTGGACGCCGCGAACAGGCTGACGAGGAGCATTGCCTAGCTTTCCAGGTTGACACCAGTCCGCTCGTCCTGTAGTGTTTCGCCCAGTGAAGTGTGTAGGCTTCTGGGGCAGCCGTCCGGGGGGACCTGGCTACTCGAACCTGCGCAACTCTCTCCCTAAAACCTACCGGGCAAGCTCTTCCCCGCCAGCAGTCTGTCGCGACTGGTGTGGACTTGCGACCACGATAACGGGCGGCGACAAACCCTGAGAGAGGCCAATTAATGAGTTACCCGGCAAAGAATCTGCCCCTGAAGACAATGCGTCACTCCGCTGTGTTGCTCGCCGTCCTGTGCATCGCGTCCTCGCCTTTGCTGGCCAACCAACCGTCGCCGCAGATTGAAAACACGACGATAAACTATGCGACAACTCCGAACCGGATCACTATCATTGGGAAGAACCTGGCTCCGAAAAAAGGGGTACCGGACGTGGTGCTGAACGGCGAGGACTTGGGGCTGATTTCGAGCACCGGCACAAGCGTTGTCGCCTATTTGCCAAGTGACCTGGCGCCGGGGAGCTACATGCTGAGCCTGAACACAGGCAGTGACAACAATCTTAGCGATATAGTTACCTTTGTCGTAACAATCGGAGCAGTTGGACCGCAGGGACCCACCGGGCCGATTGGACCCATAGGCCTGCCAGGCCCAGTTGGCGCGACGGGTGTACAGGGCCCGGTTGGCCCCACAGGTGCAGTGGGCGCGACGGGAACTCAAGGCCCAATTGGTTCCACGGGCGTAACAGGTGCCACCGGTGTTACAGGCGCAACGGGCGTAACCGGTGCGACAGGAGCAACCGGAGCGACAGGAACAACAGGCGCAACCGGGCTTGGAGAGCAAGGTAACACCGGACCCACTGGACCCACCGGCCCGACAGGCGTGACAGGTCCGTCCGGGCCTGGCATGGTCTTCGCGGCGGCTGTTCTCAATCCGGCGAGTGCGCCGTTCTTTTTCTCTCCAAACGCCAGTGGAGACGCGACCGTCGGCGGGGATTGGATTCTGTACAGCCAAGCCCTCATTCCCATGCCTGTGGCGTGCATATTCGATTCGCTCTACGTCAATGCCGGTGCGGTTCCACCTGGCGACGGAGGAGGCGGCTCAGTCACGATTACGCTTTGGGTGAACGGCGTTGCCAAAGGACTCTCAGTGACCGTCGACAATACCAACGGAGCGGCCGCGGGAAATCAAACCGGGGCCAGCATACCGGTTAGCCCCGGAGATACGATCGCCCTCCAGGCTACCGGCAACCTCGTTTCCCCTATTGGTGGTGAGGACATCATTGCGACCTCCCTCCACTGCCAGTGAGACGTACCGTGCACCGCGACATCGAGCGCAAGGATGAACGTGAACGAGGATTGTGAGAAACAGCTTCACAGGCCGGAGAAGCCGTCAAGAACAGCCGCCACGATGATGAGCGGCGATAACCCTAAAGGAGAATCCAAATGATGAAATACCCAGCAAAGATGCTGGCCTTGAAGGCGGTACGTCATTCCGCTTTGTTGTTCGCCGTCGTGTGCTTCGTGGCCTCACCTTTGCTGGCCGCCACACCGTCGCCCCAGATTGAAAACACGACCATAAACTATGCCACAACCCCGAACCGGATCACCATCATTGGAAAGAACCTGGCTCCGAAAAAAGGGCTACCGGACGTGGTGCTGAATGGCGAGGACTTGGGGCTGATTTCGAGCACCAGCACAAGCGTTGTCGCCTATTTGCCGAGTGACCTGGCGCCGGGGAGCTACATGCTGAGCCTGAACACGGGCAGTGACAATAATCTTAGCGATATAGCGACCTTTGTCGTGACCCTTGGCGCTGTCGGACCGCAGGGGCCGGCAGGACCGATTGGGCCGACTGGGCCCATAGGTTTGCAGGGCCCAGTGGGCGCGACGGGTTTACCGGGCCCCATTGGCCCCACCGGTGTTGCAGGCGCGCCCGGTGTAACAGGTGCAACAGGCGTAATGGGCGCAACAGGTGCGACAGGCGTAACGGGCGCAACAGGTGCACCTGGCGTGACGGGTGCAACAGGTGCGACGGGTGCAACAGGCGTGACTGGCGCAATCGGTGCAACTGGCGCGACGGGCGTTACGGGTGCGACAGGTGCCCCGGGCGTGACGGGCGCAACGGGTATCACCGGCCCAACAGGCGCCACCGGCGCCAAAGGCGATACGGGTTCAACCGGCGCTACGGGCAATACCGGCGCAAATGGTCCGGCGGGTCCAACGGGCGTAACAGGTCCCACGGGCGTAACAGGTCCCACGGGCGCAACGGGCGTGGGCGAACCAGGCCCCGAGGGCCCGACAGGCCCTGCCGGCGGTGTAAGTGTGTCGTCGTTCTCCACGTTCTTAAGCTTCCCAACGCCGGGGACCGACTCCAACAACACCTACTACTTCTTTAGCCCTGCCAATACCAATGCCAGTAACGGCAGCATTAATGTTGGCTCCAACTACCAAGCCCCGTACGTGCAGCCGGCGGACACCACATACGCTTATCCCAACTTCATGGTGGTACCGTCGGGATGCACTGTGAAGGCCTTGAACGTGGCAGTCTTCAACTACTACAACAATATCAACGACACAACCACCATCTCCCTCTTTCACTCCACAACCACCTCAGGTCTCAACTCTGCTGTGCCCGGCTCTCCAGCTATGACCTGTTCAGTAGCCACCGCCGGGAGTGCGGGTACATGCACCGATACGAGTTCCTTTGACGTTTCGGCGGGAGACTTACTGTCGGTTGGCTTTAAAGAAACGAACAACACCGCCTACAACACCGTAACCATTGGGGTGGTGTGCCAGTAAGACCAAATTAGGCTTGCTGCGCGTGTGCCTCCGTGAGGAGGCGCCGCGCAGCATTCCTTAGGAATCGATATTTATACGTGCACTAAAATAGAAGCAAGCCTCAACGCAATCAAGTCAGGCCAACCGAGAATCTGGAGATCCCTGGTGTCAGGCTCTTCGATAAGTTCGTTTATGCGTTCCAGGCATGTCCTTCTCCTGGCCGCAGTCTTGCTCGCGGTGGTTTGCGCTTATGCAAACCACTTTCAAAACAGCTTCCATTTCGATGACTCCCATACCGTCATAGATAACCCCTACATTCGCAGCCTGCATAACCTGCCCGCATTCTTTACGGATGCTTCGACCTTCAGCGTCCTTCCAGCCAATCGCACTTACAGGCCATTCGTTTCCGTCTCGCTTGCCGTCGACTACGCTCTCGGTCGCGGCTATAACCCCTTTTGGTTCCACCTTTCCACCTTCATCGTTTTTCTACTCCAGCTGGTGGCCATGGCGGCACTTTTCACTTCAATTCTGGATAGCGTCAGTCCTGAGCCGGAAGAGAAGAACCCCAACCGATACGTGTCGATCGTCGCTACAGCCTGGTATGGCCTGCACCCCGCCATGGCTGAGACTGTGAATTACATCATCCAGCGCGGAGATATCTTCTGCACGGTTGGCGTGGTGGCCTCTCTAGCTGTCTTTGCGCGCTGGCCTGAGTTGAGAAAGACCTGCTTGTATCTAGTGCCTTTTGCATTTGCTTTGCTCAGCAAACCGCCGGCCGCTGTCTTCCCATTGCTGCTTTTTATTTACATCGCAATGTTTGAAGCGGAGGGCAAAGCAAGTTATAGCCGCGCGGTGATTCTTTCTGTGCCATCGATAGTTCTGTGCGCCCTGCTGATGGGCCTGCAGGCGGCCATGACGCCAAAATCCTATACGCCTTCCACCCTCTCCGCTTATTCGTATTGCATCACGCAGCCATTTGTCCTGATGCGCTACTTCGGCTCTCTTTTCCTGCCCCTTCACCTGAACGTGGATACCGATCTGCAACCATTCGCATCCTTCTCAGCAAACGCGTTCCTGGGATTCCTGTTTCTGGCATTGCTCTTGACAGCGGCCTGGTTCACGGCCCGGCGTCCTGTGTTGCGGCCCATCTCCTATGGATTGCTCTGGTTTCTCATCGCGTCTCTGCCCACCTCTGTCTATCGCCTTTCTGAAGTAGAAAACGATCATCGCATGTATCTGCCGTTTGTAGGCCTGGTGCTTGCCGTAGTCTGGGCAGGTTATCTTGCCGTCGAGAAGGCGGCTGCTGGAAAGCACCGCACCTTTATCTGGCGTGGTGCATGGGCGGCGGTGATTCTGCTGCTTGCTCTCTATGGCTATGGGGCGCATCTTCGCAATCGCGTGTGGCGCACCGATGAATCGCTTTGGCTGGACGACGTGCTCAAGTGTCCGCACAATGGACGGGGTTTGATGAACTACGGCCTGACGCAAATGTCGAAGGGTGCATATCCAGCCGCGCTCGACTCCTTTCAACGCGCCCTCGTTTATACGCCGAACTATAAGACATTGGAAATCAATCTGGGGGTGGTGCACGGCGCCATGAATCATGCCGCGGAGGCAGAGCAACACTTTCTCCGCGCCATCGCTCTGGGGCCGACGGACGACGAAGCGCATTACTACTATGGTCGCTGGCTCTATCAGAGCGGACGCATCGGCAACGCTATCGACCAGCTGAAGATCGCTGTCGGGTTGAACCCGGCTCGTCTGGCCCCGCGGGACGCGCTCGCCGCCGCCTACCTCGCATTCGGCAATGCCGCAAGCGCGCGCGCTGTCGCCGTAGAAACGCTGCGCCTTGCGCCCGGAGACGCCTCTGCCGCCGCTATCCTCGCGCACCCGCCAGTTCAAGATGCAAGTTACTGGATCGACGCTTCCCTCTACCAATATCGAAGTGGAAATTATGAAGCTTGCATTGCATTTGCAAATCAGGCCCTGAAGCTGAAGCCGGACTCCGAACTCGCTTACAACAATCTTGGGGCGGCCTATGCGGCCTTGCGGCAATGGGATCAGGCCATCGACAGCGAGCGCGCGGCTCTGCGTGTCAATCCCGGATTTGCCCTTTCAAAAAATAATCTTGCACTGTACGAGCAGGAGAAAAGCGGGAAATCTGCCCAGGCATTCCCGGCGGCTAACATGACCGCCGAAGATTGGCTGAACGCATCTCTGCGAGCAAATCAGGCCGGCGATTACCAGCAATCCATCGAAAATGCACGGGCGGCTTTGAAGCTACGTCCCGACTATCCCGAAGCGTATAACAACATCGCGGCTGCCTATGAAGCGATGCATAAGTGGGATGAAGCCATCGCCGCGGCACAGACAGCCGTGCGCCTGAAGCCGGACTTTCAGCTGGCAAGGAACAACCTGGCATGGGCCGAAAGCCAGAAGCAGCTGAATCACCATTGACTTGAGGCTGGATTGCGCCGGAGCCATTGATGGCGCAAGGCGTAATTGCCGGACAAACGGCCTTCTAGTCGTTGAGATTACTGCCGCCTTCGCCGAAAACAAGGGTTTTTTGCACTGAAAAGCTAATCAGCGAAAGCGATGTCTCGACGAGAATCTTGATTGCCACCACATTCCAGCCGAGCCAACTGGACAGTCCGCGGATAGAGCTATAAGAAATTACGGCGATCACACTTGCCAGCAGGTAATAGCGCCAAATGGAACCTTTGATGGATGATTGGTTGTGAAAGACAAGGCTTCGGTTCAACAAGAAGTTGAGCAGGGAACTCAGTCGCCCGGCAACTACAGCGATCGCCAGGTTATGCGTTAGCCAGAAGGTCAGGCTGAACCCCGCGAGATCAAGCCCCGCCGATATGAGAGAGGAAGCATAGAAGCGCAGGAGCACGAAATAGATGCGCATCGAATCGCGCACAGGATTGAAGTGCGAAGAGCGATTGTTTTCGATATAGATTGTAGAGATGGGCACTTCGATCGGCTTTTGCCCGTCCCGGCAGAGATGAGCGAGCACGGTCATCTCATACTCATATCGCTCGCCTGGAAGCGGGAGCAGGTCAGGCAGCAGCGCAGATGGAAAGGCGCGCAAGCCTGTCTGCGTATCGCCGACGCCATGTCCGCTGACGAAGTGAAATATCAGGCGAGTCAGCGAATTCCCAAAGCGGCTGCGCAGAGGAATGTCACCCGCGAACCTTCTGCATCCCAGGACTGCTCGATGCGGCTCGGACAGCAATGCCTCGATCACCCGCACGATATCAGCCACGGTATGCTGTCCGTCCGCGTCTGCGGTTACAAGGCCTGAAAAATCTGGGAACGATGTCATGAAAAAGTTCATTCCGGTCTTGAGTGCACGGCCCTTGCCGAGATTGACCGCATGGCGTTGTACATGGACGCGCTCCATCTGCGCCAGCAAATCCAACCCGGGCCGGTCTTCCACGGGGCAACCGTCGTCGACGAGGATGACAGCTCCAACTCCCGCCGCAAGCAGCTCTTCAACCAGGGGCGCCAATGCCGCCTCTACGCGACGAGCCGGAATAAGAACCGCCACTCGGGACTTTGCGTCAAGCTGATGCTGACGTTCGTGGCTGCTTTCACCGTGCTCTTTCAATGCCGGCCTTCCGTCAGCCTTGACGCTGCTGGAGCGACCGCTTCGACCAGTCCCGGTAGTACCAATGCTCCACCGGACCGAGTTCCCGCCACGGTGCGTTGAACGGCGTAAAGCCGGTCCTGGCGTGATACGTCACTGGGCCCTTCGGTCCACTCGCAGCTTCCGCATAGACCTCGGAGCCATGTTTGGGATGGGTCTCCAGTCTGCTCAGGTCGAAATCAACCCACTTCGGTGCTGTGCTGGGGTGTCTGCTGTCGATTGTCATTCCCGAATCTTAAGAGCTATGCAGCGTGTGTAAAACATGTCCGGTTCAGCCATGTACCACGCTCGTCACCCCAAGGCGGGCGGCGCAGGCTCGGTAATCGATTTCGTCTCGATTGAGTGGAGGCGTTTTCATGAGCTGACGGAGGTCGCTTTCGGTGGGCAGAGTCTCTTTCGAGCCCGGCCTCCAGCGCGACGTTTTACTCGAGGTCAATCTCCATGTTGAGCAAGGCGAAGCTAAGAGTCTTGCCGTGTGGGTCGAGAGCGAGCGAGCGCGTAACGCTTTCACTGGCTGGACGGTGCAGAACGAAGTTAAGCGCGCCCAACGCAGGCACGCAGTATCGTTCAACGGGGCGGGTGATGATCGGAGCAAACAGCTTACTCACGCGTTCAACGGTTATCTGCCGTTCAAGTGCTGCATAATCGTCTTCGCGGAAAGCGATAAGCGAGATATTCACGATGTTGCCCTTGTCGCCAGCTCTGGAATGAGCAATCTCCTGAAGCTTCATCAGGCCACCTCGAGTCCTATTGCGGGTAGAATTGCGCTGCGGGGGAGGAAGGTCGCGTCCATCGCGATATTCTCGCGCAAAGCTGTAACGGCACCGCCGCCTCCTGCGGGACCGTTGACATAGAGACTCTCGACCTCTTGCATAAGCAGGCGAGCCTGGGTTTCGTCGAAGAAGCGCCCGGCGGCACGAAGGCGAACTTCGTATGGCTCGCATCGCGGCTCGGAGAGTGCGGGGCCGTGCATGGAGTCGACCCCAATCCAATCCATGCGGAGATCGCCAGGAGCAACCCAGGCTAACCGGCTCTCCAGGATCTGACGGGCGAGGCGAGCGCGCGGCAAGGCGCCGGGCCCAGCGTAGGAAATCTGGCCCTCGGCAACGAAACCCGCGTAGAAGCCGGTGGATACCTTCAGATCGATTGGGCGTTCGACGCCGTGCGCACCGGTAACTTGAATCTGGTCCGGACCGAGTTCGGCGAAACGGATGGCGCTGAAGTCGGCGATGACGTCTGGAGTCAGATAACGCGAAGGGTCTTGCACTTCATAGAGGATCTGCTCTTTGCAGTTGCGGATCGTGAGAGCGCCGCCGGAACCGGCAATCTTAGTGAGTTGCGCCTCTCCTGTTTCGTCTATTTCAGCAATGGGAAACCCGAGCCGTTCCAGGCCGGAAACATCTTTGTGGCCTGGGTCAGCGAAGTAGCCGCCGGTGAGCTGTCCGGCGCACTCCAGCAAGTGGCCGACGGCGGTGCCCTGGCCAAGACGATGCCAATCGTCAAGCGCCCAACCGAAGGTGTGCACCATGGGCGCCAGAAAGAGCGATGGGTCTGCAACGCGGCCAGTGATGATGATGTCAGCATCCTTGCGCAGGCAATCAAGGATCGGCTCGATGCCAAGATAGGCGTTGGCTGATACCAGGCGTTCGCGAGGATCGCCGGAAGAATGATCTGTGAGGAGATGAAGAACGTCATCGCCCGCAACCCAGGCTATGCGGATCCCAGCAAGGCCGAGCGTACGAGCGATCGACACGGTCTCGCGCGCAGCGGCCTCCGGATTCGCAGCGCCCATGTTGGTGATGATGCGTGTGCCATTTCTGGCGCAAAACGGGAGCACAGCCTCCATGCGCGCACGCAGCAGCGGATCGAAGCCTGCATTGCGGCCTTGACGCTTGGCCAGTTGAGCGAGCGCGATGGTTCTCTCAGCGAGGCACTCGAAGATGAGAAAGTCAAGGCGGCCGTCCCGCGCAAGCTCGACGGCAGGATCGATCCGATCCCCCGCGAATCCGGCTCCGGCTCCTATGCGTAGAGTCTTCATTTGTCCTCGTGCGTTAGAAGGAAAAGATGCCGAACGCGACAGCAGCAAGGGCCATCACAACCGACGCCAGAAACAGGAACGGGCCGGTGAAGCGCTGGTGCTCGCCCAGGTCGATTCCGATAAGACCAGTCACCAGAAATGTAGCCGGGGTCAGAGGACTGACGGGAAAGCCTGTTGTGTGCATTCCCAGAAGCGCAGCCTGCGCCACCGTTGTGGGCGCGACGCCATACGCTCCCGCGGTGGTGGCGACGACAGGAAGCACGCCGAAATAAAAGGAGTCGGGATCAAAGACAAGGCTAAGCGGCATCGCTATGAGCGCCAGTAAAAACGGGATGTGCGTTCCGAGCCGCGCCGGCAGCGCATGCACGCAAGCGGTGGCCATAGCCGCGAGCATGCCGGTGCCTTTCAGAATCCCGGTGAAGCAACCGGCAGCACAGAGAATCGCGGTCATCGTAATGGCGGCCTTGGCATGCGCTTCGAGCTGAAGACGCTGACGCTCGGCGTTGGGAAAATTCACGATGAGAGCGAGGACTGTACCGAGCATGAAGCAGACGGCTGGTTCTGCTTTTCCTGTGAGCGCCACACCGAGGACAGCGATCGTAAGCGCGATATTGACACCGAAGCGGACTCGGCCCTGGCTGAACTCCGATGTTGCAACGTGCGCCATGGCCACAGATTCGCCGCGTCCAACACGGCGTTCTTCCTTGAGGCCCAGCCACGCGCATATCCCGAGAGCGAAGAGCAGGCCCACAACCTGCACGGGCAAGAGCGGGCGGAAGAGAGCAATGGTGGATACGTGGAGAGAGGCGGAAGCCCGGAGCGTGGGGCCGGTCCAGGGAAGAAAATTGACGCCGGCTGCGAGTGATGCCGCGCAGGCGAGCATGCGGCGCTCTATGCCAACCTCGTCATAAAGCGGTAGAAGCGCGGGTAGAGCAATGAGGAAGACGACCGCTCCCGATCCGTCCAGATGAAGAAGCAGCGCGAGCAGAAACGTTCCAGGAATAATGCGTGAAGGACGTTTGCCAACCAGGCGAAGGATGGAATGGATCAGTGGGTTCAGCATGCCCGCATCGGTCAGCACTCCGAAAAAGAGAATGGCGAAGACGAACATGGAAATGATGGAAGCCATGCTCTGAATGCCGCTTATTACAAATGCCGAGGTGCGCAATCCGAATCCGCTGGCGAGGGAAGTGAGAACTGGGATCAGTACCAACGCTGCGAGCGCAGATGTTCTTCGGCTCAGAATAGCGACCAGCACACCGGCGATGGTCAGCACTCCCCACAGCGCCACGATCGAATCCCCCTCCGCTCCGCAAACTTGGAACCTTGCTGAGTATAGGGAGCGCATGGCCATCTGTACATTGAATATTTGTGGCCGGTATCGCGTTCTTCGATGGGACATGAACGCCGATTAGGAAAGGGAAGTCGTTATTTATTGAGTATTGGCGATGATATGACTAATGTGGCTCCCCCAGAGGCCAGAGTTGGTCGGCGTTCTGGGGGAGCGTTCGCGCGTTCCTTGAGCGGAGCGTGGCTGGTTCCGATCTCGCGGCTGGGTCGGATCTAGGGGCGAACGAATGTGAAGACCTCACCGGAGATATTGAGTCCAAACACCCCCGCTCCCGACCCGACGGTTACGCTATCGAGAGCGCCCGGAACCTGGACAAACGCATCGGCGCTGGAGTCAAAGCGAAAGATGCTGTCGTTATCGGCGATGGCCCACACGCCATCCCCTCCGGCGGCAACTTCAGCGCCGAAGCCCTTGGGATTCCACGAGCCGTTATTCGGGTCGTAGCGATAGATTTCGCCGGAGCTGTTTCTCCCCCACACGTCGTTCACCCCCACGGCGATCTGGTCCAGGACGCCTGGAACCTGGATGAACTTGTGTTGGGAAAAACTGTAATGGTAGACGTCGGAATCGATGTTGATCCCCCATACATCGCTCCCGCCGGTGGCGATGGAAAAGAGGGCACTGCCTGGGCTTTGATTGAAATGCCCGGAACAATAGTCGAACCTGAAAACCTCCTGGCTAGCGTTGATGCCCCAGACTTCATAGGGATGGCACTGATCCTCATTGCCGACGCCCACCGTGATTACGCTAAGAGTCCCCGGTATTTCATCGAAGGTGTTGGTGCTGTAATTAAACCTGAGAATCTGCTGGCTTACGCTGATTCCCCACACGTCGTCAGGTTGTGAGTCGGTGCCGCCACCCACAGCGATTCTGTCAAGTAACACACCAGCGATCTTTTTGAAGGAGTTTGAACTGGCTTGGTAGCGCCACGCAGCGTTACCGGCATCGATCCCGAAGACCTCGCTTCGGCCGGCAGAGAGAAAGAGGCGAGGGCCATTAACCTGTTGGAAATGCTGTGCTGAAGCCGGGACGACGATCGAGGCCCAGCTGACTAGAAGCAGAAGAACGGAGCAAAAAGCGGTTTTACGCGACATTGGAATCTCCTTGATGAGTTTTTCGTTCGTGGAAATCGCGGGCGAGGCAGTAAGGAGCTTGCGGCTCCCAGATTCTTGCATGCCCAGGATCAGCGGTCGTGTGTAGAAATAGTGTTGAAACTGGCAACCGTTCCTGGCATCAGGGCCGCTGCGCAGCCAGCCAGAGATTTTGTTGCGCGACTCATTGGGAATCTCCTGTTTTCTTTAATTTGCTGTTTCTCACCACATTCCATTCGTGGGGAAGGATCCGAAAGCGGCGCCGTCTCCCGGCTCTTGGAGGAACTGTTCAGTGCCGGGCGGTCGGTCGCTTTCAAAGCCTCACTCAACAAGGCGCAAGCCGGGTTCAGGAACTATCATTTGCCCGGATAATCTTGGGATTGATATTTGCCGTTGCAGACAAGCGGGCTATAATTGCGCCCATTCCGCGGTATTGATGCCGGCTGTCGAAAGGTATTCGCTGTGAATCCGTCACCGGGAAGCGATGTCAGCGTTCTGCTCCAGGCGTGGAGCGATGGAGACCAGTTCGCCCTGGACAAGCTCACGCCGATTGTTTACGACGAATTGCGCCGCGTTGCCCGCCACTATCTGCGAGGCGAGCGAACGGAAATCACGCTGCAGACCACCGCCCTGGTAAACGAGGCCTACCTGCGGCTGGTGGACTTCAAACGCATGCGCTTCAAGGATCGCGCTCATTTCTTTGCCGTTTCGGCACAACTGATGCGGCGCATATTGGTTGACCACGCCCGGCGAAGAAATTTGAAACGCGGAGCCGGCATGCAGCACATATCGTTGGAAGAGATCAACGTGCTCGGGACGGAGCGCGATGCAGATCTCGTCCGGCTCGACGATGCCATGCTCGCACTCGCGCGCTTCGATGCGCGCAAAGCACGAGTCGTCGAACTGCGTTTCTTCGGAGGCTTGAGCGTGGAAGAGACCGCTGAGGTGCTGAATATTTCTTCCATTACCGTCATGCGCGACTGGACAACCGCTCGCGCCTGGCTCTACCGCGAAATGGGCGGCAGGTCTGTCGAGCCGGCCAGGACATGACGGCGCCGGCTATGCGAAATTCCTGACCCCGGATGCACTCCTGAATCATGGAAACCGAACGCTGGAGACTTGTTGCAGTCGGCGCTTAAGCTTGCTCCCGAGCGTCGCGAGGAGTTCCTCGCCGAAGCCTGCGGCGGCGACTCGGCGCTGGTCGATGAGATCAATTCGCTGCTGACTTCGCATCGAAGGGCTGGGGATTTTCTTGAAACGCCGGCGATGGAGATTGCTGCCCGCGCAATGGCGGCCGATGCGTCGCCCTCGCTTGCACAACCGCTGGTTGGCCAGGTGGTCTCCCACTATCGCATTCTGAAGCTGATCGGCAGAGGCGGCATGGGGAGCGTGTGGCTGGCCGAACGCTGCGATGGCCGCTTCGAGCGCAAGGTGGCGATCAAGTTTATCCACCTTGCCGTGCTCGACGCGGCGGGGGCCGAACGATTCAAACGCGAAGGCGCGATCCTGGGCAAACTGTCTCATCCGCAAATAGCGGAACTGATCGATGCCGGCGTTACCTCAACCGGTGAACCATTTCTGGTTCTGGAATATGTGGAAGGGCAGGCCATCGACGAATACTGCGACCTGAACAGGCTCAGCGTCAATGCCCGCATTCGTCTGTTTCTCGACGTGCTCAGCGCCGTTGCTCAAGCGCACAGCAATCTGATCGTCCATCGCGACCTCAAGCCTTCGAATGTTCTGGTCAGGAACGATGGGCAGGTCAAGCTTCTTGATTTCGGCATCGCCAAAGTGCTGGGGAACGAAACCAGTGATGGTTCTGCAACGCTCACACTGGAAAGTGCTGCGCTTACGCCGCGCTTCGCCGCGCCCGAACAGGTCAGCGAGGGCACGATCACCACGGCTACGGATATCTATGCCCTCGGCGTTCTCCTCTATCTGCTTTTGACAGGAAATCATCCAGCCGGCGCCGGTTCTCATTCGGCTGCCCAATGGATAAGAATCCTCCTCGAGGACGAACCCAGGCGCCTCTCCGATTCGATCGCCTCGGATTCTTCAAATCTGGCTGCGAACCGCGCCGCCACGCCGGAAAAGCTGCGTCGCCAGTTGCGCGGCGATCTGGACCGGATCGTTGGAAAAGCAATCAGGAAGAATCAGGCCGAGCGTTACCCATCCGCCTCGGCCTTCGCCGACGATCTCCTGCGGTATCTGGAACACAAACCTGTGCTCGCCAGACCCGATTCCTTCGCATACAGGTCGGCGAAGTTCGTGCGTCGCAATCGGGTTGGCGTCGCGGTCGCGGCAACGGCTCTCATCGCTACCATGGCGGGCGTCACCGCCATCCTCATTCAGGATCGCAAAGTGCGTGAAGAGCGGGATGTCGCCTTTCGCGCCTTGGCGCGCACCAATGAACACGACGATCTCCTGGACTTTCTGCTGTCGGACGCTGCGCCTTCTGGAAAGCCATTTACAGTGACTGACTTGCTGAGCCGGGCGAAAAACATGGTCGAAAAGCAAAAACCATCACTCGAGCAAATTGAGCTCATGGATTGGATCGGCGAAGACTACGACTCGCATGGTCAGCACGCGCAGGCCCTGCCGATACTTGAGCGCGCCTATCAACTCTCCAGAAAATTCACCGATGGACGAGTCCGCGCATCGGCCGCCTGTGCGCTCGCCAGCGAACTGTCCCACCACGACGATCTGGCCAGGGCCGAAGCTATGTTCCAGGAAGGGTTACGGGAATTGCCCAACCGACCGGAGTACGCGCTCGATCGGGCCGACTGCTTGCGTTATGGAAGCTCAGTTTCGAGGGAAAATGGAGAGTCAGGCGAAGCCTCACCGGAATACTTGCCTATCATCAAGATTGGATCACGCTGACGGGCGGCGCACTGCCGGAGCGTGCCTATATTGCGAACGTGTCGGCGAATTATTTCGATGTGCTCGGCATCAAGCCTGTGCTGGGGCGTTTCTTTCTGCCTGAAGAAGAGACGCGTCCAGATGCGGTTCCCAACGTGGTCCTGGGTTACTCGCTTTGGAAGACGCGTTATGCCGCAGATCCGGCAATTGTGGGCAAGTCGATCGAGATCGCCCGGCATCCGGTGACGGTGATTGGCGTGGCGCCGGAAGGGTTTGTCGGAGCCATGCCCGGAATCCGTCATGACCTGTGGGTAACGCTTGATCCCCTCGGGACCGATGTGTGGCGGATGACGCATCGCAGTGGTGGTGCGGTCTGGCTGAATGTAATAGGAAGATTGCGGCCCGGCGTGAGCCGTGACCAGGCAGCTCAGGATCTCGACACCCTGATGCACCACATTGTGGCGGCATATCCGGACGATCATCTCGGCGACAACCGCATCACGCTCGATCCCATGTGGCGCTCGCCATTCGGCGCCAACGGATACATGGCGGCAACGCTGCCCATTCTACTGGCCTTCGCCGCTCTCGTGCTGTTGCTGACCTGCGCGAACGTAGCTACGCTCACGCTGGTGCGGTTTGTATCCCGACGGCGTGAACTTGCCATCCGGCAGTCGCTCGGGGCGAACCGTCTTCAACTGGTGCGGCAGCTGGTGCTGGAGGGCGTGCTGCTTTCCATCGTCGCAGGTGCCGTGGCCCTTGTGTTGACATCGTGGACATCGAAGGCATTCGCATGGTTCTTTCGAGCGACTACAATTCCCCTCGCTCTGAACGGGAACATGGACCATACGGTGGTGATGGGAATTGCAGTGTTTTCTCTATTGGCCGGTATGCTCTGCGGCGCGCTCCCCGCCTGGCGTTCTTCCCACGCGCCGGCAGTTGAGGTGCTCAAGGCAGAGTCGGCAAGTATCTCCGGCGGCTCACGCAACCGGAAATTGCTCAGCGGGCTGGTGGTGGCGCAAATTGCGCTTTCACTTCCTCTGCTGTTGTGCTCCGGGCTGCTTCTGCGAACGCTGCGAAATCTCGCCGGCGCGAATCCAGGATTTGAGCAGGACCACGTTCTCACTGCGTCCGTGGGGCTGAATATTGCCGGCTACAGCAACGATGAGACCCAGTTGATCCGTCACAAGATACTTGACCGCGTGTCGGCATTGCCCGGCGTGAAGGTTGCGTCTCTTACCGACTGGATTCCGATGACCCTGAGCCACAAGGGCGAGGACGCGTATCCGGAAGGGTATGTGCCGCACCCGCATGAATCTTTGCAGGTGTACCATGCCGACGTGTCCCCGCGGTATTTCGAATCCCTTCATATACCCATTCTGGAAGGACGCGAGTTTACGCCGAATGACGATGAAAAGGCTCCGAGGGTACTCATCGTGGATCAGACCGCGGCGAGGCGCTACTGGCCGGGACAGGATCCGCTGGGAAAGAACCTCAGAGTGTGGGGCAGGCGTTTCACGGTAGTCGGCGTCGCGAGAAATTCGATACATATGTTCGTAAATGAGTCACCGGAGCCTATGATCTATATGAGCTTTTTCCAGGTGGGGTACGAGACGATCGTGCAGGTGGAGATCGAGGGAAATCCGGCCGACTTTGCGCCGGCGGTCGAAAACGCCATTCACGAGATCGATGCACGGCTGCCTGTTTTCGATGTGCGTCCCATGCGAGAGAGCACCCAGATGGCGAGCAGCTTCGCGGTTATACAGAGCACCCTGGCAGGAATGTTCGCACTGATTGGGCTGGTGCTTGCGATAACCGGCATCTACGGAGTCGTGGCCTATCGAACCCAAATGCGAACTCACGAGATCGGCATACGAATGGCGTTAGGTGCTTCCCGTGTGGACGTGCTGCGGCTCGTGCTTGTGCAGGGATTGTGGCTCACAGGCATCGGGCTGGCGCTGGGACTGGCCTTTTCGTTGGGACTGACACGTGTTATCGCCCGGCTGTTGTACGGCATCGGAGCCAACGATCCCATCACCGTCGTTTCCGTCGTCATGCTCCTGGGAGCAATGTCATTGCTAGCATGCTACCTTCCGGCGCATCGAGCGATGCGCCGGAACCCAGTGACCGCCATTCGCGAACTGTAAGCCAATCAGTGCCCAACCCGGCTACAATTTGCCCATGACTCGCCTGCGTGTCTTCGTCTTATCTGCGGCGTCCGCTTTTGCGCTCGCGTGTCTTGCTGCGGTGACGCCTTTCGAGATCGTCCCACTCGAAAGTGTCTCTGAGACATCCTCCAACGCCAGCATTGGTGATCTCAACGGCGACGGTCACCCTGATATTGTCCTGGTCAAAGGACGCCACTGGCAACTTACAAGCAAGGTATTATTCGGCGACGGAAAGGGCCACTTCACTCCTGGCCCTCCGCTGCCGAGCAACGCTACAAAGAGCTATTCCGGCTCGCTTGCCGACATGACGAAGAGCGGACACTTGGATATTGTTCTGAGCAATGACGCTCCCGATCCGAAACTTGTTTTGGTGAACGACGGCACCGGCCACTTCAGGGTGGGCGGAACCTATGGCGATCCGAGTTGGTCGACACGGAATGCGGCAGTTGGAGATCTGAACGGAGACGGGTATCCGGACATCGCCGTCGCGAATCGCGGAATGACGTCGTTTGTTTGCTTTAACGACGGGAAGCTGCACTTCAAATGCAACCCGCTGCGCGACACGCCGAGCGCGGCGAGCATCGTAATCGCGGACATGGACGGCGATCGCTTGAACGACGTCATAGTCGCATGCCGCGACGATTGCCAGAGCCGCGTCTTCTTCAACCAGAACTTGGCGGGCGAAGGCCGGCCATGGGGACCAGCTAAAGCATCCATTCGCGCGCTCGCCGTGGCGGATTTGAATGGCGACGGTTATCCCGACATCGCAGCTTGTCCTGAGAAGCTCGGTTGCTTTGTCTATTTCAACGATGGCAAAGGCAACTTCGGGCCGGGCGTTCAGTTTCAGAAACCGGACTCGCTGGAATTGGCGGGAAGCGACCAAAGCCATATGCCGTACTCGATGATAGCTGCGGACCTCAATGGCGATGGCCACCCGGACCTCATCGTGGGCGACGTCAACGCCCCCGGCGTAATCTTTTACAACGATGGAACGGGCAGGAACTTTCACGCTCATCCGTTCGGCGATGGGAAGGGAACAATTTATGGAATGGCCAGCGGCGACCTCGATGGAGACGGACGGCTCGACATAGTGGCCGCTAGGAGCGATGCGCCTTCTTTTGTCCTTTTCACCCGAGAGTCGAAATAATGATATAAATTGTCGGCTACCGGATTGAACTCCTGGGAACGCGGGACATGCTGATTCTCAGAGCACTTCAGTGGGAAGAACAGCATGGCTATGGAATCAGCCAGGCGATCCGTGCTATTTCTGGTGACGTGGTGCAGTCGTTGATGCAGGACGTCCGGCATGCGTTGCGGCAGCTGCGAAATTCGTCTGGCTTCAGGTTGACGGCCGAGATTCTCAAAGGAGTACTGCTGTGAGCGAAATGACCGCAGAACAAGCACATCTGTTTGTCCAGAACGTGATTTTGGGCATTCTCAAGAACGAAAGCCGCACGACTAGGTCAGTTCTCGCCGCGGTTCCCAACGCGAACCTCGATTACCGTCCTGACCCGTCTGCAAAAACGGCTCTTGAACTCCTTCGGCATATTGCCAGCGCTGACAACTTCTTTCTGAAATCGGTAGTGGACGGAGTGTTTGTGCCGGGCAGCGTGAAGATCCCGGAAGATGTCAAGACGCCGGAAGATATTGTTGAATGGTATGGAAACGAGTACGCGAAGAACTTCGATGCGGTCACCAAATTGTCGGGAGAACAGTTGATCAAGATGGTGGATTTCCGGGGACTTTTTGAGCGTGCTGCCTACACTTTTCTGCAGGCCGGCCTGCTCCACACCGTTCACCATCGGGGCCAGTTGTCCACTTACCTGCGCCCCATGGGCAGCAAAGTTCCGGCGATTTACGGCGAGAGCTACGATTCCGCAGAGGCGAAAAAACCAGCACAAGCTTTAGCATAATCATAAGTGACAATAGAAGGTAATCCTGTGTTCCCCCTGCTTTTCAAGTTTATCAATGGTTTCAATGACATACACAAAGATATGGCGGAGAGAGTGGGATTCGAACCCACGGTACTCGTTAAAGTACACACGCTTTCCAAGCGTGCGCCTTAAACCACTCGGCCATCTCTCCGCAGGGTGGTCTGTCACCTTGAATCTAACATAGGCGGCCGTCTCTCTCGCCCACATCAGCGCGCATCGGCGCTAGGCCGCACCTACGTCGGGGCTTGAGATGGTCTGGATGAGAATTCACTCCAAATAGCGCCTGGATCTCAGTCAGGCTGAAATCGTTTACTCCTGCCGTCCCGCTCATTTATAGTTCGGGGTTGCTTGCTGGATTGTGGCCGCTCTTTCTGGGCTGCGGAAAGCATCGGCAAGGAGAATTCAATGACTTATCTATCTCGTCGCGAGCTGCTTGCTTCCGGTATGGCGCTCTCCGCCTCTTCGCTTTTTGCGCGTTCTGCCTGGGCGCGCACCACGGCAATTCTTGGCGGTGAAGCGGGAGCACCTGCCGCGGGGGCTTTGCCCGCCGTAGCGCCGAGAGAGCGTTTGCTCTTTGACTTCGGTTGGAAATTCAAGTTCGGCAACGCCAACGATCCGGCACTCGATCTGGGCTTCGGCTACGGCCAGGGAGACTTCTCCAAGACCGGCGACTTCGAGTTCGCCAAGGCCGGCTTCGACGACTCGAAGTGGCGCACGCTGAACCTGCCCCACGACTGGGCCGTCGAGCTGCCGTTCGTCAATGACAAGGAGCAGGAGTCTCACGGCTTTAAGCCCATCGGCCGCCGTTATCCGGAAACCAGCGTCGGTTGGTACCGGCGCGAACTCGAAATTCCGGCAGGCGATCTGGGCAAGCGCATCTCAGTCGAGTTCGATGGCGCCTTTCGCGATGTGCTGATCTTTGTGAATGGCTGTTTCATCGGCCGCAATGACAATGGATACGCACCCTTCGTCTTTGACCTGACTGATTTCCTCGCCTATGGCGCGAAGAATTACCTGGTGGCGCGCGTCGACGCCAGTTTTGGCGATGGGTGGTTCTACGAGGGAGCGGGAATCTACCGCCACGTGTGGCTCACCAAAAGCGATGCATTGCACCTCGGCCGCTGGGACAGCACGGTGCGCACCACCCTCAACGGCGACAGCGCCACCCTCTCCCTGGCAACCGTGGCCGTGAATCAGGGCAAGGCTGCGCAAAGCGCCAAGGTATCCTGGCAAATTCAGGACGCAGCGGGCAACACCGTGGCTACGGCCGAAACTTCCGCGCAATCGATCAATGCAGACGGCCACGCGCACTTCGCTGCAACCGCCACTCTGGCCAACCCGGCGCTTTGGTCGGTTGACGCGCCCAATCTCTACACGGCCATTGTCACCGTTGAAGCAGCGGGTAAAGTTCGCGACGCCGAGCGCGTCTCTTTTGGCGTCCGCACCACCGTCTTCGATGCCGAAAAGGGCTTCTTCCTCAATGGCAAACCCCTCAAGATTCAAGGCACATGCAACCATCAGGATCACGCCGGCGTGGGCGCCGCTCTGCCTGACCGGCTGCAGGTCTACCGCCTCGCCGTTCTGAAGGAGATGGGCAACAATGCCGTGCGCACCTCGCACAACATGCCCACCCCTGAATGGGTGGAAGCCTGCGACCGAATGGGCGTCGTGATGATGTGCGAGACCCGTCAGATGAGCTCGAACCCCGAAGGCCTTGCGCAGTTGGAAGTGATGGTTAAGCGCTATCGCAACTCGCCGTCCATCATCATCTGGTCCATCGGCAACGAGGAATTCACGCTGCAGGAACCGATGGCTGAGCAGGGCGCCAAAATCGCGGCCAGCATGGTCGAGCGTTGCCACGAGCTCGATCCCACGCGCGTTGTTTCAGCCGCCGTAAATGGCGGCAACGAAAAAGGCCCGTCACTGGCGCTGGACATTCTGGGTTTCAATTACAACCTGAAATTACCTGACGCGTTTCACAAGGCTCATCCCACGCGCGCGCTCTTTGGATCGGAGACGTCGAGCGCCATTGCCACCCGTGGCGTGTATTCGACTGACCCGCTTCGCAACACCATCAACTCCTACGACGGCGTGGTGCCCTGGGGCGAGACCGCCGAGGAGTGGTGGAAGTTCTACGGCACCCGCGACTGGGAGGCGGGTGGATTTGCCTGGACCGGATTCGACTACCGCGGCGAGCCCACACCGTATGGCTGGCCTTCGATCAACTCGCAGTTCGGCATTGTCGACATGTGCGGCTTTCCCAAAGATCACTTCTACTACTACAAAGCCTGGTGGCGTCAGGAGCCATCTCTGCATCTGTTTCCGCACTGGAACTTCGAGGGCAGGGAAGGCGACACGATTTCAGTTTGGGTTTATACCAACCTGGAAGAAGTCGAGCTGTTCGTCAACGGCCAGAGCCAGGGCAGCCAGAAGGTTTCCCATCTCGGCCACGTCGAGTGGAAGGTGAAGTACGAGCCTGGTTCGATCGAGGCGCGCGGATCAAAAGACGGCAAAGTCGTGCTGACCGAAAAGCGCGAGACCACCGGCCCCGCCGTTTCCATCCGCCTCACCGCAGACCGCGCCGAGATCGACGCCGATGGAGAAGACGTCGCAATCCTCAAGGTAGAGGCGCTCGACAAGGAAGGCCGAGCAGTGCCGACTGCCGACAACTTTATCGGCTTCAAGGTGAGCGGCGAGGGCGCCTTGATCGGAGTCGGCAACGGCGACCCCAATTGCCAGGAGAGCGACAAGGAGCCGAGGCGGTCGCTGTTCAAAGGGCTGGCGCAGGTCATTTTGCAGTCGACCAGGCGCCCCGGCGAAATCCGCATTGAAGCCGTCAAGGAGGGCTGGGATGGGCCGGAGTTGACTCCGGCAAAGCTGGCCATCACCACGAAGCGGGTCGAGCAGCGTCCGTTCGTTCCATGGCCGCGCGTGCAGGAATGAAACCCGCTCTGCGAAGCTGCTGGCGTCCTGTTTCTGAAGTTCCTACCAAAACAAATCTGTCAGCGACACGACACTAGCGTCGTGCCGAACCCTATCCGACCACCGTTGCCGATCCCGGGCACGGGGTCGCAAGCGCAAACACGCCGACAGGCTGGACTTCATCTTCACCTCCGCGGGGCCGTGAGTTCCTTTGCGGAATTATTTTGCCGGCATGGCCTACTCCGAATACTCTCTATGTCCATTTCATTTTGAATGCCATATAACCTGTGATAAAAGAACGATTCCTATCCCCGAAATGCTCTAGATTGGATTGATGGGTCAAGCACATCCGGAACAGAAGCCCTCGCGGGAACCCCAATGGAGGAGTGAACTCCACGCCATGGTCGCGCTGGCCGTCCCGGTGGTGCTGAGCGAACTGGGCTGGATGGCTCAGGGCGTCGTTGACACCATTATGGTGGGCAAGCTGGGCCCGGCAGCCATCGGGGCCGTCGCGCTCGGCAACGCGGTTTTTTATATCCCCTCGTTGTTCGGAATTGGCCTCCTTCTGGGTCTGGATACGCTGGTTTCTCAGGCCTTCGGCCGCAAGGATTACGACAGCTGCCACCGCTGGCTGGCGCAAGGCGTCTACCTCGCGATTCTGGTTGCGCCTATCGTTATGGTGGTCGTCGCCGTGGCGAGCTATTTATATGCCCCGCTCGGAATCAGCGCTGTGCTGGCACAGCCGTCGGGGTCTTATCTGCGCGTTCTGAACTGGAGCACGCTGCCCCTGCTGCTCTATGGCGCATCGCGACGGTATCTGCAGGGAGTGGGCCATGTACGGGTGATTACGGTCACGTTCCTCGTCGCTAACCTGCTGAACTGGCTAGGGGACTGGGTTCTTATTTACGGCCATTGGGGTGCGCCGGTCATGGGCGTGAACGGTTCAGCCTTGTCCACGGTAATCGCGCGCATCTTTATGGCCGCCGCGCTGCTGGGCTTCGCCGTGCACTACGAGAGCAAGCGCGGACATCCGCTCTTCTGCCACTGGGCAGCGCCAACCGCCGGCATGATCAAGCATCTCGTCCGCATCGGCGCTCCAGCAGCCACGCAGATCATCCTCGAGGTCGGCGCGTGGAACGGAGCCACGCTGGCCGCCGGATGGCTGACCCCGGTAGCCTTGGCCACGCATCAGATCGCCCTCAACTACGCAGCCATTACGTACATGGTCCCGCTCGGCGTAGGAGCGGCGGCCGCAGTAAGCGTTGGCCACGCAGTGGGCGCCGGCGATCCCGAAAAGGCGCGTAGAGCTGGTTGGCTGGCTATGGCCTTGGGCACCGGTTTCATGCTGCTCGCAGCCGTGGTTTTTCTGGTCGCGCCGCGCCCGCTCATCGCTCTTTACACCACCGATGCACAAGTCATGGCAGTCGGCCCCGGCTTGCTGGGCCTTGCCGCCATATTCCAGATTTTTGACGGCATCCAAACTGTTTCTACGGGAGCGTTGCGCGGTTTGGGCAAAACGCGCTCCCCCATGGTCGCCAGCCTGGTCGGCTACTGGGGCCTTGGACTGCCCTTGGGGTTCGTTCTCTGCTTTGCGCTAAAGTGGGGCATTTACGGGATTTGGATCGGCTTGACGCTGGCTTTGTTGGTCATCGCCTTCACGCTTTTGAGGCGCTGGAACAGGGACTCGAAGCGCATTGTGTTGTCGAATTGATGAGGCGAACATTTGGCGGATTCCACTTATGGGCCATCGCTCTCTGGCACCTTTGTAAGGACTCAAAGGGATAACACTCCCGTCGGGAATTGGTACGCGCGGGTAGAGAAGTGAATATAATCACAAGGTAACAAATGCCGTATTTTGCCCGGTATTTTGGATGCAATCCGCAAGCATCGGCTGAGTGAAACACACGGCATAACGACCGGCGATTCATGGGAATGAGTCCCTGCTCGTCTAACACGGGTTCGCCTGACATGGCTGGCCCAAGGTTTTTGAATTCGATTAATTTTTTGGAAGGGATTCCCGCCACATGGCGACAGGCGACTTAGCTCTGAAAGCAGTTCAGAGCGGCAAGAACACGCGCAACCGCGTGGTAAACGACTTCAGCATCAACGTAGCAACGGTGAACGGGTCCGGCTCGCAATCCGCCAATAGCGTTCTGTTGAAAAGCATCTTCGGGATGGGTGTGCCAGTCAGCGGCAAGAACCTGTTCCCGTCGAACATCGCCGGACTTCCCACCTGGTACACCATCCGCGCCAGCAAGGATTATTACGTTGCGCGCAAACGCGAAGCCGAGGTGCTGATCGCCATCAACCCTGAGACCGCCAGGCAGGATTGCCTGTCGTTGCCCACCGGCGGGGCAGCCATCTATGAGGAGAACCTGAACCTCAAGCAGTATCGCGACGACGTAGCGTTCTATCCGGTCCCGCTGGACAAGATCACCGCCGCCATCTGCCCCGAAGCCAAGCTGCGCAAGCTGGTCAAGAATATGGTGTACGTCGGTGTTGCGGCTCAGTTGTTGACCATCGATCTCGAGGTCGTCGAGAAGGGCCTGCGCAAGCAGTTCGCCAAAAAGCAGAAAGTTTTCGATCTGAACTTCGGCGCCGTCAAGGCGGGCTTCGACTACGCTCAAGAGAAGTTCACCAAGCAGGACCCATTCTTCATTGAGCGCATGGATAAGACCGCCGGCAAGATCATCATCGACGGCAACGCCGCCTGCGGCATGGGCGCCGTATTCGCCGGTGTGACGGTGGTGGCCTGGTATCCCATCACGCCCTCCACGTCCGTCGTTGAAGCCACCACCGACATGCTGAAGAAATTCCGCGTCACGCCGGAGGGCAAGGCGACCTTTGCCGTGATTCAAGCCGAAGACGAGCTGGCGGCCATCGGCATGGTGCTCGGCGCCGGCTGGGCCGGAGCGCGGGCAATGACGGCGACTTCGGGCCCCGGCATCTCGCTCATGGCGGAGTTTGCCGGCCTCGGCTACTACGCTGAACTTCCCGGCGTAATCTTTGACGTGCAGCGCACCGGGCCATCCACAGGATTGCCCACCCGCACTTCGCAGGCCGACCTGCTGAGCGTGGCGTTTCTGTCTCACGGCGACACCAAGCACGTTGTCCTCTTGCCGGGAACCGTACGCGAGTGCTTTGAATTCGGCTACTCGGCATTCGATCTTGCCGAGCGTATTCAAACTCCCGTGTTTGTTCTGAGCGATCTCGATCTGGGCATGAATAACTGGATGTCGGAGCAGTTCACCTATCCCGACAAACCGCTCGACCGCGGCAAGGTATTGAGCGCCGAAGATCTTGATAAGCTCGGCAGTTTTGCGCGTTACAAAGACGTAGACGGCGACGGCATCGGCTACCGTACATTGCCCGGAACGCGTCACCCCAAGGCCGCCTACTTCACCCGTGGCACGGGACACAACGAATCCGCCGGCTACAGCGAGAAGCCGGAAGACTACATCGAAGGCATGGAGCGCCTGGCGCGCAAGTTTGAAAACGCGCGCAAGCTGGTTCCAGCGCCCCTGACCTGGAAGAACGGATCGTCTCCCGTCGGGATTCTGGCCTACGGAAGTTCGGATTATGCCATCCGCGAGAGCATGGATCAGCTCAAGGCGGAGTACGGAACGGATGTCGACTACATGCGCATTCGCGCTTATCCGTTTTCGCATGAGATTCACGACTTTGTCGCCTCCCATGAGCGCATCTATGTGGTCGAGCAGGACCGTGACGCGCAACTGGCAAGCCTGTTGAAGCTCGATCTGCCCGCCGAACAAACCGTCAAGCTGCGCAACATTCTCCACTTCAGCGGATTGCCGCTCGACGCGCAGACGGTAACGGAAGAGTTCGCCACCAAGGAAGGCCTAAGCAGCATCTCCACGACACATGTGGAAGACGCAGAAATGCACGAAGGCGCCGTCGCATCTTGAGTCGCAGCATATTGGGCGCCCCATCCTCGCGACGTTTTTGTTCTTGTCGCCAGGGTGGGAAAGCACGAACCGGGTTCGTTTTCGAGGGTTCCAACACAGAAGGAATTTGTTTTATGGCCGGGTGCCCCAGGTTTCGATTTTGAAACCTGGGAGAGCACGAACCAAGTTTCACCGTAGAAGGGAATTAGTTCCATGGCAACAGCAGCACCAGCACCAAAACTGAATCACATCGGCCTTCCGATGATTGAATACCGCGGCGGCAAGACCACGCTCTGCGCCGGCTGCGGCCACAACGCCATCTCCGAGCGCATCATCGACGCCATGTATCAAATGGGCGTCGAGCCCGAGCGCGTAATGAAGATGAGCGGCATCGGCTGCTCCTCCAAGAGCCCGGCCTACTTCATGAGCCGCGCGCACAGCTTCAACAGCGTCCATGGCCGCATGCCCTCGGTTTCAACCGGGGCCATCCTGGCCAACCACACCATGACGACCCTCGGAGTTTCCGGCGACGGAGACACGGCCTCCATCGGCATGGGCCAGTTCGTGCATCTCCTCCGCCGCAATCTGCCCATGATCTACATCATCGAAGACAACGGCGTCTACGGATTGACCAAAGGCCAGTTCTCGGCCACGGCCGATATCGGCTCCAAGCTCAAGACCGGCGTCGTCAACGATCTGCCCGCTATCGATACCTGCGCACTGGCGATTCAACTCGGCGCGACTTTTGTTGGGCGCTCTTTCAGCGGCGACAAGAAGCAGTTGCTCTCCATGCTCAAGGCAGCCATCGCCCACAAGGGCACGGTGATGCTCGATGTCATCAGCCCCTGTGTGACCTTCAACGATCATGAGGGTTCCACCAAGAGCTACAAGTTCATGCAGGACAATGACGAGCCCATCAACGAAGTGGACTTCGTCGCCAGCTTCGAAGAAATCGAAGTCGACTATGCTTCAGGCGAGGTTTTCGAGGTTGAAATGCACGATGGCTCGAGTCTGCGCCTGAAGAAGCTTCACGAAAACTTCGACCCCACGGACAAGGTGAAGTCGGTTCAGACCCTGATGGAGGCGCACGCCAACAACGAGATCCTCACCGGCATCTTCTACATCGACACGCAGAAGCCCACCTTCATCGACCTGCTCAACATCGTCGACGAGCCGCTCGGCCAGCTCCCCGAGTCGATTGTCCGCCCGCCCAAGTCCGCGCTTGACGGCTTGATGGCCAGCCTGCAGTAGAGCTCGCTCGGAGCCAAGGCCCACAATGGTTCATGATGCAAAGAGCGGCGACGAGGAAATCCTCGTCGCCGCTTATCGCGAATTCAACGCGCGACACCTCGATGCCGTGCTCGTCTTGATGCATCCCGATGTCGTCTGGCCGAATGGCATGGAAGGCGGCTACGTGCATGGACACGAGGGCGTCCGCGCCTACTGGACCCGCCAATGGGGTATGATCGATCCCCACGTCGAGCCTGTCAAGATCGAGAAGGACGCAAGCGGCCGTTCAGTCGTCGAGGTGCACCAGGTAGTTCACGATTTAAGCGGAAACCTGTTGCTCGACACCATCGTCCATCACGCCTACACCATTCACGACGGCCTTATCGAGCGAATGGAAATCGAGAAGCAGACCCGATCACCGCACGCCGAGGCACTTAGTGTGCAGCGGCCGTAGTGATGCGCACGCCCATGCTGTTCAGCTTGGACCGCGCCTGTCCCGCCTCCGGCGACTGCGGATAGCGCTGGATGAGCAGGCGAAGCTCGTGGATGCCGGATTCTTTCTTGTTGGTTTGGATCAGCGCCAGGCCCTTGCGCAACTGCGCGGCCGGAGCCTTGGGGTTGCCGGGAAAGCCTTCCAGCACGGCGTTGTAAGCCTTGATCGCATCCGCGTAGTCGAGCTGCTTGTAGGCAATCTCGCCCAGATAAAACTGCGATGTGCCGGCCAGTTCATCCATCGGGTAGTAGTGCAGCACGTCCTGAAACTCGCTTTGAGCCACCGAGTAATGGCCGGCCATGAAGTCGCGCAAGCCGCCCTGGTAAGTCTCCTTGAGCGGAGGGGCGGCAGGCGCCGCGGTCGCCATCGGCGCCGAAGCCTGCCCCGCACCGCCCGGCTGAGCATTCTGATCGGAACCCTGGCCCGGCCCGGAAGGCGCTGATCCAGCCGGCGCCGTTCCCGCCGGCGGAGTCTGGATATTCTGCAGCTGTGCCTGCAGATCCGAAACCGACTTGTCCACCTTGGCGATGCGCGATTTCAGCTCGTCGACAGAGTCAGTGAGCGACTGCACCTGGCCAGATACCGTGTCGAGCTTTCCGCCGCTTGATTCATTCTGCGCATTGATTTTTTGCTGCAGCGCATTCACGGTCACGGTCATCTGGTTGGCATTGTCGGCGGTCTGCTCAACTAGGTGCTGCAGCACGCCGAACCGCGTATCGAGTGTCGATTGCAAGCGCTGCACCATGTCCAGCAGTTGCTGCACCTGCGTTTGCAGTTCGATGATCTCCTTTGAGGCGGCGTGCGCGGGAGCAGGCGATGCGGTTAGCAGCAGGACCGTGGTAGCGGCTGCAAAAAGGCGGTTGCGGAAGGATACAGGTATCTTCATTTTTTCACCCATGAGAAAGAGCCGGCGGCTTGAGGATGACATGGTTCAGTTTACGGCGCTTGGGTACGCCTCAACAACACAGGGTCCCAGACATCACCCCACGCACTGGCTGACATCTGGGACAGTTAAGACTCTTGCCCGCTTGACTTAGCTAACTCGAGTTGACAAGGGCGGACTTCTCGTCCATTCATCAGGCCGGGAAGTCCGCTCCAGTAAAGTACGACTCTAGTGATCCATGGTGAAGCCCGCACGGCGATTCTGCTGCCAGCACTCTTCCGTCGACTCGGAGCAGAAAGGCTTCTCCTTGCCATAGCTCACTACGCGGATTCGATTCGCTGCCACGCCTGCCGTCACCAGCGCGTTCTTGGCTGCATCGGCGCGGTTTTGCCCCAGCGCAAGGTTGTATTCGTTCGAGCCGCGCTCGTCGCAGTATCCGCCGATAACCACTTTGATATCCGGATGACTGACCAGGAATGAGGCGTCCTTGGACAGAACTGCCTGCGCATCTCCGCGAATGTCATAGGTGTCGTAATCGAAGAAGGCATCTTGGATATTGGCTTTGAACTCCTCTTCCGCACTCATGGTGTTGGTGGGCACCACGACCGCCGGCGGCGCATTCACCGTCACGCGGGCCGTTGCGTCGGCCGTGCCTCCCGCACCACTGGCCGTGAGATGGTAGCTGATCGAAGCGGCCGGCGTTACAGTCTTGACGCCCGATGAGGGCACATCGCCTATGCCGTCGATCGCCACTGTGGTTGCATCTGTAGTGCGCCAGGAGAGAACCACCTGGTCGCCCGCCGAAATCACTGAAGGGGTCGCCGTGAGTTGCGCCGTAGGCGCAGCCACAGTGGCCGGCGGCGGCGCGGTCTCAACCGGCGGCGGAGGGGCCTTCTTCTTGCAACCTGCAACGGCTACCAGTGCAACAAGCATCACGCTGGAAATCAACATGCGAGAGCGGATATTCAATGGAGTACTCCTTCCGGGTTTTCGAATTGGTTTTTGCCTGCGCTGAGGAAATCTGCAGCGTCGCGCGCAGACATACTTACTTGATCTGATGCAGAACATTGCGGATTGAGGCAAAACACACTGAACACGGCGGTTCCGGCCTTCATCCATCAGGAAAACGTTGTCGTAGTGACCGCCGAAATCTTCCTCCGTTCAAGGGAAAAGCGGCGCCCCATCAATTCGTTTGCCCCGTACGGACTGGATCGCGACGAGAAAGAATCAACCCTAAAATGATAGTTCATCAGGCGCAATTGAAAACGGTTGTTTGTGATCACAAACTGTTGCGGAAACCATTTGATACACAGCAAGACTCGAACACGTCTGCGAGAAGATTCACTTCCAGCTCCAGTTGGGCATGGAGTTGTTGCCGGTCTTTGTCAATTGCTGCTGATGCGTTCCATCGGGAAGCATGGTCCAGATCTCCGTATGTCCGCCGATGGTGCGCTGAAAAACGATGTGCCGGTTATCCGGAGCCCAGGAAGGGAAGTCGTTGCTGCCCGACTCATGTGTGATCTGCAGATAATCCTTGCTGGCCAGGTCGATCACGTGTATGTCGTCGCCGCCCGGGTCGCCGGGGCCATACTTGCGATTCCAGCTGAAGGCCAGCAACTGGCCGTTCGGTGACCAGGAAGGAGAAACCGCATAGCCGCCATCCGTGATGCGCTGCACATTCGAGCCGTCAATGTCCATGGTGTAGATCTGCGGCTCGCCGGTTCGTCCGCTCACCCACGCAATCTGCGCACCGGTGCGCGGGTTGAAGGTGGGGCCGATGTTGGGACCCTTGAAGCTAGTGAGCTTATGCAGATTGCCGCCACTCGCATCGGCCAGCCAAATCTCCGGATTGCCGCTGCGGGCAGAGGAAAACGCCACCTTGCTTCCGTCCGCCGACCACGCAGGAGATTGGTTGCTCCCTCCCTCGCTTCCTGCCGGAAATGCGACATAGCGGTTGAGATCGAAGGAGAACATGCGGATCGTCCAGCCCTCGCGGCCCAGGGAAGCGAAGGCCAGGCGTGAATTGTCCGGCGAAATGCGCGGAGATATCGAGATCGAGCCCAGGTGTGTGACGGCATGCTGATTCTGGCCGTCGTAGTCCATCGCCCAGACTTCCTTGGTGCCGGTGCGCGTGCTGATGAAGTAGATCTTGGTCTCGGCAATGCCGTTGATGCCGCCGCCCAGCTTGGCGATAATCTCGT